>NZ_JBFAWA010000006.1:0-432505 GCF_040680035.1 Nonomuraea sp. NPDC052116 | reverse complement strand
TTGCCGTCCGAGTCCGACTTCCCGTCAGCGCCCGTCTTGCCGTCCGAGTCCGACTTCCCGTCAGCGCCCGTCTTGCCGTCCGAGTCCGACTTCCCATCAGCACCCGTCTTGCCGTCCGAGTCCGACTTCGTGTCGTCGTCCTTCGATGGGGGCTCGTCGGCCCGTGGGTTGTCGTACTTGTCCCGATCCCCCCGCACCTGCTTGGGATCGTCGTCCTCAGTAGCCCCCGCCCCCATCCGAGGCGGTTCGACGCGCTTCTCCAGCACCCCGAGCCGGACGTTGACGTCCTTGACCATCCCGTCGACGGCGTCCGCGACCTGCGCCGGGCGGTGGGTGGTCTGGGCGGACAGCCCGGCGCGGTGCATGGCGGCCCTGACCTGGTCCTCGACCGTACGCATCTGCGTGGCCGCGTGTTTCACCTCGGTCAGCAGGTCACGGACCAGCTTGGGATCCATGCCGTCGAACTTGCCCATGGGCCACTCCCGGACGTAATCGCCGCTCCGGGCCTCACCGTAGTGTCGGCCGGAGGGCGATCGCAGCCGGGATAAGCAGACGGTATGGCGTCAGTCGTCGGTGGCGACGTACCCGATGATGCCGCGCAGCTTCTCCACCGGGATCGCCCCGCGCCGCAGCAGCCGGGGCACGGCGGTGGTGAGGTCGATGATGGTGGAGGGCGTGTTGTCGGTGGTCTTGCCGCCGTCGAGATAGACCTCGATCGAGTCGCCGAGCTGCTCTTGGGCCTCCTCCGCCGTGGTGGCGGCGGGGGCGCCGGAGCGGTTGGCGCTGGAGACGGCCATGGGGCCGGTCTCCTTGAGCAGGTCGAGCGCGACCGGGTGGAGCGGCATGCGGACGGCCACCGTCCCCTTGGTCTCCCCCAGGTCCCAGGAAAGGGCCCTGTTGGCCTTGCAGACGAGCGTGAGCGGCCCGGGCCAGAAGGCGTCTATAAGGTCCTGCCCGTACGGCCCGAGGTCGTCTATGAGCGCTGTGGCGGCTCTGACGGTGCCCACGAGCACGGGCGGCGGCATCTCGCGGCCCCGGCCCTTGGCGTCGAGCAGTGCCGTGACCGCCGCCGGCGTGAACGCGTCAGCGCCGATGCCGTAGACGGTGTCGGTCGGCAGCACCACGAGCTCGCCGCGCCGCACGGCGGCCGCGGCCTCCATCACGCCCACGGTCCGCTGCTCCAGGTCGGAGCAGTCAAAGCGTCTGGCCATCGGTCCTGTCACCTCACTCGCATGGATCCTAGTCCTGGCCCAGCCGGGCCGTGACGAAGCGGTCCCTTCTGGTGAGGTCCTGGCGAAGGCGCACGTCGCGCCAGCCGTTGTCCTCGGGGAACGTCAGATAGACCGCCCTGCCCTGCTGGTCGGCGTGCTCGACGACCACCCAGCCGCCGGGCCGCAGCAGGCGGCGGGCCGTGCGCTCGACCGCGCGCACCTCGCCGAGCCCGTCCTCGCCGGAGCCGTACAGCGCCCTGGTGGGATCGTAGTCGCGCACCTCGGGGTCGCGCGGGATCGCGCCGGGCGGGATGTAGGGCGGGTTGGAGATGACCAGGTCGACCTTGCCGTTGAGCTCGGGCAGCGCCTCGGCCAGGTCTTCGGGGTGCAGGTGGGTACGGCCCTGGCCGAGCTCGGAGATGTTGCGCTTGGCCCACGTGTACGCTCCGGGGTCGACCTCCACGGCGTGGACCTCGGCCAAGGCCACCTCCTGGGCGATCGACAGCGCGATCGCGCCCGAGCCGGTGCCGAGATCTACGACGAGCGGGGCGGTCACGTCCATCGCGCGCAGCGTCTCGATGGCCCAGCCCGCCACCACCTCGGTCTCGGGCCGCGGCACGAACACGCCCGGCCCGACCGACAGCTCGAGGTAGCGGAAGTAGGCGTGGCCGGTGATGTGCTGCAGCGGCTCGCGGGCCTCGCGCCTGGCCACGCCCTCCCAGAACAGCGCGTCGAAGTCGGAGTCCTTGACCGTGTGGAGCTCGCTCCTGCGCACGCCGTGGACGAATGCCGCGATCTCCTCAGCGTCGGTGCGCGGTGAGGGAACACCTGCCTCGGCCAGCCGGGCGGTGGCGAGGGCGATCTCGTCCAGCAGAAATGTCATGAGTGTTGTGCGAGCTTCTCCGCCATCTCGGCGTCGATGAGGGCTTGGGTCACGGCGGTGAGCTCACCGTCGAGAACCTGATCGAGGTTATACGCCTTGAAGCCGACCCGGTGGTCGGAGATGCGGTTTTCCGGGAAGTTGTAGGTGCGTACGCGCTCGGAGCGGTCGACCGTGCGGACCTGCGACTTGCGCTCGGCCTGCGCGGCGGCCTCGGCCTGCTCCTGGGCGATGGCCAGCAGCCGGGCCCGCAGGATGCGCAGGGCCGACTCCTTGTTCTGGAGCTGGCTCTTCTCGTTCTGGCACGAGACGACCACGCCGGTCGGCAGGTGGGTGATGCGGACCGCCGAGTCGGTGGTGTTGACGCTCTGGCCGCCGGGGCCGCTGGAGCGGTAGACGTCGATGCGCAGGTCGTTGGGGTCGACCTGGACGTCGACGTCCTCGGCCTCGGGGTAGACGAGCACGCCCGCGGCGCTGGTGTGGATCCGGCCCTGCGACTCGGTGACGGGCACCCGCTGCACGCGGTGGACGCCGCCCTCGTACTTGAGCCTGGACCACACGCCCTCGTCGCCCTTGGCCTTGATGCCGACCGTGACGTCCTTGTAGCCGCCCAGGTCGGAGGGCTGGCTGTCGATGACCTCGGTCTTCCAGCCGAGCCGCTCGGCGTATCTCAGGTACATCCGCAGCAGGTCGCCCGCGAACAGCGCGGACTCCTCGCCGCCCTCGCCCGCCTTGATCTCCATGATGATGTCCTTGTCATCGTTGGGATCGCGCGGGATGAGCAGGTGCCTGAGCTTCTCCTCGAGCTGGGGGACGCGCTCCTCCAGCTCGGCCGCCTCGGCCGCGAACGCCTCGTCCTCACCGGCCAACTCCTTGGCGGCGGTCAGGTCGTCGCGCGTCGAGTCGAGCTCGCGGTACGTCGTGACGATCGGCGTGAGCTGCGAGTAACGCCGGCCGAGGGTGCGGGCCTTGTTCTGGTCAGCGTGCACGGCGGGATCGGCGAGCTGCAGCTCCAGCTCGGAATACTCCTTGAGCAACTCGTCGAGGTTCACCGTGTGTCCTTAGTCTTGGGGCTTACACCAGTAACGCCGACCCAGCGCACGGGCGTGCGTCCGGGCCGGCGTCGGTGAAGCTACTTGCCCGTGGCCTTCTTGCCGAAGCGCTTCTCGAAGCGGGCCACCCGGCCGCCGGTGTCGAGGATCTTCTGCTTGCCCGTGTAGAACGGGTGGCAGGCCGAGCACACGTCGGCGTGGATGACGCCGTTCTTGGCGGTGCTACGGGTGGTGAACGTGTTACCGCAGGAGCAGCTCACCTGCGTCACGTTGTAGTCAGGGTGGATGTCGCGCTTCATCGCTGTCCTTTCGGGGTGCGGCCGCCGGGTCGCCTTCACGCACGGCGTGAACCGGAACCGCTAAATGGTCAGCTACCAGTGTGCCAGATCGTCCAACCATCCCAGGCCATCGCGCATTCCCGTCAGCGCCCCAGATAGGTGAGTACGGCCAGCACGCGGCGATGATCCTCGGGTGCCGGCCCCAGGGCCAGCTTGGCGAAGATACCGGAAATGTGCTTCTCCACCGCGCCTTCCGTGACGACCAGCCGGGCGGCGATGGCGGTGTTGGAGCGACCCTCGGCCATCAGGGCCAGCACCTCGCGCTCCCGGGGGGACAACGAGTCGAGCGGGGCGCCCCGGCGCTGGCGGCTCAGCAACTGCACGACGACCTCGGGATCGATGACCGTGCCGCCCGCCGCCACCTGCCGCAAGGTCTCCAGGAACTCGGCCACGTCCGCCACCCGCTCCTTCAGCAGGTAGCCGACGGCCCTGCCGATGAGGTCGCCGGCATAGCGCTCCTCGACGTACTGCGACAGGACCAAAATCGGGAAGTCCGGCCTGGCCACGCGCACCTGCAGCGCCGCCCGCAGGCCCTCGTCGGTGTGGGTCGGCGGCATGCGTACGTCGACGATGGCCAGGTCGGGCTCGTGCTCCAGGACCGCGGACACCAGCGCGGGCCCGTCGGAGACGGCCGCGACGGTCTCGATGCCGCCGTCGGCGAGCAGACGCGCGAGCCCCTCGCGCAGAAGTACGGAGTCCTCGGCGATGACCACGCGCATGGCCACATGACTACAGTGGACAGCGTTGAGCTGTCCACTGCAGGCCGCGGCATGCGCCTACCACTCGCAGGGCAGCTCCGCACGCACGAGAGTGGGCCCGCCCACGGGGCTGTGCAGGACCAGCACGCCGTCGATGGTGGCCGCCCGGTCGGCCAGCCCCGACAGGCCGCCACCCGGGCAGACGACGGCCCCGCCGATGCCGTCGTCCCACACGTCCACGACCACGCCTCGATGGTCCCTGAGCACCGT
Organism: Nonomuraea sp. NPDC052116; assembly: GCF_040680035.1. Taxonomy (NCBI): domain Bacteria; kingdom Bacillati; phylum Actinomycetota; class Actinomycetes; order Streptosporangiales; family Streptosporangiaceae; genus Nonomuraea; species Nonomuraea sp. NPDC052116. The sequence continues at coordinate 428,056 of NZ_JBFAWA010000006.1, read as the reverse complement.
CACCGACGCCTCGGTGGCGCCGGAGTGCTTGGCCATGTTGGTCAGGCTCTCGGCCACGATGAAGTACGCGATGCTCTCGACCGCGGCGGGCGGCCGCTCCCTCAGCTCGACGGAGACGTCCACGCGGATGGGCGCCCGCGCGGCCAGCCCCGACAGCGCCGCGTCCAGGCCGCGGTCGCTCAGGATGGCCGGGTGGATCCCCCTGGCCAGGTTGCGCAGCTCGGCGATGGCGGCCTTGGTGCCCGCGTGGGCCTGCGCGATGAGCATCCTGGCCTCCTCCGGCTCGCTGTCGAACTTCGACTGCGCCCGCCCCAGGTCCACCGCCACCGACAGCAGCCGCTGCTGCGCGCCGTCGTGCAGGTCGCGCTCGATCCGGCGCCGCTCCGCCTCGGCCGCGTCGATCCCCCTGGCCCTGCTGGCCCTCAGCCGCTCCTCCTGGCTGCCGCCGAGCAGCACCGTCGCCAGCGTCCCGTGCAGCCAGGCCATCCCGCGTACGAGGTACGCCGCGAGCACGAACACCAGCATCCCGAAGACCATGGCGACGACGGCGCCCGGCCAGCTGTCGATGGTCAGCTCCGTGTAGACGTCCGCCGCCGCCCACAGCGCCATCAGGACGGGCTGGATGATCAGCACCACCGCCGTGAACCACAGCACGACCGACACGGCGGTCTCGACCAGGCCGAGCGGGAGCAGCATCAGCAGGTATCCCAGGTCCTGCCAGGTGGCCGCGTCCCCCAGGAGCCAGCGGAGATGCGCGCCCAGCCCGCGTTCGGGCCTGGCCCGGTACGGGTCGGCGATCTTCACGCCGAACGCCGCGTACATCAGCCGCCTCTCCAGCATCGCCCCGCCGCGCCACATCAGCACCGCGGCCATCATCAGCGGCACGCCGACCCAGACGACGGTCAGCGTGAGCGACGTGGGCACGGCGACGGACAGCGCGACGAACCAGCCGATCCCGGTCACCCCCGTGATCAGCAGGTACGGCGCCGCCCGCCACGTCATGGGGTCCACCACGACCCCCAGCGGCCCCTTGGCCCCGAACGGCACCCGATCCTTCAACGCGGCTGATCGCATGCCTTCAGCCTGCACGCGCGAGGGGCCGCCGTGAATACGGATGGCAACCGGCGTCGGGGTAGGGCTACCCCCACCTACCCAGCCGGCGCGCGAAAGGGGCGGCACGGGGACGAACCCCATGCCGCCCCTCTCAGGGAGCCGCTAGTCGCGGTCGTTGCTCACCGTGGTCTTCTGGACCTGCAGGAGGAACTCCGCGTTGGACTTGGTCTCCTTCATCTTCTCCAGGAGCAGCTCGAGCGCCTGCTGCATGTCGAGCGCGTGCAGCACCCGGCGCAGCTTCCAGACGATCTGGAGCTCGTCCTTGCCCATGAGGATCTCTTCCTTACGCGTGCCGGACGCGTCCACGTCCACCGCGGGGAAGATGCGCTTGTCGGCCAGGGAGCGGTTGAGCTTGAGCTCGGCGTTGCCGGTGCCCTTGAACTCCTCGAAGATGACCTCGTCCATCTTGGACCCGGTCTCGACCAGGGCCGTGGCGAGGATCGTCAGCGAGCCGCCGTTCTCGATGTTGCGGGCGGCGCCGAAGAAGCGCTTGGGCGGGTAGAGCGCCGTGGAGTCGACACCACCCGACAGGATGCGCCCGGACGCCGGGGCCGCCAGGTTGTAGGCGCGGCCGAGGCGGGTGATCGAGTCGAGCAGGACGACCACGTCGTGGCCCAGCTCCACCAGGCGCTTGGCCCGCTCGATGGCGAGCTCGGCGACCGTGGTGTGGTCTTCGGCCGGACGGTCGAAGGTCGAGTGGATGACCTCGCCCTTGACCGACCGCTGCATGTCGGTGACCTCTTCGGGCCGCTCGTCCACGAGCACGACCATCAGGTGGCACTCGGGGTTGTTGCGGGTGATCGCGTTGGCGATGGACTGCAGCACCATCGTCTTACCGGCCTTGGGCGGCGAGACGATGAGGCCGCGCTGGCCCTTGCCGATCGGCGAGACGAGGTCGATGATCCGCGTGGTGAGGATGTTCGGCTCGGTCTCGAGGCGCAGGCGCTCCTGCGGGTAGAGCGGCGTCAGCTTGTTGAAGTCAGGCCGGTTGCGGGCCTGGTCCGGGTCCATGCCGTTGACGGTGTCGAGGCGGACCAGGGCGTTGAACTTCTCGCGCCGCTCGCCGTCGCGGGGCTGCCTGACGGCGCCGGTGATGACGTCGCCCTTGCGCAGGCCGTTGCGGCGGATCTGGGCGAGCGAGACGTAGACGTCGTTGCTGCCCGGCAGGTAGCCGCTGGTCCTGACGAACGCGTAGTTGTCGAGGATGTCGAGGATGCCGGCGATCGGGATGAGCACGTCGTCCTCACCGACGACGGGCTCGCTGCCCTCGAAGCGGTCACGGCCGCGGCCGCGGTTGCGCTCCCTGAAGCGGCCCCGGCGACCGCGCCCGCGATCGTCGTCGTCGCCGCCACCGCCGCGCTGGTCGCCGCGCTGGTCACCGCGCTGGTCGCTCCGGCCCGCGTCGGCGGCGCGCTCGCGCTGCTCGCCGCGGCCACCGTCACGTCCACCGTCGCGTCCGAGGTCACGACCGCTGTCACGGCCGAGGTCACGGCCACTGTCGCGCCCGCCGTCACGGCTGTCACGGCTGTCACGGCCGCTGTCGCGGCTGCTCTCGACACGACCGCCCTCACCGCGGTCGCTGCCGGAGCGGTCGCCCCGCTCGCGGCGCTCACCGCGGCTGCGGCGCTCGCGACGGCTCTCGCCGCGCTCGGCGCGCGTGTCGCTCTGGCCGCTCTCCACGGCCTGGGCCTGCGGCTCCGCGACCGGCTCGACCGGCGCGGCGGCCGCGACGGGCTCGGGGGCCACGGCGACGGGCTCCGCCGGCTGCGCGACGGGCTGGGCCGCGGGCTCCTCGGTGGTCTTGGCGCGGGAACGTTCCCTGCGCGTACGGGTGGGCCGCTCAGCGGCCGGGGCGGCGTCGGCCGCGGCGGCGGCGGGCGCCTCGGTGGCCACGGCGGGAGCCGAAGCCGCCTCGCCGGAGCCGCCACCCTGCTTCTCCTGGATGGCCGCGATCAGCTGGCTCTTCCGCATGCGCCCGGTCCCGCTGATGCCCAGCTCCGCTGCCATCTTCTGCAGTTCGGGCAGCACCTTGGCGGACAGGCCGGTGCCGGAGCGACGCGCACGGGTGGCCTTCGCCGGTGCGCGGGTGGGGGTGTCGCCGGACGCCGGCTCTGCGCCTGATGCGTCGGAGAGGAGTTCGGTGGTGTCGCTCAACTAAAAGGTCCTTCCCAGGGGTCGGGCGCCGGTTTCGTTCTGCCGGGCGTCCCGGAGGTGCTTGCGATCCGGCGGGACAGACCGGGTCGGGGTGCACGCTGTGATCTTCGGCTGTCGCTGTGGACGGCCGCCACTCTTGGGGAGAGGCTCGTCCAAGCCGCCACAGGGCCGTGGCGCGTGGCTGACACCCCCCAGATTGCTGTCGCCAACCAGATGTCGATGTGATTCGAACGCGCAGATCCCCGTCGTCGCCGCCTCGTTTCGAGCCAACCGGGTGTGGGCCAACCGGAGGCAACGGAGTCCGGGGAGACAGCCGCGCTGCTCACGCCTCGCGACGTGAAACATGATGCAGCGATGTGTGGCTGACAAGCACGCACCCACCAAGGGGGCATCTGGTGCGGCTACCAGCCTAACATCACCAGCGCACACGGCTATTCCCTGAAGGTCTAAAGAGGCATCAGCGTGTCTCGGGGAACTGAACGTTCGCACCAACCGGGTCGACGTCCATTTGCTGGATGTGCCAGTCATTACCCACTTCTGGCGCGATCAAATCCTGCGTATCCGATGTCGAAAACGCAAGGACCGTGGGACCCGCTCCCGAAACGACGGCGGGCACGCCCACTGCACGGAGACGTTCTACCAGATTCGCGGTGTCCTGCATCGCAGGCGCGCGGTAATGCTGATGGAGTCGATCTTCGGTGGCGGCGAGCAGCAGCCCGGGCTCCGGTTGCCGGGTCAGCGCCGCGATCAGCAGCGCAGCCCTGCCGGCGTTGAACGATGCGTCCTTGTGGGGCACGTCCTTCGGCAGCAGCCCCCGTGCGGTCTCCGTGGCCAGCCGGGTGACAGGAACGACCACGACCGGGCGGATACGCTCGTCTGGAGCCAGTTTCACCATATGCGGCGCCCCGGAGTGGTCGTACCAGGCCACGGTCAGTCCGCCGGCCAGACAGGGGGCCACGTTGTCGGGATGGCCCTCGATCTCCGTGGCCAGCGCGAAAACGTCGTCGTCCGAAAATCGCCCGCGCTCAGAAAGTTGTTCGCCCTCAGCCAAAGCGCGGGCCGCCAGGATGCCCGCGCACAGGGCGGCCGACGAGGATCCCAGCCCGCGCGCGTGCGGAATCCTGTTACGGCAGTGCAGGCGGATCCCGCTGGGCTGCGTGATCCCCATGCGATCGAAGGTGGCCCGCATCGCCTTGACGACCAGGTGACCTTCTCCGAGATCCAGCTCACCCGCGCCCTCGCCCTCGACGGTGACGCGAACCCCGGCCTCGTCGGTGAGCGCGGCCTCAACGTCGTCGTACAGGCTCAGCGCCAGCCCGAGCGCGTCGAAGCCGGGACCCAGGTTCGCCGAGGTGGCGGGCACGCGAATCTCAACGGTCCGCACATGAACTCCCTGTCAGGCGAGGTTGAGCGCCGCCGCGGCGGCGTGGACGTCGATGGGGATGACGACGGGCGCGGGCGCGCCCGAGATCGCCCAGTCGGGGTCCTTCAGCCCGTTGCCGGTGACGGTGCAGACGATGCGCCGGCCCGGGTCGACGAGCCCCTGCGCGTGGGCCTGGAGAAGCCCCGCGACGCTGGCGGCCGAGGCCAGCTCCACGAACACGCCCTCCTCCTGCGCCAGCAGCTTGTACGCCGCCGCGATCTGCCGGTCGGTCACCGCCTGGATGACGCCGCCCGACTCGTCGCGCGCCGCGGTGGCCAGCGACCAGGAGGCCGGGTTGCCGATGCGGATGGCGGTGGCGATCGTGTGCGGATGGGACACGGGAGCGCCCTGGACGATCGGCGCCGCCCCGCTGGCCTGGAAACCGAACATGCGCGGCCGCTTGGTCGACACCCCGTCGGCCGCGTACTCCTGGTAGCCCATCCAGTACGCCGAGATGTTGCCCGCGTTGCCCACCGGGATGCAGTGGATGTCCGGGGCGTCACCCAGCGTGTCGACGATCTCGAACGCCGCCGTCTTCTGGCCCTGCAGCCGGAACGGGTTGACCGAGTTGACCAGCGCGATCGGGTAGCTGGACGACAGCTTGCGGGTCATCTCGAGACAGTCGTCGAACGACCCCTCGACCTGCAGCAGCGTGGCGCCGTGCACGAGCGCCTGGGCCAGCTTGCCCATGGCGATCTTCCCCCGTGGCACCAGCACGGCGCAGGTCAGCCCGGCGCGTACGGCGTAGGCCGCCGCCGACGCCGAGGTGTTGCCGGTGGAGGCGCAGATGACCGCCTTGGCCCCCTCCTCGACCGCCTTGCTGATGGCCATGGTCATGCCGCGGTCCTTGAAGCTGCCCGTCGGGTTGGCTCCCTCGACCTTCAGGTAGACGTCGCACCCCGTCAGCGCCGACAGACGGTTCGCGGGGACCAGCGGCGTGCCACCCTCGAGCAGCGTAATGACGGGCGTCTTCGGAGTGACAGGAAGACGCTCGCGGTATTCCTCGATGAGGCCACGCCACGACCTGCTCATGATGACTCCCTACCTGCGGTGTTGGGCACAGAGTGTACGGGGTGCGGCAGGCCGCCGCCGATCCGCGTCCACCGGCCGGACACATCCATTGGACAGGGGCACTATTCAGGAAATTCTCAGCATCTCCCGATAAGGTCTCGGGGCAGGGGGTCACCACCATGGACGCGCGTCCTGCCTTGACGCAGAACGACTATTCGCCGATCGCGGCGCCGGAGCTCGGCACCTGGTCACCCGCCCTTTCCGTGAGCGTGGTGATACCCGCTCACGGCGGGCAGGACCGGCTCGACCTGACACTCGCGGCGCTGGCGGCGCAGACGTACCCGGACCATCTCATGGAGGTCCTCGTCGTCGACGACGGCAGCGAGCCTCCCATCCTGCTGCCCGAGATCCGGCCCGCCAACACCCGCGTCGTACGGGTGCGCGACGGCTGGGGCATCTCCAACGCCGTCAACACCGGCGCCAAGGCCGCCGACGGCGAGATCATCCAGCGTCTCGACGCCGACATGGTGGCCTGCCGCGAGCACATCGAGGCCCTGGCCCGCTGGCACCACGTGACGGACTATCTCGTCACGATCGGGATGAAGAAGTTCGTGGACGCGCCGCCGGTCACGCCGCGCCAGGTCTTCCGGGCGGGCCATCTGGGAGAGCTGTTCGACCTGGCCGGGGCCGTGTCCAGCTCCACCGAGGCGACGATCGCCAAGACCGACGGACTGCGCAAGAGCCGCAACCCGTACCACGTGTGTACGGGGCCGACCTTCGCCCTGCCCCGGGAGGTCTTCCACGCCGTGGGCGGTCTCGACCCGAACGTGGCGCGGGGCGAGGACACCGAGTTCTCCTACCGGCTGGCCATGCACGGCGTGGTGTTCGTCCCTGACATGGACGCGCAGGCCGTGCACCTGGGGCTGCCCGCGCAGCACCGCGACAGGGAACGCGCCGTGCGGGCCGTGGAGCCGTACCTGGCGCACCGGATCCCGCTGCGCAGGGATCTGCGCAAGGACCGGGGGCGGCGGTGGCTGGTGCCGTACGTGGAGATCGTGCTCGACGTCACGGACACCTCCGAGTCGGTGGTGCGGCAGGCGGTGGCGGCGGCGCTGGACGGCAAGTTGCAGGACGTGGTGGTGACGCTGGTGGGGCCGTGGTCGCGGCTGGCCTCCGGGCGCCGGTCCGTCCTGGCGGATCCGTGCTTCGAGCTGCGGCTGATGCGTGACCTGTTCGCGCACGACGATCGCATCCGCCTGATCGACGAAGCGGCCCCCACGCCGGCGCCCACGCCGTTCCGCTACCGGGGGCCGGTCGACGTGCCGCTGCACCGGGCGACGCTGGAGCGCATGATCGAGTCGGTGCAGAAGGACCTCACCGGCGTGCTGATCGTCGACCTGCCCGACGGGCGCACGGCCCGGCTGGAGCGCACCTCCGCCCTCGGCCGCGCCGTCCTGCTCGCCGACCCGGGGACCGCCGACGTGGACGACCTCATCGCCACCACCCACGGGGTACGCCACGAGCCGCCGGACCGCTACTGGCCCGTGCCGGCTCCCGCGCGACCCGAACCGGTCACCATCCCCGCCCCGACTTCGGCCGCCGCCCCGGTGACCGTCTCGGTGCCGCCGGAGAACACGCTGCTGCGCCGTCTCAAGTCCGCCCTCCGCCCCAGCTGACCTCCGGGCACGCGAAGGGGCGGGCGGGTCAGCCGCGCAGGCGTTTGCGCAAGGCGCGTTTCATGGTCGTCGACACCAGGACCCGCAGGCTCTGCTGGGCGCGGCCGGCCGCGGCCAGCTGGCGGCGCAGCGTGCCGACCTCGCGCCGCAGCTCCACGGTCGACTTGCGCCAGCGCCCCGCCTCGTCCCGCCACTTGGCCACCTGCGCCCGCAGCCGCTCCGCCTCCTTGGCCAGCCGGGCCGTCTCGGCCTGCGCCTCCAGGCGCGCCCGGTACGCCCCCCGCCGCCCGAGGATCGCCCCCGGCTCGGTCGTGAAGCCGTACGTCTCCGCCTCCACCCAGGTGACGCCCGACACCGAGTCCACCGCGTCGTCCAGGTCCTCCCCCGGCGTCACCACGATGCGGGCCCGGGCGAAGGCTGACGCGCGTTCCAGGCGGGCCGCGAGGACCCCCTGGGACGACTCGCGGAGCAGCACGTTCACCAGGCCGAGCCCTTCGTCGCGGGCCAGGTCGAGCAGGCGGGCGAGCGAGTCCTCGCCGGGGACCCAGCCGGGCGGCAGGCGCAGCACGAAGGGCACGGCGGGGTCGACGGAGTCCGTGGCGGACAGGCGTACCCGGCCTTCGTGGCGATAGTGGCCCTGGACCAGCACCAGGTCGAGGTCGGGATCCTGCAGGGGGGAGCGACGGTCGCGGTCGAGGGTGTCCCAGGGCCCGAGTACGAGCACGGACAGGTCGGGTAACGTGCCGGCGAGCAGCGCGTCCACCGTCGCGCGCACCGAGTCGTAGCCCGCGGTGCCGTCCACCACCACGGTGACGTACGGCACCTTCCACTGCCGCCCGGGATGCCCCCGCAGCCACCGGTAGGCCGGGATGCGGTCGGCCACGAACGCGTGGCTCACCCGGTCGATCGGCTGTTTGCCGCGCATCCGCATGGTGGGCCCGAGGTGGTAGGCGCGGGCCGACGGCTCCGGCACGAAGACGGCGCCCGCCTGGCCGAGCCGGTAGCCCATCTCGGTGTCCTGGCCCAGGATCAGCTCGTCGTCCATGGGCCCGGCGGCCTCGATCAGCCGGGCGTTGACCGAGGTCGCGCCCCCGACGTGCAGGCTGAACGGGCGCTGGGGGTTGTCGGTGAGGCCGTCGGTGCGCTCGACGAGATCGACGATCCAGGCGTGCGGCTCCGCGGGTTCGAAGTGCCTCTCCAGGTCGTCGGGGAGCTCGCGGGGCACCTCGGCGTCGGTGAAGCGGATGTAGCCGGTGACGACCAGGTAGGGGGCGGCGTGGTGCCAGCGCATGTGGGCCGCGATCGCGCCCGGGGTGAGCACCACGTCGGAGTCGAGCCAGTGGATCACGTCGCCGGTCGCCTCGGCCAGCCCGGCGTTGCGGGCGTTGGCCCGGCCTGGCTCCGCGCAGACGATCAGGCGCGTCCGCTCCGGGCGGACGGCGGGCAGGCGCAGCGGGGACGCGCTGCCGTTGTCGACGACGATGACCTCGGTCAGCTCCGCCGGGTACGTCTGCCCGGCCAGCCCGGCGAGCACCAGGTCGAGCTTGTCCTGCCCGCCGTAGGCCGGGATGACCACGCTGACCGTGAGCTCCGGGGTGAGGTCTTCCCGGAGAGGTTCGAGGGTCCGGTAGTCGTTGCCGCGCACCCTGGCCGCACCGGTGACATCGGTGGTCATGCGGCTTCCATCAGCAGGCTCGGGCGGAAGCCGCGCCACTGGTTGGCGGCCACCTTGAGGAAGTGGGCGAGGGGCAGCTGCCAGGTGTGCTCGTCGCCGAGCCCCCGGCGCAGGACGTAGCCCAGCCCGTGGGTACGGTAGACACGCGCTCCAGCCTTTTGCGCTGCTTTGAGAAACTCCAGATCAACTGCCCGCGATAGCCTAGGAAATCCCCCAATTTCTTGAAATTTCGCCCGGGAAATCAAGATCGTCCCTCCGGCCACATGATCGGCCCACACCTCGCTCGGATACGCCGCCCCACTCGCGAAAGTCGTCCGCCGCACCGTGGCCCGCAGCGGCTCCAGGTAGAAGAACTCGGCCGTCGTCCCCACCACGTCGGCCCCCGAGTACGCCAGCGCCATGAGCAGATCCCCCAGGTGGCGCGGCCCGTACCAGTCGTCGTCATCCCATTTCACCAGGTAGTCGCCGCGCGCCAGGGCCGCCAACCGGTTGAGCACCTCTCCGAACGGAACGTCCTGCGGGGCCTCGATCCATTTCACCGGCAGCGAACACGACTCGACCGCCTCCCGCACCTCCTCGAAGCCCACCCCGTGCAACCCGAGCAGCACCTCGACCTCGACGTCCCGCTGCCGGCCCATCTGGGCCAGCGCCGTCCCCACCATCCCCGGCCGCTTGCTCGACATCACAATGCTCACCGAAGGCCTGGATGCGCGGTGCCCCAAGCGGCGCAGGCGTACGCTGTGCTCCTCCCGCCGCAGGTCGGCCAGCGAACGCGCGGTCCCGTCGGCCGCGTGGCCGAGCCAGTCGCGGTCGGTGAGCAGCGCGGCGAGGTCGCCGGGCACCCACGGCGCGGCGCGGTCGGCGGTCAGCGGGACCCCGGCGGCGGCCAGCCGCAGCAATCCCGCCAAGGGCACCTCGGCGGCGGGCCACTCGATCTCCAGACCGCGCAGCGGGCGCAGCGCGGTCACGTCGGGGCACTGGCCCTCCACCGCCCAGCCGTCGTGCGCCCAGTGCAGGCGGGCCAGCCCCTTCTCCGGTGTACGAGCGAAGCCACAAGGGGTGATGGACATGGGCCTCCTTGGGACTTGGTCGGCGCCTACCTTACGCCCGTTTTACTCACTGGTAGACGCGGCCTCCACATTCGGCAGGCCCTACGCCGCAGGTGGAGTGGACGTGATTCTCAGTTTTCCTCCAGGAAGGTGTGGCACGGTAGGTGCCTGTTGTTTATTAAGGTGTCAATAATCCCGTGATGTCCTCGACGCCTCTGATGTTCCAAACGAAAGGTATGCGCGGATGCTCTCGCCCCGCCGACTGGCAGCGACCGCCGCACTCCTCGCAGCTCTCACCGCCGGCGTGCTCGCCCTGCTCGTCCTCGCCGGCCTGATCACTTTCGGCGCGGCAGCGGTCACGGTGGCCTTCCTGGTCACCCTGGCGGCCCTCGCCTTCCTCGTGCTCACCGTGCGCCGCCTCGACGGCAAGGCGCACCGCATCGATCTGCGGATCAAGAAGTACGAGGCCGAGCTGGCGAGGACCACCACCGCACTCAAGAACATCGAGACCAGGCTGGACCTGCTGGTGCAGGCCGTCGAGGACTCCGCCGGACGGCGGGCCGACGACCTCGGCGCCATCCTGGCCTCGCTCGGGGAGGACCGGGTCAACGCCATGGCGCGGGCGCGAGAGGTGGAGGAGCTGCGCGCGGAGGTTCGCGCGCTGGCCAGGGACTCCGTATGACGCGGGTCAGGCACAACGACTACGGGGCGCTGCGGCCGCCGGAGGTGGGAGCGTGGGAGCCCACGCTGCGGGTCTCCGTGGTCATCCCGGCCTACGAGTGCGCGGAGGCGCTGGAGCGCACGGTCCCGGCGCTGGCGCGGCAGACGTACCCGGCCGAGCTGGTCGAGATCGTGGTCGCGGACGACGGCAGCGAGCCGCCGCTGGAGGTGGCGGGCGCGCGGGTCGTACGCGTGGCCGACGGGTGGGGACGCGGCGCGGCCCGGCAGACCGGGCAGCTCGCGGCCACCGGCGACGTGATCCACTGGCTCGACTCCGACATGCTCCTCGCGGACGACCACATCGAGGCGCACATGCGCTGGCACCACCTGATCGACCACGCGGTGGTGATCGGGGACGTCCGGTTCGTCGAGGAGCCGGGCGAGGAGGGCATCCAGTCCGAGTACACGAGGAAGACCTTGGAGTCGACCCGGTGGCTCAAGGACGCGGGCGCGAGCGCGTACCTGCTGCACACGGGCGCGTCCACGTCCGTACGGGCCGATCTGCTGCGCGCGGCGGGCGGCGTGGACACCTCCCTGAACATGGCGGAGGACACCGAGCTCGGCTACCGGCTGGCGCAGGCGGGGGCGGTGTTCGTCCCCGACGCGCAGGCCAGGGCCTGGCACGTCGGCGCCTCCACCGTGATGCTGCGGGAGAAGGAGGTGCACCGGCACAACTGGTCCTTCCTGGGCGATCTCATCCCCGATCTGCGCTGGCTGCGCAGCCACCCCCGGCGTCACTGGCGGGTGCCGTACGTCCAGGTCGTCGTGACGGCGACCACCTACGAGCAGACGCGGGCGAGCGTCGACTCGGCCCTCGCGGGCACCCTCGCCGACGCGGCCGTCACCCTCGTCGGCCCCTGGGGCAAGCTGACCGGCGAACGCCGCTCCAGCCTCGACGACCCGCTCCTCGATCTGCGCCTGCTGCACAATCTCTACGCGCACGAGCCCCGGGTCATGTTCGCGGAGAGCGTACCCGCCTCCGCCGCGCCCGCCCCCTTCCTGCTCCGCGTTCCCACCGGGTGGACGCTGGGCGCCGACACGCTTTCCAGACTGGTGAGCCATGCGGACGGCGACTTGCTCGGCCTGGTCAGCGTCGCGCTGTCGGAGGACGCCTCCGGGGTCGCGGCCGCCCGCCTGGAGCGCACGGCCGCCTTCTCCCGCGCCGCGCTCCACGAGGGCCGGGCCGACGACCTGGTGGACGAGATGTTCGGGTCGGAGTGGGTCAGCGGGAGCGAGTACGGGTTCGCGCCGGCGGAGGAGGCCGAGCCGCTGGCCGGCGAGCCCGCGAAATGGCGGGCGCTGGCCGGGGAACGGCAGCGGGAGGTCAAGGAGCTGCGGACGGAGGTGGAGCGGCTCGCGGCCGAGGTCGAACGGCTGTCCGCCGAGCCGCCCGCCGACGAGGCCGCGGGACGGGGCGGGCTGAGCTCGCTGATCAGGCACCTGCGGAGCGCCGGATGATCCGTCAACTGCTGGCGGAGCTGCCCGGAGCGCGGGTCTTCTTCGCCGGGATCGACGACGTCGCCCCCCTCTACGCCACCCCCGCCGGGGTGGGCGCGACCGCCCGCCGGCGCTCCTCGGGAACGTCCAGCGAGGCCCGGCAGGTCGTGGACCTCGATCGGGACCTGCTGGAGCCGCCCCACGAGGCCGAGCAGGTGGGCGAGGTCCTCGTGCTCGCCAGGACACCGGCCGACCTGCGCAGGATCGCGACACTGCACAAGCTGCTGCCACAGGCCGAGCGGGTGGTCGTGGCCGTGCTCGACACGCCCGCCGCCCACCCCGCGCCGGTCCCCACCCCCACCCCCGCGCACCGGTGGCGGTCCTTGACGGATCTGCGGGTCTACCAGCCCAGGAACCGGGTCTGGGTGGTCGACGCCCGGTTCTCCTCCGTCACGCCCGCGGGCCGTACCGTGACCGCGACGGCGCGGGCGTTCGCGGGCCACCGCCTCGACGTGATCGCGGCCCCGGCGGCGGCGATCGCGGGCGTCGGGGCGGCCGACTGGCGCCCCGGCGACCCCAACGCGACCCCCGCCGAGGTGACCGGGCCGGTGCCCGAACGGGTCGGCGCGCCGGGCAGCGACGTGGTCCTGCGCACCCTCGGCCACCCGTCGATGGAGAGTGCGAGCGCCGTTCAGGACGCCGTGGCACCGGCCGACGACGCCGAAACCGTGGAGTGGGCAGGGGACCAGACGCCCATCGAGCGGCCGACGTTGCGGGCGGTGACCTGGGAGCACCTCGGACGGCCGGGCATGGCCGACTCCCCGCTGGCCGACCCCGACGTGCTGGGCGAGCCCTCCATGGTCCCGCCCGTGGACGAACGCCTCGTGAACCCCCAGGGTTTCGTCACCACCCCCTCCCGTGGCCTGGCCTCCCTGGTGGAGCGGGACGGCCGGTGGTCGGTGGTGCTGGACGACAAGGTCGTGACGTCGTTCGCCGAGTCCGGCGGGGTGACCGACGCCGACGTGGCCAGGCTCCGGCAGATCCGCGGCGTCGACGTGGACTGGCGGCACGCGCACAGCGGTCCCCTGGCCGCCGTACGGGTGCTGACCGGCCTGGCCGCCGCCGGGGTGCCGCTGCGCGCGCAGGCCGTGCCACGCTGGGCGGGAGCGCTCGGCGAGGAGATCGTCGAGCTCGTCGAGCACTGCCCGGACCTCTCGGACGACCTCCGGCGCGAGGAGCACAGCATCCGCCTGCGCCGCGCCGCACTCCGTACGCACGGCGTCGCCGCGAGGTGGGAGCAGCTCGGCGCGCCCGCTCCCGCGCCCCCGCTCACCTCGGTCCTGCTGGCCACGCGCCGCACCGACATGGTGTCGTTCGCGCTCGACCAGGTCGCCCGCCAGCGCGGCGCCGAGCTCGAGGTGATCCTCGCGCTGCACGGCGTCCCGAAGGGCCACCCGGACGTGGCCAAGGCGATCGAGGCGTTCGAGGGCCAGCTGAGCGTGTTCGAGGCGGATCGCCAGGACGTGTTCGGCGAGGTGCTGAACCACGCGGCCGCCAGGGCCTCGGGTTCGTTCCTGCTGAAGATGGACGACGACGACTGGTACGGCCCCGACTTCCTGTCCGACCTGCTGCTGGCGCACTCGTACTCGGGCGCCCAGGTGGTGGGCACGGTGCCGGAGTTCGTGTACCTGACCTCCATCGACGTCACCGTGCACCGCAGGCAGGTCACCGAGCAGATCACCAGCTTCGTCGCCGGCGGGACGATCCTGGTGGAGCGCTCGGCGTTCCAGGCGGTGGGCGGGTTCCGGCCGTTGCGGCGCTCGGTGGACACCCAGTTCCAGGAGGCCCTGCAGGCGGCCGGGGGCCAGATCTACCGTACGCACGGGCTCGGCTACATCCTGCGCAGGGGCCCGGCGGCCAACCACACCTGGCAGGAGCCGATCGGGACGTTCCTGCAGCGCAACAGACAGCAGTGGCGCGGCTTCCGCCCGAACGCCCTCATGGCCCTGGACGGGAGCCCTCTCCCATGACCGGCATCCCCCGCATCCGCCGCAACGACTTCGGCGTCCTCGCGCCGCCCGCCCTGGGCGCCTGGGAGCCCACGCTCACCGTCACCGTCGTCATCCCGGCCCACGACCGCCAGGAGACCCTGGACCTCACCCTGGCGGCCCTGGCCGCCCAGAGCTACCCCGAGCACCTGCTCGACGTCATCGTGGTGGACGACGGCAGCGCCACCCCGATCCACCTCCCGGAGCTCGTCCCGGGCAGGACCAAGCTGATCTCCAGCCCGCCGGGCGGCTGGGGCCGGGCCTGGGCCGTTCAGGCGGGCCTGGACACCGCGACCGGCGAGGTCGTTTTCGTCCTGGACGCCGACATGGTCCCGCACCGGCACCACGTGGAGGCCCAGCTGCGCTGGCACCACCTGGCCCCGTACGTGGTGGTCCTGGGCTGGATCGACTTCACCGCCGCGACCGACCTCCCGACGCAGGAGCGGGTACGCCAGGCGCTGGAGTCGGACGAGGAGGGCGAGCTCTTCCCGCTGTCACCGCACCGCCACGACTGGGCCGAGCGGATCATCCACGACCACGACGGCCTGCGTACCGCCCCCAGCTCCCTGGCCACCCGCATCCACGTGGGGGCCACGGCGTCGTACCCGGCCGGGCTCCTGCGCTCGATCGGCGGCCTGGACACGTCCCTGGTTCTGGCCGAGGACACCGAGCTGGGCTACCGGCTCACCCAGGCGGGGGCGGTGTTCGTCCCGGACCCGGAGTCCCGTGCCTGGCACGTCGGGCTGCCGACGGCGATGCGCGACTTCGCGGCGCTCAAGCGCTACAACGACCCTTTCGTCGCCGACCGGGTCCCCTACCGCCGCTATCTGCGCACGGATCCGGGCCGCCAGTGGCTGGTGCCGTACGTGGACGCGACGGTGCCGGCGGGCCCGTACGAGGACGTGCGGGCGACGGTGGACGGCCTCCTGGCCGGCACGATCCCGGACGTCAGGGTCACCGTCCCCGGCCCCTGGGAGTCCCTGACCGCCGGACGCCGCTCCCCGCTCGCCGACCCGCACCTCGACCTCCGCCTCATCCAGGCCAACTTCGCCGGCGACCCCCGCGTCCACCTGACCAGCCCCCTGGAGGGGACGGCCCCGTTCCGGCTCTCGGTGCCGCCCGGCTGGGTCCCGTCGGAGGACACGGTGGAACGCCTGGTGGACCACATGGAGCAGTACGACCTGGGCGCCCTCTGCCTGGCCCTGGACGAGACGGCGCACGGCGTCACGATGGCCAGGCTGGACCGCACGGCCGCCGAGTCGAGAGCCGCCCTGGTGGCCGCCCCGGACGACGACTGGGACGACCTGATCGACGCCCTCTTCGGCCTGGAGTGGCTGGACGGGGAGAGCTGGGGCTTCAAGCGCCGCCCCGCCGTCTACCCGCCGCGCAAGAGACCCGTTCCGGAGCTCGACCGGCTCACCGCCGAGCACGAGAAGAAGATCGCCCTCTACCGCAAGCGCGCCGCCGCCCTCCGCGCGGAGCTCGCGCAACTGCGGCGGGAGACGGGCAAGAACGCCAGGGACGCGGCGCGCTGGCGCGAGAAGGCCGAGGCCTGGCGCAGGGAGGCGGTCCGCCTCGCCCGCGCCCAGAACCGCACGGTGCTCAAGCGAGCCGTCCGCAAGGTCCGCGCCCTCGCCTTCCCCGACGAGTGAGCGGTTTTACGCGTCGGTGTCCTTGGGGTGCCGAGTGGAGGCGTACACGAGGTACACGGTCCGCTTCTCCACATCCACCAGATACCGCACACGGCCGCCCGCCGTGACCTCGTACTCCCATTGCGGCAGGTCGCGTCCGCCGTAACAGGCGGTTGCCAGGCGTCCACGAAGCCGGTGCTGTCTGTCGGGATCCTCGGAGGAGATCGGATCGCCTCTCAAGGCTTCGAAACAGCGGCGGGTATTGCCTGGAGCCTCCGAACACAGCGCCGCCCAGCCCTTCGCGGCCTCGTTCGTCGCGAACCGCAGGCGCCACTCACCGGCGATGGGTGGCGGCGCCACGTCGTCGCCACGTTTCGGGCTCACGGCGCCAGCACCTCGCCGTGGTCCTCGTCGGGCAGCGGGCCGGTGAGCCGGGCGGTCAGAGCGGGATCGGCCAGGATACGGGCGGTGGCGCGCCACTCGGCGATGACTCTGTGCAGCGTCGCATGGACGTCCAGGTCAACGGCGTCCCTGGTGGCATCGACGATGTCCTGGACGAACTCTCGCCGCTCCTCCGCCGAGAGGTGCCGAACCCAGGAGAACACAGCAGGAAGCGCCTGTTCGACCGCCCGAACGCCTTCGTCGCTGGCGACGAGCGCGGCGAGCAGTTGGGCGACCACGCTCGCCGTCTCCTCCCGCTCCCGGTCGTGCCGGGCGGTCGTGAGGAAGAGGTCCTCCCCATCACGGCGCCTGATGTGCACGCGTTGCACGCGGCTCAGCTTCTCGGCGACCTCCTTGGAGTGCTTCGAGAGCTCGGAAAAGGGAACCGTCGGCGTAGCCACAGAACCAAGCATACTTCGGAACTAATTCCGAAGTACATCCCGGCTAGTCGTCGCCCTCCACGCGCATGACGCCGGCGACGGCGCGGACGATGTCCAGCTCGCGCAGCCCCTCCATGGTCGCCGACAGCGCGGCGTCCGTGGCGCGGTGGGTGACGATGACGAGCTGGGCGTCGTCACCATGCCCCTCCTGGCGCACCGTCTGGATCGACACGTCGTGCTTGGCGAACAGCTCCGCCACCCGCGCCAGCACGCCCGGCTTGTCGGCCACGTCGAGCGCCACGTGGCAGCGCGTGACCGTGTCGCCCATGGGATGGGCCACCAGGTCCGCGTACGTCGACTCCTCCGGCCCGCGCGTGCCCGCCAGGCGGTTGCGGGCGACGGCCACCAGGTCGCCGAGGACCGCGGAGGCCGTCGGAGCCCCGCCCGCCCCCTTGCCGTAGAACATCAGCTGTCCCGCCGACTCCGCCTCCACGAAGACCGCGTTGTACGCCTCCCGCACCCCGGCCAGCGGATGCGACCGCGGGATCATCGCGGGGTGCACCCGCACCCCGAACGAGCGGCCGTCGTCGGAGCGGGCGCAGATGGCCAGCAGCTTGATGACGTAGCCCATGGCCTTGGCCGAGGCCACGTCGGTGGCGGTGATGTCGGTGATGCCCTCGCGGTGCACCTCGGCGGCCGTGACGCGGCTGTGGAAGGCGAGCCCGGCCAGGATGGCGGCCTTGGCGGCGGCGTCGAAGCCCTCGACGTCGGCCGTCGGGTCGGCCTCCGCGTAGCCGAGCGTCTGGGCCTCCTCCAGGGCGTCGGTGAAGGACGCGCCCGTGGTGTCCATCTTGTCGAGGATGTAGTTGGTGGTGCCGTTGACGATGCCGAGCACGCGCTTGACGTGGTCGCCCGCCAGCGACTCGCGAAGGGGGCGCAGCAGCGGGATGGCGCCGGCCACGCTGGCCTCGAAGTAGAGGTCGCCGTTGCCCTGCCTGGCGGCCTCGTGCAGGGTGCCGCCGTCTTCCGCCAGCAGCGCCTTGTTGGCGGTGACCACGGACTTGCCCTTGGACAGGGCCGCGACGATCAGCGTGCGGGCGGGCTCGATGCCGCCGATGACCTCGATGACGATGTCGACGTCGTCGCGCGTGACCAGCGCCTCGGCGTCGGTGGTGAGCAGCGAGGGGTCAACCTCGACGTCGCGCTTGCGGCCGAGCCGGCGTACGGCGACCCCGGCCAGCTCCAGCGGGGCGCCGATGCGCGCGGCCAGGTCGGCGGCCTGCTCGTGCATGAGCCTGATGACCTGCGAGCCGACGACGCCGCAGCCCAGCAGCGCCACTTTCAGCGGTTTCACAGCTGCCCCCTCAACAGGTCGTCCTCGGTCTCGCCCTGCACGATCACGCGCGACTTGCCGCCGGAGACGGCGACCACGGCGGGCCTGGGCAGGTAGTTGTAGTTGCTGGCCAGCGACCGGCAGTAGGCGCCGGTGGCCGCCACCGCGATCAGGTCGCCGGGGGCGAGGTCCGCGGGCAGGTGGAAGTCGCGCACGATGATGTCGCCGCTCTCGCAGTGCTTGCCGACCAGGCGGCTGAGCATGGGCTCGGCGGTGCTCTCGCGGCTGACCAGCGCCGCGGTGTATTCGGCGCCGTAGAGCGCGGTGCGCACGTTGTCGCTCATGCCGCCGTCGATGCTCACGTACGTGCGCAGGCCCTCGACGTCCTTGACGGTGCCGACCGAGTAGAGGGTGATGCCGCCGGGCCCGACGATGGTGCGCCCCGGCTCCACGGTCAGCCTGGGCACGGGCAGGCCGGCGTCCGTGCACACCTTGGTGACGATCTCGCGCAGCCCGTCGGCCAGCTCCTTGATGTCGGGCGCCTCGTCGCCCTCGACGTAGGCGATGCCGTAGCCGCCGCCCAGGTCGAGCTCGGGCAGCACGACGCCGTGCTCTTCCTTGATCTGCACGAGCAGCGCGGTCAGGCGCCTGGCCGCCACCTCGAACCCGGCCGTGTCGACGATCTGGGAGCCGATGTGCGAGTGGAGCCCGACGAGCTCGAGCTGCGGCAGGGCGAGGATCCGGCGTACGGCCTCCGCGGCCGCCCCGGTGTTGAGCGACAGCCCGAACTTCTGGTCGTCGTGCGCCGTCGCGATGAACTCGTGCGTGTGCGCCTCGACCCCGGTGGTCACCCGGATCATCACCTTGGGCCCCTTGCCCAGCTGCTGGGCGAGGTGGCCGAGCCGGGCGATCTCCTCGTACGAGTCGACCACGACGTGGCCGACCCCGACCTCCAGCGCCCTGGTGAGCTCGGAGACGGACTTGTTGTTGCCGTGCATGGTGATGCGCTCGGGCGGGAACCCGACGCTGAGCGCCACCGCCAGCTCGCCGCCGCTGGCCACGTCGAGCCCGAGGCCCTCGTCGTCGAGCCAGCGGACGATCTCCTTGCACAGGAACGCCTTGCCCGCGTAGTGGACCTCGGAGCCGGCGAAGGCCGTGGCGTAGTCGCGCATGCGCGAGCGCACGTCGTCCTCGTCGAGGACGTAGAGCGGCGTGCCGTGCTCGCGAGCCAGCTCGCGCACGTCGACGCCGCCGACAGTGAGCGTGCCATCGGTCCGGGTCGACGTTCGCGGCCAGATCGCTGGGTTGATCCGGTTGAGGTCGGCGGGCGCCAGCGGAGGGCGCTCGTGGGGCAGCATCTCGGCGTGCCGGTCCCCGGCGGGATGGACGAATCGACTCACCTGATCGAGGCTATCGGAACCGCAACTAAGCCATGACCCTCTGCCCACGTATCGAGACGCGATCAAGCCCCAGAAGGGATATTTTTACGATTTTTCGCCGTTTGGCCGAATATTTTGCGACCCGCTACATCCGTTCCGGCCCAGGAAGCACACCCGTCACAGCCTCGGCCAGCCGCACCCGCGCCGTGTGCACCGGCCCCGGCGCCTCGTCGCCGACCGGGACGGCGGGCGCGTGCTCGTGCGCGTCGTGATAGGCCAGAGCCAGCCGCACGAGGTACGTCTCCCACCCCGGCTCCCTGCTCACCTTCCGCCCGGGCAGCTCGGCCAGCACCCGCAGCACCCGCCGGTCGTACGGGCCGTCGAGCAGCTCCCCCCTGAACCCCTCCGACGGCACCCCCAGCTCCCGCGCCCACCTGAGCACCGCGCGGGCCCTGGCGTGCCCGTACCGCACCACGAACCCGGGGTTGTCCCAGGTTCGCGGGAAGTCCGGCCACGGGGGCTCCGGGATGTCGAGCGGCTCGACGCCCGCCACCAGCTCACCCGGCTCGCCGACCACGATCCGCAGGAACCCGTCCCGCCGGACCTCCACCAGGGACACCCCGTCCAGCTCCCGCACCCGCCCGGCGAGCGACTCGGCGGGGACCTTCCGGCGCAGCGCCGCGGCGGAGACGTAGACGGCCTCCCGCTCCCACGTCCCCTCGGGCACCGGCGGCTCCCCCAGCACCTCGGCCAGCACCTTGGCCAGTTCTGGGGACTTCATGGCCGAACCCTAGCCCGGGGGCTCAGATGAGCGCGTGCGGCTCGGCGGAGCCGTACTCGACCAGGTGGGCCGCCCCGAGCAGCCAGCGGTCCTCGTCGCGTACCCGCACGTAGCCGAACCGGTCGGCCGAGAACACCTTGATCCCGTCCGTCCGGCACTGCCGCATGAGCACCTCGTCCCACCCGTCCGTGAGGTCGGCGAAGCCGATCTCACGCAGGGTGTTGCGGCGGGCCAGGAGGGTCGCCCCGGCGATCTCGGGGAGGTAGGCGTACTCGGCCTCGGGCTGCTTGAGCAGCGTGGCCTGCGGCTTGCGGAGGTGGGCGTAGAAGGCCGCCTTGCCGACGATGTCGGCGGTGCTGAAGAGGAAGGCCCGCCGCAGGTCCGACAGGTAGTGCGGGCCGTAGACGTCGCGCGGGTCCATGACCGCCACCAGGTCGGCCTCGCACAGGTCGATGCCGGCGTCGAGCATCGCACCCTCGGTCATCGCCGGGTGCGGGCGGCGGTAGACGACCTCCACGTCCGGCAGCACGTCGCGGGCCCGCAGCTCGGACTCCGGCGGCCCGATGACGATGAGCTGGTCGACCCCCGACTGCTTGGCGACCTGCGCCAGCGCGTGCTCCATCAGGTACGGGTCCATGATCGGCAGCAGCACCGAGGTGTTGAGCGTGGCGCGGGCGCTGGGCAGGCCGATCGCGTCGAGGAGCTCGTCGACCCGCTCGGTCATCGTGCCCATCTGGTACGCCCGCCGCAGCGCCACGTGCGCCCGCCGCGTGTCGGCCTCGGTGCCGATGGGCGTGCCGCAGGCGGCGAGCTCGGCCAGCCGCCACTGGGGCGTGCCCGGCGGGCAGTCCACCGCGGCCGGCCAGCGGTAGGAGGTCAGCACGTCGGGGTACGTCAGGTGCCCGGGCAGGAGCTGATCCAGCGTGAGGAGCCGGTCGATGCGCCCGCCGGAGAGCGGCAGCGGATTGTGCACCCGCGGCTGCACCCCGAACTGCAACCGCGGCCAGGCCACCGTGAGATCGGTCGTGAACCGGTGCTCGAACAGCTCGGCCGCCGCCGCGTACGCGGCCACGTCGCCCCGCGTGTGCCAGAAGACCGTGCGGATGCCGCGCTCGGAACACCAGGCCAGCAGCGCCTTGAGCCCTTCGCCCGGCTCGCCGGTGATCTCCTCGGCCCACGGCCCCTGCTCGACGGACTCGACCACCAGCAGGTGCGGCACCTCCAGCGGGAGCACCCTGGCGAAGTCGCGCGGCGTGAAGCCGGTCGTCTGCCGCCACTCGTACCGCAGCAGCGCCTCGGCGTGCGGGTCGGCGATGACCGCGGCCGTCAGGTGCGGCCTGGTGTTGGGTCCCGTCGGCACCCGGAAGGGCTTGAGCTTGAAGGAGGCGCCCCCGAGCGTCCTGGTCGTAGTGGTGGCCTGGAACGCGGCCCCGGGGCGCTCGTCCTTGGCCTTGGCGGCCGTGGGGGGCTTGCGCTTGGGCGCGATGGGCCGCTTGACGGGCTTGGCCGCGCCCCTGAGCCCCTTGGCCAGCCGGACCGGGTTGCTCTTGCCGCTCTTGATCGCGTCGCCGAGGCGGTTCCAGCGGGCGACCTTGATCGAGGACAGCTTCCAGTTGGCCACCTCGGCCTGGAAGCGCTGCTCGGCCAGCTCCCTGCGCAGCTTGTCGGCGGCCGCCTGCTCGACCTCCAGCCGATCCTCGGCCTCGCTCAGCCGCTCGGCCAGCGACCTGGCCTCCGCGGCGCTCTGCTCGGCGGCGGCCAGCTTGGCCTCGGCGGCGTCCAGCAGCCTGGCCAGCTCGGCGGCGCGCTCGGCCTGCGCGACGGCATCCCGCAACGCCCGGCGTGTGCTTTCAAGCTCAGTAGACAAATGGACCTCCGCTCCCTCAGCCCGGCAAAGGATACTCTTTTTGCCTGAAGCGTCTCGAAGGGATGAGATCCGGTGCAGTTCAACGTGCGGCCCTACGTCTGCGGCGCTCTCGGCCGGATCGACCCCGCCGTACTCGGCAAACTGACCGCGGCGGGCCCGAGACTCCTGCCCGCGCTCCAGTCTGCCGACGCGGCGCTGTTCAGCTCGGCGCCGCTGCCGCCCTACCACCGCCTGGGGCAGGCGTACGCGTTCTCCTGGGGCGAGCGCAAGCCCTCCGGGGACGACGACTGGATGACGGTCGCGGAGACGTTCGAGACCCCCGGGCTGATCGGCGACAGCGACCGTGTCACGCTCCACACGGGCGCCCTGGGCCTCGTGGACGTCTACTACGTCCGCCTCGGCGACGCGGTCTACTTCTCGTCGCAGATCCAGCCGCTGCTCAGCCTGGTGCCGGTCGAGATCGACTGGTCGGCGTGGGCGTCGATCCTGCAGGTGACGTTCCCGCTGGGCGAGGCGACGCCGTACGCGGGCGTCAAGCGGCTGCCCGGCTCCAGCGCCCTGGTGTGGCGGCACGGCAGGCTCGCGACCGAGCGCAGGCTGCCGCGCTGGCTGCGTTCTGAGCCGTACGAGCGGTGGATCAGCCCGCGCGAGATCGTCGAGCTGCTGGACGAGGTCTACCAGGACTACGACGGCCGCAAGCTGCTCGTGCCGGTCAGCGGCGGCTACGACTCGCGGCTGCTGGCCGGCGTGGCCAAGGCCCGCGGGATGGACGTCGAGTCCTGGACGACCAGCCCGGACGACGGCACCGACACCGACATCGCGTTCGCCCGGTCGATCACCAGGGAGCTGGGCATCCCCCACCGGGTGATCACCCAGGACGCCGCCGACTACCCGGACGACGTCGTGGAGGTGGCCCGCAGGCTCGAATACCTGACGCCGCACCACGCCTGGTACGCGCCCTTCGCCAAGGAGGTGCACAAGGCGGGCCGGATCCTGGTCGACGGCCTGGCCGGCGGGCCGCTGCTGAAGAACTTCATGGTCAGCGGGGCCGCGCTGGAGGCCACGACGCAGGCCGAGCGCTCGGCAGCCGTGCTCGGCTCGCTGTCGCTGGGGGCGCCCTCGCAGCCGTTCCTGTCCAAGGCCGCCGCCCAGTGGATGGAGGAGACCGTGCGCGAGCAGTTCCTGGCCGCCACCTCCATGCTCCACGGGCACCGCGCCGAACTGCCGCTGTCGGTGCTGCACACCAGGACCGTGCGCGGCATCGCGCGCTCCGCGGTGAACCTGGTGGGGCCCGAGGCGTCGTTCGCGGCGCCGTTCATCGACCCGCGCTTCTTCGACGCCGCGTTGTCGGTCGGCGTGGCCCGCAAGGACAAGGGCCGTTTCTACCGCGAAGTGCTCCACGCGGCCAATCCACGGGTGGCCGCACTCCCCTCGACGAATGTGGTCAAGCAGCCGCTCCGAAGAGTGCCGCTGCGTTCGACGGCCGCCCCCGCCCGAAATTATTCGCACCGCATGCTGGAGACTGTGGTGAGGACAGTGCCGGGACTGCTGTCGGACGAGCTGCACGAGGTGGTCTCAGGCGGTCCCGACGCTCTGACCAGGTTCAACGGCTGGAACGATCGTTTCTGGGTGCGGGGGTTGGTGCTCTTCGGGCTGTGGCTGAGCGACTTCGAGAACGACCTCTCGGACCTCGCGCCACCTTTTTAGTGAACTCTCGGTAACAGGGCGATTACGTACGGATCTCACGGGTATTAACCCTTGCACAGCAGAAGCGGGTTCCGGAAAGCCAACGGGCTGGTAGTGTTCGGCCCGTAAGCGCCGCACAAACGGGCACCAGATCACAAATCCGGTCTCGTTCTAGGGCAGTGGAGTTCGCAGGGATGACGACTCCACGCGGCGCGGTCACCAGATAGTAACGCCGGGGCAACCGGTGACTTCGTCCTGCCCACATCTCTTCCTGTGAGCGACATTATGATCAACGCATCCCCATTGCCGGAGCCGATCTCCGAGGCGTTCGTCTCGGAGGATCCTGCCTGGTACAAGCGGGCGGTGTTCTACGAGATTCTCGTCCGGGGGTTCAAGGACTCCAACGGCGACGGCACCGGCGACCTTCGCGGTCTCATCGAGAAGCTGGGCTACCTCGAGTGGCTCGGCGTGGACTGCCTGTGGTTGCTGCCGCTGTACGAGTCGCCCCTGCGCGACGGCGGATATGACATCTCGGACTACATGAAGATCCTCCCGGACTTCGGGGACCTGGGTGACTTCGTGCAGCTGATCGAGAAGGCTCACGAACGTGGCCTGCGGATCATCACCGACCTCGTGATGAACCACACCAGCGATCGCCACCCCTGGTTCCAGGCGTCCCGGCACGACCCCGAGGGTCCGTTCGGCGACTTCTACGTGTGGTCGGACCATCCTGGCGCCTATCCCGACGCCCCGATCATCTTCATCGGCGCCGAGGAGTCCAACTGGACCTACGACCCGGTGCGCAAGCAGTACTACTGGCACCGTTTCTTCCACCACCAGCCGGACCTGAACTATGACAACCCGGCGGTGCAGGAGGCCATGCTGGAGGTGCTGCGGTTCTGGCTGGACCTGGGCATCGACGGTTTCCGGCTGGACGCGGTGCCGTACCTGTTCGAGCGTGAGGGCACCGCGTGCTCGGGACTGCCGGAGACGCACGCGTACCTGAAGAAGGTCAGGGCCGAGGTGGACCGCCTCTACCCCGACCGGGTGCTGCTGGCCGAGGCCAACGGCTGGCCCGAGGACGTGGTCGAATACTTCGGCGACCCCACCACCGGGGGTGACGAGTGCCACATGGCCTTCCACTTCCCGCTCATGCCGCGCATCTACATGGCGGTCAAGAAGGAGACCCGCGAGCCGATCTCCGAGATCATGTCGCGCACGCCCAAGCTGCCCGACAAGGCGCAGTGGGGCATCTTCCTTCGCAACCACGACGAGCTCACGCTCGAGACGGTGAGCGAGGAAGAGCGCGACTACATGCACAAGGAGTATGCCAAGGACCCGCGTATGCGGGCCTACCTGGGCATCCGCCGGCGTCTGGCCCCGCTGCTCGAGAACGACAGGGACCGGATCGAGCTGTTCACGGCCCTGCTGCTGAGCCTGCCGGGTTCGCCGGTCATGTACTACGGCGACGAGATCGGCATGGGCGACAACATCTGGCTGGAGGACCGCGACTCGGTCCGCACGCCGATGCAGTGGAGCCCCGACCGCAACGCCGGGTTCTCCTCCGCCGACCCCGGACGGCTCTACCTGCCCGCGGTCATGGACCCGATCTACGGCTACCAGGCGGTCAACGTGGAGGCCCAGCAGCGCCATGAGGGCTCGCTGCTCCACTTCACCCGCAAGATGCTGGAGATCCGGCGCAACCACCCGGTGTTCGGCGTGGGGGCGTACACGGAAATGTGGTCCTCGAACCCCTCCGTGCTCACCTTCGTCCGCGAGGACCGCGACGACATCATGCTCTGCGTGAACAACCTGTCGAAGTTCCCGCAGCCGGTCGAGCTGGACCTGCGCAGGTTCGAGGGGATGGTCCCGGTCGAGGCGCGGGGCGGGGTGGAGTTCCCGCCGGTCGGCGAGCTGCCGTACCTGCTGACGCTGCCGGGGCACGGCTTCTACTGGTTCGCGCTGAAGAAGAAGGAGAAGGCCGCTCTCAGCGCGACGTGACGGGCACCTGGGCACGGGCCGCGCGGCGGGCGGGAATGAGCGCCACCGCGAGGGCCGTGCCCACGGCTCCCACGACGGCGACGGCCAGTGTCAGGGCGGAGGGCGCGCGCCCGATGCCCGCGCCGACGCCGCTCGTGTGGCCCTGCAGGTCGATCAGCCCGGTCACCACGGACATGCCCGCCGCGGCGCCCACGCCGACGCCGAGCACGACCAGCAGCCCGGTGCCCGTCACCAGCGTGGCCATGACCTGGCGCGGCGTCAGGCCCATGGCCTTGAGCACGGCCAGGTCGAACGCGTGGTCGCGCAGCCCGAGCGCGCTGGCGGTGAGCAGGTTGGCCAGGCCGATCAGCATCAGCACGGCGATCAGCGCCACGATCACCACCCGGATGATCGACAGCCGGTCCGCCGGGTTGACCGCGGCCTGCACGTCGAGGCTCTCGGCCGACTCCGACAGCAGCCGCCCGCGCACCTCGGCGGGGTCCGCGCCCTTCTTGAGGGCGAGCGCGTAGTACTCCGGCGGCACCGAGTCCTTGGCCGCCAGGCTGTCGAGCCCCACGGAGATCACCTCGCCGTCGAGGTCGGGCTCGACGGTCCTGCCGACGATCCTGACGATCAGCGGCGTGCCGCCCACGGTCAGCCGCACCCGGTCGCCGATCTTGATGCCGAGCAGGTCGAGCAGGCCCTGCCCGGCCACCGCCTCCCCCTGCCGGCCGTACATGCGTCCCTCGACCACCGGGAACGGGTACGGCTCCGTCGAGCTGCCGATGGCCCGCACGCGGACCGAGCGGGCCATGCCGGGCGCCAGGGCGTCCACGTCGGTGCCCGGATAGACCGTCTCCACACCCTCGTCCAGCTTGGCGACGCGCTCGGCCTCGGCCGGCTCCGCCTTGCCCGGCCTGACGTACAGGCTCGCGTGCTGGCCGACCTGCTCGGGGTGGTCGGCGAAGTTGTCGAGGGTCGCCCAGACGCCGAGCCCGATCGTGACCATCATCATCGGCACGGCGAGCCCGAACGCCGTCAGGAACGCCGGCACGCGCCTGGTGAAGGCGTCCCTGGTGCCGAGGACGAGGGCGGGCGGGAGGCGTACGAGGAGGGCCAGCCGGGCCAGCCTGGACAGGCGGCCGCGCGGCGGCAGGGCGGGCGCGTCGGGGATCGGCGGCGTGCGGCCGCCGCGCCACGCGGGCAGTCCCACGGCGGCCAGCACCACCAGGGCCGTGCCCGCGACGATGGCCAGCACGGGGATCGGCGCCACGGACGTCGCGCCGAGCATCGCCGCCATCACGCCCCAGCCCACCACGGCGCCGATCGCGACGCCGAGCAGGCCCAGCGCGCCGTGCTCGGCCAGGAGCAGCAGCGCGAGCTGACCCCTGGTGAAGCCCATCGACTTGAGCGTGGCCAGGTCGCGGAGCTGGGCCAGCACCCGGCCGCCGGCCGCGTTGGCCAGGGCGAGCGCGGCGGCCACCAGCCCGACCACGCCGAACAGCGCCAGCAGCGTGCCCAGCAGCCGGTTGTCCAGCTCCATGGCGGCCCTGACCTCGCGCCAGGTGTAGACCCGCTGGAGCTTGTCCTCCAGCATGACGACCACGCGCTGCGAGACGACCTGCGTGGCGTCGGGGTCGGCCAGGCGCAGCCCGGTCACCCACTCGCTGCGGCCCAGCATGGGCTCGATGCGGTCGAGCATGACGGGCAGGACGTAGGCCAGGCCGGGCGTCCACTGGGGGTAGAAGCCCTGCTCGGCGGAGTCGGCGATGCCGCGTACGTACAGGGTGTGGCGCTTGCCGCTGAGCGCGATGATCGTGAAGGGCGCGCCGATCCTGAGCCGCAGCGAGGTCGCGAACGAGCGCTCGACGACCACGCCGTCGGGCTGGGAGGGATCCAGCCACCTGCCCTCGGCCACCAGCGGGTGCGCCACCTGCGGCGGCGTGGCGGGCATCGCGCGCAGCGCCGCGGGCTCCTTCTTGCCCTCCTGCGCCACGGTCACGGGCGCCGAGCGGTACGGGCCCGCGATCTGCGTCACGCCGTCGATGCCGCTCAGGTCAGCCTGGGGGCTGTCGTCGGTGTAGAGCCAGACGTGGGCGCCGTCGGTCTGGGCGAACAGGCTGCGCCACGGGTTGGTGCCCTCCTCGAGCAGGGTCGCCGCGGTGATCAGCGCGGCCACGATCCCGGCCACGGTCAGCACCGTCAGCAGCGCCTGGCCCTTCCGGGCCCGCAGGTCGGCCTTGATCCACCGGCTCCCCGCCAAAGAGGCACTCATCGGAGATCGATCACCTCGCCGGCCGTGCGCGTGCGGCGGCGCGCGATGCGGCCGTCGTCCACGATCTCCCCGTCGAACAGCGACACCAGCCGGTCGGCCAGGCTCGCCACGCGCGCGTCGTGGGTGACCATCACGATCGTCTGGCCCTCCTTGTGGACGTCGCTGAGCAGGCGGAGCACGTCGCGGGTGTTGCGGCTGTCGAGGTTGCCGGTGGGCTCGTCGGCCAGCAGCACGCTGGGCTGGTTGGCCAGCGCCCTGGCCAGCGCGACCCGCTGCTGCTCGCCTCCGGAGAGCTGGGCGGGCGAGGCGTCGGCGCGGTCGGTGAGGTTGAGCGCGCCGAGCAGGCTCTCCCTGCGCTCGCGGGCCACCTTGGGCGAGGCCCCGGCCAGCAGCGCGGGCAGCTCGACGTTGTCGCCCACGGTCATGTTGGCGACGAGGTTGAAGAACTGGAAGACGAACCCGACCTTCTTGCGCCGCAGCAGCGCCCAGGCGCTCTCCGAGAGCGTGTCGACGCGCTTGCCGTCGAGCCAGATCTCACCGCTCGTCCTGGTGTCGAGCCCGCCCAGCATGTGGACGAGCGTGGACTTCCCGGAGCCGGACGGACCCATGATCGCGACGAACTCACCCGGCTCGACCTGCAGGTCCACGCCGCGTACGGCAGGCACGGGCACTGCGCCATCCTGGTAGATTTTGACCAGATTGACCGTTTTCACAACCGCGCTCATGCCAGATCCTCCTGGCAACGCTCCAGCCAGTCAAGGTCCGCCTGCAGGTGGAGCATGGCGCCCTCGATGAGGAGGATGGCCACCCGGTCGGTCGGCGCAGTGCGGGCCAGGAGGTCGTTGAGATCGCCCATGAGCGACAGGTAGTGGCGGCGCTGACGACTGATCAGCGCCATCCGGTCGGCGATGCCGGTGAGTGGGGCCAGCACGAGCTTCATGAAGAACTCGTCGCGCACCCTGGGGCCCTCGGTGGGCTCGTCCACCCAGAGGGTGAGCACGTCCCGGCCCTTGGCGGTGAGGTAGTAGACCTTCTTGTTGGGCCGGTTGGACTGCTCCACGTCCACCGCCCGGACGAGGCCGTCCTTCTCCAGCCTGCCGAGCGTGACGTAGATCTGGCCGATGTTGGGGGACGGATAGGCGCTGCCGAACGTCTGCTCCAGCGCCTGTTTGAGCTCGTACCCATGGGCCGGCTCCTTAGCCAGGAGCGCCAGCAGGTGAAGCCGCACCGCCCCACCTCCCCGCCGTGTTACGAACGCGTTACGTATCAAGCCGTTGACCTACAGATTACATGTGTGCATAACATGAATGCATCTACCTAACACGTATGTAAATCACTCTGAACGTGGAGGAAACAGAGTGCGCTCGCTCACGCTCTCCCTGGTCGTCCTCCTGGCGGCGGCCGGCTGCGCGCCCGCGAGCAATGAGGGCGGCGGCGAAACGGGCACGGGCGGCACAGGCCCCATCACGTTCGCCACCGGTCGCGACACCACGGCGTACCTGCAACCCTTGCTGGACCGCTGGAACCAGGCCCACCCGGCCGAGAAGGTGACGCTGCTGGAGCTGCCTGAGGCCGCCGACGAGCAGCGCGCTCAGATGGTGGCCAACCTCCAGGCCAAGAGCAGCCGGTACGACGTACTGGGGCTCGACGTGGTGTGGACTGCCGAGTTCGCGGAGAACGGCTGGATCATCCCCCTGGAGCGCGGGTTGTTCCCGCTCGACAGGTTCCTGCCGCCCGTCGTGGAAACGGCGGTCTACAAGAACAAGCTCTGGGCCGTCCCGTACACGAGCAACGCAGGGTTGCTCTACTACCGGACCGACCTGGTCAAGAAGCCGCCACGGACGTGGGCCGAGCTTCGCGACCAATCCCGACAAATAATGAAAAAGAACGATATTGGAGGCTATGCCGGGCAGTTCCTGGCGTATGAAGGGCTCACCGTCAACTTCTCCGAGGCCCTGCAGTCCGCCGGCGGGCAGATCGTCAGCAAGGACGGCACGGAGGTGACCCTCGATCCGGCCAAGACGCGCATCGCACTCGACTTCCTGCTCCAGGGCCTGCGCGAGGGCTGGATCCCCAAGGAGTCACTGAGCTACAAGGAGGAGGAGACGCGCCTGGCCTTCCAGGAGGGCCGGCTCGCCTTCGCTCGCAACTGGCCACACGGCTACGGCCCGGCCAGGGCGAAACTGGGCGACAAGCTGGGGGTGACCCGGCTGCCGGGGCTCAACGGTCCCGGGTCCAGCACGCTGGGCGGCGCCAACCTCGCCATCAGCGCGTACTCCAAGCATCAGCACACGGCGCAGGAGTTCATCCGCTACTTCACCAGCCTGGAGAACGAGCGCCGCGTCCTCACCGAGGGCTCCTTCCCACCCGTGTGGACCGAGCTCTACGACGACCCCGCCCTGATCAAGCGCTTCCCCTACCTGCCCGTGCTCAAGGAGAGCATCCTCGCCGCCAAGGCACGGCCGGTGAGCGCCAACTACAACCAGCTGAGCCTGGTGATCGCCAGTTCGGTCGCCAAGGCGCTCGGCAACCCCTCCACCGAGTCCGCGGACGACGCCGCGGTCTCCATGAAGTCCGAAATCGAAGAGATCATCAGAACACAGTGAGGCAGCCATGCGAAACGCCAGAGCAGCAGCAATCCTGGCCGGGCTCGCGGTAGCCGTCGCCGCCTGCGGCAACGCCCCGACGACCACCTCGCCGTCCACCGACGCTTCCGGCTCCGCGTCGGCCCCCGCCGCCGGCGCCAAGCCGCTGCAGGGCGTGAAGCTCGAGGTCGCCGCCAAGTGGACCGGCGACGAGCAGAAGAACTTCGAGCAGGTTCTCAAGGCCTTCACCGAGAAGACCGGCGCGAAGGTCACGTACGCCTCCACCGGTGAGGACACCGGCGCCTACCTCGGCCCGCGCATCCAGGGCAAGAACCCGCCGGACGTCGCGATCCTGCCGCAGCCGGGCCTGGTGCAGCAGTACGCCGACCAGAGCGCGCTCATCCCGCTGACCGACGACGTCGTCAAGGAGGTGGACACCAACTACACCCCGTACTGGAAGGAGCTCGGCTCCGCCAGCGGCAAGGTGTACGGCGTGCTCATCAAGGCGGCGCACAAGTCGCTGGTCTGGTACCGGGCGCAGGCGTACGACGACGCGGGCGTGCAGCCGGCCACCACCTGGGACGAGCTGGTCAAGAACGCTCAGACCATCGCCGACTCCGGCACCGCGCCGTTCTCGTTCTGCGGCGCCTCCGGCTGGACGCTGACCGACCTCTTCGAGAACGTCTACCTGTCCACCGCCGGGCCGGAGAACTACGACAAGCTCTCCAAGCACGAGATCCCGTGGACGGACCCGACCGTGACCACCGCGCTGGAGAAGATCGCGCAGATCGCGGGCAAGAAGGAGTTCGTGGTCGACGGCAACGCCGGCGCCCTGCAGACCGACTTCCCCGGCTGCGTGACCAAGGTCTACGGCGACAAGAAGGCCGCCATGGTGATCGAGGCCGACTTCGTGGCCGTCTCCGCGGCGCAGTCGAAGGCCAAGGTGGGCGAGGAGGCCAAGTACTTCCCGTTCCCCAAGGCCGGTGACACGGCCCCCGTCGTCCTGGGCGGTGACGTCGCGGTCGCGATGAAGGACTCCCCCGGCGCGATGGCGCTGCTGCAGTTCCTGGCCTCCAAGGAGGGTGGCGAGATCTGGGCCAAGCTGCCCGGCTACCTGTCGCCCAACAAGAACGTCTCCCCCGACAACTACCCCGACGAGCTGACCAAGCAGCTCGGCCAGACGATCGTCTCGGCCGGCGACGCCGTCCGCTACGACATGTCCGACCTGGCGCCGAGCGCGTTCGGCGCCACCGACGGCAAGGGCGAGTGGAAGGCGCTGCAGGACTTCCTGCGCAACCCGAGCGACATCAAGGGCACTCAGACCACACTGGAAGCCGAGGCCAAGAAGGCCTGGAAGAAGTAAAGAGGTAAGGCCGTGACCGAACGGTTGGACGGCCCGCAGGTCTCGTCCGCGGACACCGCGGACGAGCCCTCCACCGGACCGGCTGAAACCCCCCGTACGCAACGACGCCTCGGCCCCTCGCCGGCGGTCGCCATCGCCTTCCTCCTCCCGGCGGCGGTGCTGCTGGGCATCTGGGTGGTCTACCCGATCGTCTACTCCATCTTCCGGAGCCTGTTCGACTCGGCGGGCACCGGATTCGTGGGACTGGGCAACTACGCCACGATCTTCACCGACTCCGGCATGCTCACCACGATCCGCAACAACCTGATCTGGGTTGTCATCGCGCCGATCGTGGTGACCACGCTGGGCCTGATCTTCGCGGTCCTGACCGAGCGGATCAGGTGGTCGACGGCGTTCAAACTGATCGTGTTCATGCCCATGGCGGTCTCCCTGATGGCGGCGGGCGTGATCTTCCGCTTCGTCTACGAGCAGGACCCCGCCAAGGGCGTGGCCAACGCCGTGCTCACCACCGTGCACGACACGTTCTCCTCCTCGCAGGGCTACCCGGAGGCGCGCCCGCGCGAGGGCGACCAGTCGCCGGTCGCCGCCGACGGCGGCGCGGTCGTCACCAAGCAGCCCGCCCAGGCGGGTCAGCCGGTGCTGATCCCGATCGTGGGCGTCAAGCCGAACGCCCTGCCGAGCAACGCCCAGGCCGCCAAGGCCCCCGCGGCCGGCGACGGCCTCTCGGGGACCGTGTGGTTCGACTTCACGCCGGGAGGCGGCGGCAAGAACGGCGAGGTGGACGCCTCGGAGAAGGGCCTGCCGGGCATGACCGTCGAGGCGGTGCAGAACGGCAAGGTTGCCGCGACCGCCACGACGGCCGACGACGGCTCGTTCCGCTTCCAGGGCCTGTCCGCCGGCTCCTACGTCGTACGACTCCCGCAGTCGAACTTCCAGGCCGCCTACAAAGGCCTGAGCTGGCTCGGCCCGACACTCATCACCCCGGCGATCATCGGCGCGTTCGTGTGGGTGTGGGCCGGTTTCGCCATGGTGCTGATCGCGGCGGGGCTCGCGGCGATCCCGCGTGACGCGCTGGAGGCGGCCCGCATCGACGGCGCCTCGGAGTGGCAGGTGTTCCGCAAGATCACCGTGCCGCTGCTGTCGCCGGTGCTGCTCGTCGTCTTCGTGACGATGATCATCAATACGCTGAAGGTGTTCGACCTGGTCTTCATCATTGCCCCGGCCTCGGTCCAACCCCAGGCGAACGTGGTCGCGCTGGAGATGTGGCGCGTGGCGTTCGGTGGCGGGAACAACCAGGGTCTGGGCAGCGCGCTGGCCGTCTTCCTGCTCGTTCTGGTCCTCCCCTTCATGATCATGAACATTCGCCGGTTCAGGAGGGACGAATCATGACGACAGCCACGGCTACCGCCCCTTCGGGGCTGGAGACGGGCGCGCCACGCAGGAGCGTGGCGAGCAAGATCGTGGACCGGATCGGCGGCGGCGCCGTCCAGGTGATCATGATCCTGCTGGGCCTGTTCTGGCTGGTGCCGACGCTGGGCCTGCTCGTCGTCTCGATGCGTACGACGGACGTCAACACCTCCGAGGGCTGGTGGACGATCTTCACCAAGCCTGCCGAGCTGACCCTCGCGAACTACAAGGATCTGCTGGCCAGCGGCTTCACCGCGTCCTTCTGGAACACCGTGCTGATCACGGTGCCGACGACGGTCCTGGTGATCGGCATCGCGGCCATGGCCGCCTACGCGTTCGCGTGGATGGAGTTCCCCGGGCGTGACGGGGCGTTCCTCGTCGTGGTCGGGCTGCTGATCGTGCCCATCCAGATCGCGCTGATCCCCGTCGCGTCCTTCTACGGAGGCATCGGGATCTTCGGCTCGATCCCGGGCGTGGTGCTGTTCCACACGGCGTTCGGCCTGCCGTTCGCCATCTTCCTGCTGCGCAACTTCTTCGTCGGCATCCCGTCCTCGCTGCTGGAGGCGGCGCGGATGGACGGGGCGCCCGAGTGGAAGATCTTCGTGTCGGTGGTGTTCCCGCTGGGCAAGCCCGCCATTGCCTCGCTGGGCATCTTCCAGTTCCTGTGGGTGTGGAACGACATGCTCATCGCGCTGGTCTTCGCCAACACCGACAACCAGCCGATGACCAAGGCCCTGCAGTCCCAGATGCGGCAGTTCGGATCGAACGTGGACATCCTCTCGTCCGGTGCGTTCCTGTCGCTGCTCATCCCGCTGGTCCTGTTCTTCGCCTTCCAGCGGTACTTCGTCCAGGGCATGATGGCCGGTTCCGTGAAGTAACGAGTCGCGGGTGCCCGCCCGTCGGCGTGGCGGGCACCCGAAACACCGGCTCGCGCGGCTTGGCCGATCCTCAATGAAGCGCCTTCTCGCCCTCCCCCGAGTGGCGGCGCGCTTCCGTTGCGCGCGAGCAACCTTCGCCTTCTTAGGATTGCTGGAACCGCGCTGTTTGCGGGCCATGCGCCGCTGGTAGCGGGCCAGGTTGCGTTCTCGGCCAGCCAGGCTGCGCGGGTTGGCGATCTTCTCACCGTCCGAGGTGACCGCGAAGTCTTTGACCCCGAGATCCACACCGACTGCGGCACCGGCCGCAGGAGCCTGCTCGGGGTCGGCCACGGCCACCGCGAACGAGACGTACCAGCGTCCGCACGGGTCACGCGAGACGGTCACCGTGGTCGGGTTCGCCTGCTGGAGTGGCACCGACGCCACCTCGTTCAGCCACGCCGTTTCGTCTGCGCCCTTCGTCGCGGTGAGGTGGGCGTTGGCCTGGACGAAACTCGTCTTCACCCGCTCGGCGTGGTAGCGAGCGTGCCGCCAAGCCAGGGTCTGATTTCACACGAAGCGCACACAGCCAAATGTGCGGTTCAGCGTCGCAGCTTGTTCGGGTGTCGGGTAAACCCGGCACTTGTCCGCGGTGCGCATAGATCAATATCAACAGAGTGACACGAATCAAATACGAAGCGTTGTCATCAGGTTGGACTTCTTTCCCAGAGCAAAGCATGAGGTCTCCAGCGATCAAGGAGTTCGATAAGCTCAGCGGCCATGGCCAGTCGTCCATTGAACGAAGTCGTCGAAGCCGGATGGGCCCGCGCGCTTGAGCCCGTCTCCGAGCAGATCTCCCTGATGGGCGAGTTCCTGCGCAAGGAAATCGCCGATGGCAGGCAGTACCTGCCCGCGGGCGCGCACGTGCTGCGCGCTTTCAACCAGCCCTTCGACGACGTCAAGGTGCTGATCGTGGGTCAGGACCCCTACCCCACGCCCGGCCACCCGGTCGGGCTGTCGTTCTCGGTGGCGCCCGAGGTGCGGCCGCTGCCCGGCAGCCTGGTCAACATCTACAAGGAGATGGAGACTGACCTCGGCCTCCCCCGCCCCGCCAACGGCGACCTGACGCCGTGGGCCGAGCAGGGCGTCCTGCTCCTCAACAGGGTCCTCACCGTGATGCCCGGCAAGCCCGCCTCCCACCGGGGCAAGGGCTGGGAGCAGGTCACCGAGCAGGCCATCCACGCCCTCGTGGCGCGCAACAAGCCGATGGTCGCCATCCTCTGGGGCCGCGACGCCCGCAACCTGGCCCCGATGCTCGGCAATGTGCCCCGCATCGAGTCCGCCCACCCCTCCCCTCTCTCCGCCCGCAGCGGCTTCTTCGGCTCGCGTCCCTTCAGCCGGGCCAATGAGCTGCTGGAACAGCAAGGCGCGGCACCTGTCGAGTGGAAGCTGCCCTAGAGTCGTCGCCATGAGTGATGAACCGAAGTTCCTGCGTCTCACGGTCGAGCTGACCGTCGAGGTGCTTGACGTGGACGCTTTGCAGGCGGCGGCGCTGGCCGAGATCCGGCACCCGGACGCCGACCTCACCGCCGAGGAGCGCACCGAGCAGGCCGAGCTGGTCAGCTCCGACGAGACGGGCGCCTCGGCGCTGCAGTGGCTCATCGAGCCGGACCACGTGCTGCAGCTTGTCGACCACATCAACGAGATCGAGCCGCGCGAGGCCGTCCTCGGGGTTGAGCCCTCCGAGGGGCCCAGCGAGGACGAGGACGAAGAGGAGCACGACCACGTGTGACGCGTGGGTGAAGTACGGCGGTGGCCACGGCGTTCTGGGGGAGGCGTCGTGGCTTTTCGCTTCTCTCTGGCGGCTCGTTGAGACCTGGCGGCTGTCGAGACTCGACGGCTCGTTAAGATCGGTACCCTCCGGCCCGCCGCAAGGAGGCACGCAGTGATCATCGCATTCTCCATCACCCCGCTGGGCGTCGGCGAGGGAGTCGCCGAGCCCGTCGCCCGCGCCGTCAAGGTGGTCCGCGACAGCGGCCTGCCCAACCGTACGGACGCCATGTTCACCACGATCGAGGGCGAATGGGATGAGGTCATGGACGTGGTGAAGCGCGCGGTGGACGCGGTGGCGGAGGTCGCGCCCCGGGTCAGCCTGGTGCTCAAGGCCGATCTCCGGCAGGGGGTCACCGACGGGATGACCAGCAAGCTCGAGTCCCTGGAACGCCACCTCTCCGAATAACCGATTTTCCAACCTTGGACCCTTCGGCGAAGTTGTTTTATGCATGGACCGTTACGAGGGGTTCCACGAGTTCGTACGAACCCGCCAGCAATCGCTGATGCGGACGGCGTACCTGCTCACCGGGAACGCCCACCTCGCCGAGGACCTGTTGCAGACGGTCCTCACGCGCGTCGCCTCCCACTGGGCCAAGCTCGCCAAGGGTGGCAACCCCGAGGCGTACGCGCGCAAAGCCCTGGTGAACCAGACCATCTCCTGGCGCAAGCGCAAGCGGATCGAGCTCTCTGAGGCCGAACTGCCGGAGTTCGCGGCGTCCGGACAGCCGCACGACGAGGCGACCGTGCGCCGGATCGCCCTGCTCCACGCACTGGCACGGCTCACGCCGAAGCAGCGGGCGCTGATCGTGCTGCGCTTCTACGAAGATCGCACCGAACACGAGACCGCGCAGCTCTTGGGCGTCTCGGTCGGCACCGTCAAGAGCCAGACCCACTATGCGCTGTCGAAACTGCGCGCGCTCGTCCCCCAGGAGGTGTACCGGTGAACCCGCTGCGCGAAGACCTGCACGCGCTGGCCGAACAGGCGCCCGCCGTCGATCTGGCGGCCCAGGCGGTGCGGGGCGCCCGCCGTCGGCGCGCCACCCGCCTGGCCGTGGCCATCGCCGCGGCGACCTGCCTCGTCGCGGGCGGCGGCACCGTGCTCCTCCAGCAGCTACGCCCCGAGCCCCCGATCGTGCTCACCCCGCCGGAGACGACGGTCTCTCCGCTGCCCTCGGAAGGTGTCGAGCCGATCGAACAGGCGTACCGGCCGGAATGCCGCACCACCGCGTGCGCGAAGAACGCCTGGCGGCTCGTGACCCGCGACGGCGACACCTACGAACTGACCGCGGCACCGGAGACCGGCCCCCTGGCGGTCACGGCGGACGGCCGCCGGCTGGCGTACTACAGCTCGAAGCAGCGCACGATCGTGGTGCGCGACCTGGCGAGCGGCAAGACCTGGAAGTCCCCGCTGAAGCAGCCCGCGGAGGACTTCTCGCGCTCAGCCGAACACACCCTGCGGCTGTCGCCCAGCGGGCTGCGGTTCATCGTGTCGAGCTGGGGCGGGCGGCGGGAGCCCAACAAGCTGGTGGACGTGGAGCGGGGCACGGTGTCCGACCTCCCGCGCGGCTGGTGGCCGGTGAGCGTGTCGGACGGATCCGGCCCCGTCGTGCTCGTCAAGCCGTACGAGAACTCCAGCCAGGTGCAGGTGCTCGGCCACGACCCGATCACCATCCCGGACTTCACGTACGACTACAGCGCCCTCGCCCCCGACGGCCGCACCCTCACCCGACTGGGCCAGACCTACGACCCGAACCGCCGCCCGATGGTGCAACTGGACGGCTCGATCGTCGTCTTCGACCCGATGCGGGGCGGCCGCGAAACCCGAGTCCCGATCTCCGGCATCCCGGAAGGGCTCCAGCCGTCGGGGCTCGGCGGCTGGCTGAACTCCACCGAGGTGACCGTGGTCGCCACCCCCGAGTCACCACGCGGACCCAAGCCGACGGTCTATGCCATGGACGTACGAACCGGCAAGACCCGAGAACTCTTCGCCCTACGCAACTACGGAAAAACCCTGGTCCCAGGCCTGGTCCACTGACCCCAACCGCCCACACCCACCCATCAACCCACGGGACCCGCGCACCCAAGCGCGGGTCCACCCCACCCCCACAACATCGGCACCCACCGCGCACCCCACCCCGCGCCAGCCGCGTCCGCACCCCCCGCCACTCACAACCTCCCAGCACAGGCCGGGCCGCAGGCACCCCCCAGCCACAACCCCCTCCGGCGCCGCCCAGGCCGTGCACACCCCGCACCCCGGTACCCCCGCACCCCAGCACCCCCACACCCCGCGGACCCCAAGTTCACATCCCCACCCCCAGCCCTCACCCTCAAAACGCGATATGTCTTGACCGCCTCCCCTAACGCGACATATCGTGTCCTCGACCATAGACGCGATACTACGCGTTCCCGGAGGTGGGCAAGCATGGAACAAGAGCGGGTTCCCGTCCTGGTGGTGGGCGGTGGGTACGCAGGCCTGAGCACGGCAACACTCCTGGCCTGGCGCGACGTACCCGTCATGCTGGTGGAGAAGCACCCAAGCACCTCGATCCAACCCAAGGCGTTCGGTGTCGGCCCGCGAGCCATCGAGCTGCTGCGCCCCGTACCCGGCATCGAGCAGGAGCTCCGCGAGACCTGGGCAGGCATCGGGGACAACATGCGCATAGCGATCGCCAAGAGCCTGGCCGACCCGAACCCCCACATGATCATCAACGACGAGCAGGAGGAGATGGCCTTCCTGGCCGACATCACCCCGGCGGCGCAGGTGGGGGCGCCCCAAGCCGCGATCGAGCAACTACTGCGGTACACGGCCGAGGAGCTGGGCGCCGACCTGCGCTTCTCCACCGAGCTGGTCTCGCTGGAACAGGACGAGGACGGCGTGACCGCGCTGATCCGCGACGCCGACGGCGACCGCCTCGTACGGGCGGACTACGTGGTCGCCGCGGACGGCTACCGGAGCCCGCTCCGCCGCCTCCTGAACGTCCCCACCTCAGGCAAGGGTGAGCTGGGCCGGATGTGCTCGATCATGTTCGACGCGGACCTGAGCGGGCTGGTACGCGAACGCGAGGTCACACTCTGGTACCTGCAGAACGAGCTCTTCACCGGCGTGATCGTGACCGGCACCGGCGTCGGGGCGCACGTGCTGGGCGTCAACTACTCCGACGGCCAGAGCGAAGCCGACTTCACCGAGGAACGCTGCAGAGAGCTGGTACGCATCGCGGCCGACCAACCCGACCTGAACGTCCAGTTACTGGACAAGACGTCGTTCACTCTGGGGCACGTGGTGGCCGACACGTACCGCGCCGGCCGGGTGTTCTTCGCCGGGGACGCGGCCCACACCATGCCACCGACCGGCGGGCAGGGCGGCAGCACCGCGCTCCAGGACGGCTGCGACCTCGCCTGGCGGCTCTGGCTCGTCGTCACAGGCCAGGCCGGGCCCGACTTCCTCGACACGTACGACGCCGAACGCCGCCCGATCGGCACGCTGACGGCCGACGCCCAGCTCGCCAACCTCGGCGTACGCATGCCTCCAACCGCCCGCGTCGGCTACCCGGAGCCCCTCGAGGACTTCATGAGCGTCATCATCGGATACCGCTACCACTCCACAGCCATCCTGGACGAACCCGGCGACGACGGCTCCATCCTGGAGGACCCACGCGTACCCACCGGCCGTCCGGGCAGCCGCGCCCCACACGTGGTGCTCGACTGGGAAGGCCAGCGCATCTCGACCATCGACCTCTTCGGCTCCGGCTTCGTACTGCTGGCCGACAGACAGGGCGGCCAGGCCTGGATGGACGCCGGACGTCTGGTCAAGGAGCGCCTCGGCGTCCAGCTCACGCGCTTGGTGGTGGACGAGGAACTGAAGGACGTGGAGGGACACTTCCGGAAGCGGTACGGCGTCAGCGGGGGCGGCGCCGTCCTGGTCCGACCGGACGGCTACGTAGCCTGGCGCTCCCCCGGCCCTGTCCCAAACCCGGCAGCCACCCTCGACCAGATCATGACCCAACTCCTCAGCCGCTAGCAGCCATCCCCCAACCACTCAGAGCAGATCCCAACCCATCCCCCAACCACCCCAAACCAGATTCCGAGCCATCCGCCCGGGCCACCTCAAACCAGATCCCAATCCCCTAACCACCTCGAACCAGGTCCAGAGGCATCCCACCCGACCACCTCGGGCCAGACCCGAGCCATGCCACCCGACCGCTTCGAACCGCCGCGGCCGGGCCCCGCCCCGACTTCCGCGCCCTGTGGCCGTCCAGGTCCCGAGGCATGAACCCGACCAGCTCGAACCAGGTCCCGAGCCATGCCACCCGACCACTTCGAACCGCCGCGGCCGGACCCCGCCCCGACTTCCGCGCCCTGTGGCCGTCCAGGTCCCGAGGCATGAACCCGACCAGCTCGAACCAGGTCCCGAGCCATCCACCCGACGACCTCGGGCCAGGTCCCGAGCCATCCCGCCCGACCCACGTCGAACAGGTCCCGAGCCATACACCGACCGCTGGCCCCACGGCCGCCCCACCCCTGCTCCACGGGCAGCCGTAACCCACCGAAACAGCACCTTCCGGAAGACCGGCCCCCATGAGCACGCACGTGCATCACTGAGCGCGACTCCCTAAATGCCGGATTGTTGGCCCCTTCTGCCGGTCCCCGCTGACAGGGCCCTCTGCCGGAGCCTCTCCCAGCGCCCAGGACCGGGACCTCTACCGGAGCCCTCCGCCAGCCCTTCTGCCCAACCTTCCTGCCGTAGCCCTGCTGGGCCCCTCTCCTGGGGATGGCTGGAGGCCGATGGATGGGGACCGTTGGCTGGTTGCCGTTAGCCGATGTCCGTTAGCCGACGCCGGTTGGCCGACGCTGGTTGGCCAATGGCTGGGGGATCGTTGCCCGTTGCCCGTTGCCCGTGGCCGTTGCCCGTGGCCGTTGCCCGTGGCCGTTGCCCGTGGCCGTTGCCCGTGGCCGTTGCCCG
The DNA here is from genome assembly GCF_040680035.1 of Nonomuraea sp. NPDC052116. NCBI lineage: Bacteria > Bacillati > Actinomycetota > Actinomycetes > Streptosporangiales > Streptosporangiaceae > Nonomuraea > Nonomuraea sp. NPDC052116. The sequence goes on along the minus strand of NZ_JBFAWA010000006.1, from coordinate 386,995 downwards.
TTGCCCGTTGCCCTTGCCCGTTGCCCTTGCCCGTGACCGTTGCCCGTGACCGTTGGCTGTGGCCGTTGGCTGGTGGCTGGTGGCTGGTGGCTGGTGGCTGGTGGCGAGTGCATTCGATCACTGCACTAGCCCAACTCGCTCAGTGGGCCTCAGCTGCTGGTCCAACCGATCTCGAACGGGATAGATAGACCACGCAGGCCTGGCTCAGCCGAGCAGCAACTCCTCTCGGCGAGCCTGCAACCTGTCACGCAGCCGCACCAGCACCCGGCAACGGTCCTCGAGCTGCTCCGCGACTTGCCGGACACCACTCATCCCCTGAATGCCGTCTTCCGCCATCAGGCCGAGTGCCTCCACCTGCCGGACGAACTCGCCCACCGTCCCCCGGCCGTGCAGGGCCGCGAGACCGGCGGCACGGGCCCGTTCCCGAGCAGGTAGCTCCACATCCAGCTCGGCGAGCAACCGCCCGATCTCCAGCAGCTCGGCGCCCCGGGGATCGGCCGATGCGGCCACTCGCTGCTCTTCACGTGCCAGCAACTCCTCGTAGAGCTCCCGCGCCGGACCCACCTCGGCCAGGTCCCGTTCCACCTCCGCGAGCGCGGACGCGTACGCGCCCAGCCTCGTTTCCGCGACGGCTAGCTGCTCTTGATCCCACACCTCGACCGCATCGAGCTCCCGCCGGGCCTTTCTCACGAGGGCGATGACCGCCGTGTGGCGCTCGCTCAGCCCCTCCCAGCGACGCGCCCGCTGACGCGCTGTACGCAGATCTTCATCGATCATCTCAAAGGGGATCACGTCACTTGGACGGTCGAATGTCTCGATTCGGTTCAGGACGAGCATGCACTTTTATTAACAAATCCGGTCAGATCAGGCATCACTCCTGTCCTTCCCTTGCTCTCTCCTGCACGTGAGTGCGTAAGAGGAGGGTGTCCGTCGACGCCGGAGCCGGGTCGCGCCTGGGTCGCTGGGGCACAGGGGCACAGGGGCACAGGGGCACAGGGTCGGGCTCAGGCTGCTGCACGTTCGACCTCCGCGCGTAGGGGATGAGCGGGGGTCGGAGTCGGTGCCACGGCCAGGATTGGGGCTGCTGGCGTCGGCTCCGTGGGCGGAGCTTGCCGGACGGCTCGAATTGGTTCCAGGGGGTGGGGCGAGGTCAGGGGTACTGGAGCTATTGGGGCTGGGAGTGAGGGGGTGGGTGGGGTTGGGGGGTGGTAGCTGATCAAGGTGAGTGGGGGGTGGGCGGGTTTTTGGGTGGCGCATAGCCAGTCGTTCAGGGAGCCGGGGAAGCCGGATGGTGGGCCGACCTTCAGGCAGGTGATCTGGCCGGCGCCTGGCGGTGGGCCGATCTTGAGGCGGCGGATGGTGCCTGTGCGGCCCAGTTCGCCCTGTTCCGCGTCGTACGGCGTTAGCTGGACGCCGAAAGGGAGGCCGCCGTCCGGCTGGTCTGTGGGGCTTATCTGGAGGAAGTCGTCGATCTTGCGATCGGTGGCCTCCGGGTGAGTGGCTACGTAGGCCAGGTGGTCTGTGACGAGGCGGTGGGCCACTGTGCGGAGGAGGTTGGTCGCGCACAGGTTGTGGGCGCAGGCGGCGCCGTCGAGGGTGATCTCGGGGAGGGCGAAGCGGCGCAGGCCTCGGGATGTGACGCGCAGGCAGTCGCACACGCCCATGTCGGACGGGTCCCAGGGTGGACAGGTCGCCGCGTCGTGGACCTGAACGTCCCAGGACAGCCAGTCATCGGCGAGGCGGAAGTCCGGGGGCTCGCCTGCGCATCTTCCGCAGGTGAGGATGGTGGCGCCTGTCAGCGGGTCGATCAGGAGGCCGTCGCACTCCCTCGCCAGGGCCCGGGCCGTCGCTCTCGCCGTCTGAATGCTGGTCGGAAGCTTGTGCGGGGGTGCGGTCGTGGACACCACCACGTGTTGGCCGGTGCGGCGTAGGCGGCGTCTTTCCTCGCTTGTGAGGTTGGTCGCGGTTGGTTTCCAGGGAGTCTGGTGGTGGGTCACCGCCAAGGAGCCGCTGCCTGCTGCGGTGATCGCGGCTCTTCTGTACGGGCCGGCTATGCGCCAGGGCACGAAGGAGTCGACGTCGAACGGCAGGCGCTCCGTGGCCACGATGAAGAGGGAGGTCAGCGTGGCGGGCAACGGCAGGATGATCTTCATGGTGAATGTACTCCGGGTTGTCTCTGGCTCCGCACGAACCGTGGTGTTGAGGGTGTTGGTGGGTTTGGGCGTGTTGAGGGTGTTGATGGTTTGAGCGGTTTTGGTCCTTTGGGGCGTTGGTGCTTTGGGGGCGTTGAGGGTCGTCGCGGGGTTAGGGGGTCGCGGCGTGGCGCTGTTGGTGGTGTCGCGGTATGGAAGCCGCGATGTTGGGGGCTTGCGATGTTGGCGGGTGCTGAGGGCGCCCATGGTGTTGGGGGGTGTAGTGGTGTTGGGGGTGTCCGGGACGTATCCGAAACCTCGGGCGAGTTGGGGCTCTCGGGCGTGATGTCTGGCTCTCGGGCGTGATGTGGGTGTCTGGCGTGTTGGGGTGTCGGGCCGGTTGAGGTGTCCGGCTGGTTGGGGGCCTCTCGCGAGTTGGGGGTGTCCGGCCGGTTGAGGTGACCGACCGGTTGGAGGTGTCTGGCCGGTTGGAGGTGTCCGGCCGGCCGGGGGCGTCCGACCGGCCGGGAGTGTCCGACCGGCTGGGGGTGTCCGGCCGGCTGGGGGTGTCAGCGGGCGTTTGGGGGGTCGGGGTTGGTGAGGCACTCAGGATCATCGGTGATCGCGGGGGCCTTGGGTGGAGTGGAACGGGGTTCTGTGGATAATGCCTGGGGGCTGTGCTCGCCCTTGTGGACGGCGCTCCGCTCCGGCAGCTGTGAGTGGCCGGTCACCAGGCTCGTAGTCTGCATCGGTGAGCGTGACGTGCTGGAAGAGTCGGCCGTGCGCTTGGCGGGCCGGAGGATGGCGCTGCTCGTCAACACTCAGGTGACGTAGTTTTGCGCCGCCGGTTCGCTCGCTGGCTAGAGTGGCGCGGTGAACCTCTCAAGATCCAGAAATCGAAGTCGAGGTCTCGCCGGGCTCGCCGCCGCAGCCGTACTGCTGGGTGGTTTGGTCGCGCCGCCTCCGGCCGCGGCGGCAGAGGACGACTCCGCGAGCGTGCTCGCGCATCACTTACGCCGGGCCCTCGACCAGTTGCAGTTCGAGCAGGTCCTGGACACCAATCCGCCGACCGGCGCGGCCGAGTTGAACGCGCTGCGGCAGGACAACGTCGACAAGGAGGCCAGGAAGCCGCCGAAGAAGGCTGACCTGCTCGCGGCCGTCGCGGCGGCCGAGCCGATCTCGCAGCAGCCGCAGATCGACCTGACCGTCATCGAGCTGAACCGGGCGGGCCGCCCCGTCTCCTCGGGCACCGTGCTGATGAGCCCGCAGTATCCGGACGGGAAGGTCGTACCGGTCGACCGCAATCTGCACACCACCGACGTCCGCTGGCGCCAGTGGGACGACGCCGGCTGGTACGCCAACCACGGCCAGGGCACCATCGACGTGGTGCCGGGCCGCGAGAACGCCTCCATCGACTTCATGAGCCCGTACCCCGCGTCGGTGCTGAAGCTGATGGCGGCCTTCGGGGTGCTGCGCCTCGTGGACCAGGGCCAGATCTCGCTCGACGACACCTACAACTACGAGCCGATCGCGCCGATCAGCTCGCTGTGCGGCCCGGCCAGCAGCAACACGGTCCGCGGCTACCTGGACGCCGCGCTCACCTGGTCGTCCAACAACGCCGCCTGTGCCATGGTCAAGCTGCTGCACGACCGCGGCGCGGTCGACGGCCTCAACCAGACCTTCCAGGACCTGGGCCTGGAGACGCTGCAGCTGAAGAACACCAACCCGAACACCGGCGGCCGGTGGGGCAACCCCGTCACCATGAGCTCGCTCGACACGGCCAAGCTGCTGATGCTGGTCAACGGCGGCCTGGGCACACTGTGGACGGCTCCCGACGGCACCGGCGTCACCGCCGCCGTCCTCAGCGACGCCTCCCGCGAGTTCTTCAAGAGCAAGCTCGGCGACCAGGGCATGAACCTCACCTTGTCGACCACCAACTGGTGTGGCGCTGCCTACCCTGCCCCGGGCATCCCGCAGCTCACGCCCTCGCGTTGGATCGGCGCCGACGGCACCGTGACCATCCCCGGCCAGGGCATCGCGTACGGCCGCGACGTACGGCCGTGCAACGACGCGGCCGAGGTGACGTACGCCCACAAGAATGGCTGGGTGAACAACTCCGGCGCTGACGCGGGCATCGTGAAGGCCCTGCCCGGCAAGGGAGGCCGCACCTACGTCGTCACCATGTTCTCCAACCTCGGCTACCAGTACGTGGACTCCAACCGCCCGCCGACGGGCGCCGAGAACGTCTGGTTCAGCGAGAAGCTCGCCAAGCTGGGCAAGGTCATCGACGACTACGAGAAGCGCCGCTATCCCTAGCGAATGAGATCTTGGCCGAGTCGGGCCTGCCCAGCCCGGGGCAGGCCCGAGCGCTGGGCAGGTCCCAGTGCTGGGCAAGTCCCAGTGCTAGACAGGCCCCCGTGCAAGACAGGCCCCCGTTGCGCAGGCTCGCGCTGGGTAGCCCGCGCTGGGAGGTTCGGGGCAGGCGCGCGGAGAGCGTGAGGAATGGTGCAGGGGCCCGGTTGCCGGTGAGGGCGGGGGCCGGGGACAGACAGGGCGGTCCCGGGGTGGGGCCGGGAGGCGCGCTACGGATGCCGGCCAGCGGCACCGCGTGGTCGGGCCGCGCCGGAGAACCCGTCTGACGCCCTACGCCCCCACCACGAATGGCTGTCACTGAGCCGCGTGGGGCTTGCAGATGGCCATGGATTGGGCGGGAAGGCGCAGGGAGCGGCCGTCCGCCATGACGGGGTCGTCCGAGGCCAGCAGCACCGTCCCGGACGGCACCGGTACCGTGGCCGACTCCTGGGCGAAGTTCACCGCCACCGCCAGCGCCCCCCGCCACATCACCAGCCACTTCCCCAGCGGATCCACCTCCACCCTGACCCGGTCCATGCGCGGGTCGGACAGCTCGGGCAGGGCCTTGCGCAGAGCGATCAGGTCGCGGTACCAGCACAGCAGCGACCAGTGTTCCTCCTCCTTCACCTCGCTCCAGTCCAGTTTCGAGCGCAGGAAGGTGTCCTCGTCCGACGGGTCGGGCGCGTCCCAGACGTACCCGAACCCCTCGAACTCCCGCTCCCGGCGCGCCGCCTCGCTCTCCCGCAACGCGGTCTCCATGTGATCGGAGAAGAACAGGAACGGCGTGCGGGCCCCCCACTCCTCCCCCATGAAGAGCATGGGGGTGAACGGCGAGGTCAGCAGCAGGCCCGCGCCCAGCTTGAGCGCGGGGACGGGCAGGCGGTCGCCGCCGGGGCGGTTGCCGATCTGGTCGTGGTTCTGGAGGCAGGCGACCAGCCGGTGGCCGGGTACGCCCGTGAAGGGACGTCCGTGGGAGCGGCCGCGGAAGGAGGAGTAGGCGCCGTCGTGGAGCAGCCCTGAGGTCAGCACCTTGGCCAGCGCCGACAGGGAGGCGAAGTCGGCGTAGTAGCCGTGGGACTCCCCGCTCACCGCGCAGTGCAGGGCGTGGTGGATGTCGTCGCACCACTGGGCGGTCATGCCCAGGCCGCCGGCGTCGAGCGAGCGCACCATGCGCGGGTCGTTCAGGTCGGACTCGGCGATCAGGGACAGCGGGCGGCCGAGCGAGCAGGCCAGCGCGTCCACCTCCCCCGACAGCTCCGCCAGCAGGTGTTCGGCGCGGCGGTCGTGCAGCGCGTGTACGGCGTCCAGCCGCAGCCCGTCGATGTGGTAGTCGCGCAGCCACTGCACCGCGTTGCCGATGAAGTACCGCCGCACCTCGTCGGAGCCCGGCCCGTCCAAATTGACCGCATCACCCCAATAACTGCCCTTAAATCCGGAAAAATAGGGGGCGAAGGGGTGCAGGAAGTTCCCCGACGGGCCGAGATGGTTGTAGACGACGTCCAGGATGACCCCGATCCCCGCCTGATGGCACGCGTCCACGAACGACTTGAGCCCGTCAGGCCCCCCGTACGTCTCGTTGACGGCGTACAGATCCACCCCGTCGTATCCCCAGTTCCGCCCCCCGGGCACGGGCGCGACCGGCATGACCTCGACGAAGTCGACCGACAGCTCCACCAGGTGCGGCAGCTTCTCGATGGCCGCCGAGAACGTCCCCTCCGACGTGAACGTCCCCACGTGCAGCTCGTAGATCACCGCCCCCCGCAGGTCGCGGCCCTTCCACTCGTGGTCGGACCACGTGAAGCGAGCGTGCTCGTACACGGCGCTCTGCCCGAAGACCCCGTCCGGCTGCCGCCGCGACCGCGGATCCGGGTACGGCCCTTCGCCGTCCACCTGGTACGCGTACCGCGTGCCGTGCGAGGCCCCCGCCACCTCGACCGACCACCAGCCCCCTTCCCCACGCGACATCGCGTGAGGTCCGCCCGCGGCGAACAGTTCGACAGCCGTGGCCTTCGGTGCCCAGACCTCAAAGATCATGTCGCTCCAGCAGTGAGACCGGATACTGACCGAGCAGGTGCGCGAGCGGGGTCCGCCCCGTGTAGAGGCCGCCGGTGAGCAGGTCCCGCCAGGTCCCGCCGGGCAGCGTCAGGGACGTGGTGCCCCATCCGCACCGGGCCAGGCGCGCGGGAAGCCGGGTGGCGACCGCGACGGCCTGCGGCCGCTCCCCGCGGGCGAAGGCGATCACGTGCGACGCCGCCGGCCCCTCCGCCCACAGCGGCCGGTACGGCGCCGCTCCCCCGAGACGGCGGCGCAGCCGCAGCGCCTGCGCCGTCACCAGCAGCTTGGCCGCGTCCCACGCGGTCTCGGGTTTGCGGGGGTACGTCACCGGCCGCCGGTTGTCCGGATCGACCAGCGAGAAGTCGGTCGTCTCGTTGCCCTGGTACACATCGGGCACCCCGGGCATCATGAGCTGCACGAGCTTGGCCCCGAGCGAGTTGGACATGGCGTAGGGCTCGATCCGCGCGGTGAACTCGCCGACCGGCTGCCGCACCGCCGCAGCCGCAAACTCCCGCAACCCACGCTCATAGGACGGATCCGGATTTATCCAGGAAATGGCGGTCTTGGCCTCCCGCGCCGCCTTGAGCAGGTAATCCGTGAACCGCTCGACCGAGATCGGCCAGGCCGCCATGAGGTTCTGCCAGCCCAGATAGTCCAGATGGGGATCGAAGCGCACTGAGGCCGACCACGACGCCACCGCCGCGGCCCACTCCTCGGGCAGCTCCGACAACACCGACAGCCGCGCCCGCACGTCCTCCGACCGCTTCGTGTCGTGCGTGGACAGCGTGGTCATCGTGTACGGCCGCAGCTCGGCGCAGAAGTCGTGGAAGTCCTCCACCGCCACCCCGAACGCGTCCGGCTCCCCGCCCACCTCGTTGAGGCACGCCAGCGGATACCACCGGTAGAGCGCCGTGTCCTCCACGCCCTTGGCCATGACGGGCCCGCACGCCTGCTGGAACCGTACGACCGCCTCGTCCGGGCCGTACAGGACCTCGCGGGCCAGCGGCAGCACGGCGGGCGAACACGCCTCGGCGGCCAGCTCGACGATCTCGACGGACTCGGGCGGCGGCGGCTCGCCGGGCACCACGTACGCGCGATAGACCGGCATCGCGGCGAGCAGCTCGCGCACGGCGGCGGGGTCCTGCGCGGCGGCCCCGGCCAGGCGCGCGACCTCGGCGCCGAAGAACAGGTCGATCACCTCCCGCTTGGCCTGCGCCATCACGGGCCGGTACTCGGAAGGCTGCCCAGTTATGTCGGCAAAAAGCTGGACGAGTGGGGCTTTGCCATCGGGATCGACGAAGAGCCCGTTCACCCGGTTGAGCACGTCGTAGCCGCTGGTGCCGTCGCAGGCCCAGTCGCCCGGCAGCCGCTCGGGCCCGATGAGGATCTTCTCGACCACGGTCCAGGTCTCGCCCACCCTGGCGCGCAGCCGTTCCAGGTAGCCCCGCGGATCGGCCAGCCCGTCGGGATGGTCGACCCGCAGCCCGTCCACCAGCCCCTCGTCGAGCAGCCAGAAGATCACCTCGTGCGTGGCGAACAGCACCGACGGGTCCTCCACCCGCAGGCCGATTAAGGAGGACACGTCGAAGAAGCGCCGGTAGCCGGGCCCCTCGCGCCAGTCGACCAGCCGGTAGTGGCCGGGATAGGGGTAGGTGTGCCCGTGGTAACGCACCACGTCGCCGTGCACGTACGGCTCCGTGTCGTCGCCGAGCACGGGCAGCGCGACCTTCCCGTCCTGCCAGTCGATGTCGAACCAGCTCGCGTACGGCGAGGCGGGCCCGTCCTTGAGCACGGACCAGAACTGCGCGTTGACCGTGTTCATGTGGTTGGGCACGATGTCCACCACGATGGCCAGGTCATGGGCCGCGAGCTGCTGCGCCATCTCCCTGAACCCCGTCGCCCCGCCGAACTCCTCCCTGATCCTGGAGTGGTCGGTGACGTCGTAACCGTGCCGCGACTCCGGCGTGGACTGCAGGATCGGCGACAGGTAGACGTGGCTCACGCCGAGATCGCGCAGGTAGCCGGCGATCTCGGCCACCTGGGCGAAGCCGAAGTCGGGGGTCAGCTGCACCCGGTAGGTGGAGGCCGGCCTAGACACGGCGCAACACCCGCACACTGCGTCCGGGCACCTCGATGGCCTCCCCGCCGCGGCACATCGGCGCGTCGAGCATGATCGGCATGGCGGTGTCGATCTCCGTGTGCCACATTTCGCCGTAGTCCTTGGGGATCGTGAACTTGATCGTGTCGTAGTGCGCGTTGAACAGCAGCAGGAACGAGTCATCCCTGATCGGGCGGCCCCGCCGGTCGGGCTCGGTGATGGCGTCGCCGTTGAGGAACACGGCCAGCGACTTCGCGTATCCGACGTTCCAGTCGCCGTCCGTCATCTCCTCCCCGGACGGTGTGAGCCAGGCGATGTCGTTGAGCCCGCGTACCGGCTTGCCGTAGAAGAAGCGCCTGCGGCGGAAGACCGGATGCCGCTTGCGCAGCGCGGCCAGGCTCTGCGTGAACTCCAGCAGCAGCCAGTTCTCCCGCACGTCGGACCAGTCGACCCAGGTCAGCTCGTTGTCCTGGCAGTAGCCGTTGTTGTTGCCCTTCTGCGTGCGGCCGAGCTCGTCGCCGTGGGAGAGCATCGGCACGCCCTGCGACAGGAAGAGCGTGGTCAGGAAGTTGCGTTTCTGCTGCTCGCGCAGCGCCTCGACGGGGTCGTCCGCCGGGCCCTCCTCGCCGCAGTTCCAGGACCGGTTGTCGTCGGTGCCGTCGCGGTTGCCCTCCTTGTTGGCCTCGTTGTGCTTGCCGTTGTACGAGACGAGGTCCTGCAGGGTGAAGCCGTCGTGGCAGGTGACGAAGTTGATCGAGGCCGCGGGACGGCGGCTGTCGTCCTGGTAGAGGTCGCTCGACCCGGTGAACCTGGACCCGAACTCGGGCAGCGTGGCCGGCTGCCCGCGCCACAGGTCGCGGATCGTGTCGCGGTAGCGGCCGTTCCACTCCGTCCACCGCGACGGGAAGTTCCCGACCTGGTAGCCGCCCGGCCCCACGTCCCACGGCTCGGCGATCAGCTTGACCTGCGACAGCACCGGGTCCTGCTGCACCAGGTCGAAGAACGAGCTCAGCCGGTCGACCTCGTGCAGCTCCCGGGCCAGCGTCGAGGCGAGGTCGAAGCGGAACCCGTCGACGTGCATCTCGATGACCCAGTAGCGCAGCGAGTCCATGATCATCTGCAGGACGTGCGGCGAGCGCATGAGCAGGCTGTTGCCCGTGCCCGTGGTGTCCACGTAGTAGCGCGGGTCGTTGTCGACCAGCCGGTAGTAGTCGGGGTTGTCGATCCCCTTGAGCCCCAGCGTGGGCCCGAGGTGGTTGCCCTCGCCGGTGTGGTTGTAGACCACGTCGAGGATGACCTCGATGCCCGCCTCGTGCAGCGCCCTGACCATGGCCTTGAACTCCAGCACCTGCCCGCCGCGCTGCCCCTGGCTGGAGTAGCGGTTGTGGGGCGCGAAGAACCCGATCGAGTTGTAGCCCCAGTAGTTGGACAGGCCGCGCTGCTCCAGGATGTGGTCGGTCACGAACTGGTGCACCGGCATGAGCTCCAGCGCCGTGACGCCGAGCTTGGTGAGGTGGTCGAGGATCTCGGGGTGGCCGAGCGCCGCGTACGTGCCGCGCAGGTGCTTGGGGATCTTGGGGTGGCTGACCGTCAACCCCCGCACGTGGGCCTCGTAGATCACGGTGTCGTGGTACGGCGTCGCGGGCGGCCGGTCGTGCCCCCACCCGAAGAACGGATTGATCACGATGGACCGTGGCACGTACGGGGCCGAGTCGGCGTCGTTGCGCGTGTCGGGCTGGCCGAACCGGTAGCCGTAGACCGCCTCGTTCCAGGCCACGCCGCCCTCGATGGCCATGGCGTACGGGTCGAGCAGCAGCTTGGCCGGGTTGCAGCGCAGCCCGCGCGCCGGGTCGTACGGGCCGTGGACGCGGTAGCCGTAGCGCCGGCCCGGCCCGATCCCCGGCAGGTAGCCGTGCCAGATGAACCCGTCTACCTCGGTCAGCGGCACCCGCGACTCGACGTTGTCCTCGTCGAACAGGCACAGCTCGACGGCGTCCGCGACCTCGGTGTAGAGCGAGAAGTTCGTGCCCGCGCCGTCGTAGGTCGCCCCGAGCGGATAGGGGTCTCCCGGCCAGATCTCGATCATCGAGGCTCCCTTGCGGTCTCTCCCCATGTTCCGTTCCCCCGCTCACCCGGACAAGCCGCTTTGTTCCTTCCCATCCTCACCAGGTCGTTATTCCAGTTGAACGAGGTGAGCCGTCCCCGACGGCGCGGCATCAGAGGCGGCCGACGCTCAAAGCATGGTTTGCCGGCGCCGATCCCGGCAACGTGGTGGTGCCATGGGCGGCTTCAAGAGCTTCTTACTTCGCGGCAACATCGTCGAACTGGCCGTGGCGGTGATCGTCGGCGCCACCTTCAGCGGCCTGGTGCAGGCGCTCGTCTCCGACCTGATCACTCCGCTGATCGGCGCCGTCACCGGCGGCAGGCAGCCGAACTTCGCCGACTACTCCTTCACCGTCAACGGCAGCCGGTTCAAGTACGGCGACTTCCTCAACCACCTCGTCACCTTCCTGATGGTCTCCGCCGTCGTGTACTGGCTGATCGTGGCCCCGATGACCCGGCTGATCAGCCTGCTCGACCGGAACAAGGACGCCACGACCAAGCAGTGCCCCGAATGCCTCACCGACATCCCCGCCGAGGCCCGGCGATGCGCCGCCTGCACGGTCGAGCTGGTGCCGGATTCGGAGAAGCCCGCGTAACTTTGTCCGGCACGGCTTTCCGGTACATGGGTGCCGTGTCGCGCGAGTACGGTGCTTGTCCGTCAAGATGGACCGATGAGCGTTGAGTTGATGGTGTGGGACGAGCCGGTGCCCATCAGCAGGGACCAGGCCCGCGCCACCTATCTGGCGGTCAAGCGGGACTCCCCTGTGACCGGGGAGGCACCCGACGTCGCCAAGGAGATGCCCGGGGAGGTCACGATCTACCCGGGCCATGTGCTGGTGACGATGGACCTGGACACGATGGACGAGATGTCCGCGCAGGTGTTCACGATCGCGCGGGCGCACGGGCTGGTCTGCTACGACCCTCAGCGCGACCTGGTGCACAACGTGGCGCCCCTGGGGGTCTACGAGGGCATGCAGCTCCACACGGGCGACGGCATGCTCGTCCACGACCCGGACCTCGGCCTGGTCCACGACGTCCTCGCCACGCTGACGGCACAGAACCCGTTCGTGGCCCTGGTCAACTTCGGGCGGCACTTCCTGCAGGTGTCACCCGGCTACGAGCTGGAGTACAAGGAGGGCACGCTCATCCGGACCATGGTGCCGGAGCTGGCGGAGGTGCAGGCCGCCTTCAACGAGTACGCCACGGGCGACCGCTCGTTCCTGACGCGCCACGAGTGGGCCTCCTAGATCACCTGCCTGTACAGCTCGGGGTCCACGTTCCCCCCGGACAGCACGACCACCGTGCGCCCGGTCGCGACCCGGCCGGACAGCAGCGCCGCCGTGGTGACCGCCCCGCTCGGCTCGGCCACCAGCCGGGCCGAGCGCGCCAGGTGCCCCATGGCGGCCTTGATCTCGTCCTCCGACACGGTGACGATCTCGTCGATCCGGCGGCTGATGTGCGCGAAGGTCAGCTCGGACAGCGCCGTACGCAGCCCGTCGGCAACGGTCCGGAACGTCCGGGCCGTCCCCCACTCCACGGGGCGGCCGGCGGCCAGGCTCTCGGCGGCGTCGGCGGCCAGCTCCGGCTCGACCCCGATCACCCGGACGTCGGGCCGCAGCGCCTTGACGGCCGTGCCGACCCCGGACGCGAGCCCTCCGCCGCCCACCGGCACCAGCACCACCTCGACGTCGGGCAGATCCTCGACGATCTCCAGCCCGACGGTGCCCTGCCCCGCGATCACCGCCCGGTGGTCGTAGGGCGGCACCAGCGTCAGCCCCCGCTCCGCCGCCAGCTTCTCGGCCACGACCTCCCGCTGCTCCGGCGGCACGACGACGACCTCGGCACCCCATCCTTCGATGGCCGCCGTCTTCACCCGGGGCGTCCCCTCGGGCACGACGACCACGCACGGCACCCCGAACTCCCTGGCCGCGAAGGCGAGGGCCTGCCCGTGGTTGCCGGACGAGTGCGTGACCACGCCGTCGGGCCGCAGCGAGGCCACGGCGTTGTACGCGCCCCGGAGCTTGAACGCCCCGACGGGCTGCAGGCTCTCGGGCTTCACCCACGCCTCGCCCATCCGCACGAGCGGCGTCCGCACCGCCACGCCCCTGATCCGCCCGGCCGCCGTCCGAATGTCGTCGATCGTCACCAGCTCCATGCGATCACCCTACGGGCCGCCGGAATGAGGCAGGATCGGAGACTATGAGAACGCTGTACCCGCCCATCGAACCCTACGAGTCTGGCCTGCTCGACGTGGGAGACGGCAACCAGATCTACTGGGAGGTCTGCGGCAATCCCGAGGGAAAGCCCGCTGTCATGCTGCACGGCGGCCCCGGCGGCGGGTGCTCGGCCAAGCACCGGCGCCAGTGGGACCCGGAACGCTACCGGATCGTCCTGTTCGACCAGCGCAACTGCGGCCGCAGCCTGCCTCACGCCAGCGACCCCGCCACCGACCTCGCCGCCAACACCACCTGGCACCTCGTGGCCGACATGGAGAAGCTGCGCGAGCACCTCGGCATCGACAGGTGGCAGGTCTTCGGCGGCTCGTGGGGCAGCGCGCTGGCCCTGGCGTACGCGCAGCGGCACCCCGACCGCACGACCGAGCTGATCCTGCGGGGGATCTTCACGCTGCGGCCCCACGAGCTGCACTGGTTCTACCAGGACGGCGCCTCCTACCTGTTCCCCGACCGGTGGGAGTCGTTCCTCGCGCCCATCCCCGCCGAGGAGCACGGCGATCTCATGGCCGCCTTCCGCAGGCGGCTCGAAGGGCAGGACGGGGAGGCCAGGCTGGCGGCGGCCAAGGCGTGGGCGCAGTGGGAGGCGGGCGCGATCACGCTGCTGCCCGACCCCGAGCTCGTCGCGTCGTTCGGCGAGGACAAGCTCGCCATCTGCTTCGCCCGCATCGAGAACCACTACTTCCACCACAGCGGCTGGTTCGAGCCCGAGCAGCTCATCAGGGACGTCGACAAGATCCGGCACATCCCCGCCGTGATCGTGCAGGGCCGTTACGACGCCTGCACGCCCGCGGCCACCGCCTGGGACCTGCACAAGGCCTGGCCCGAGGCCGACTTCCACATGATCCACGACGCCGGGCACGCCTTCAGCGAGCCGGGCATCCTGGACCGGCTCATTGAGGCGACAGACGGGTTCTCGCAAGCCGTACCGCGGGGGTGACGGCCCCCACCGACAGCAGCGCGAACAGCGGCGCCAGCGCCAGGCCGAGCAGGAACCCCGCGGCCACGTCGTGCGGATAGTGCACGCCCACGAAGACGCGGGAGAAGGCCATGACCGCGGCCAGCGGCAGCACCACCCACGCGAGCGCCCGCCAGGCGAGCACGAGGGTGGCGGCGGCCCCGGCCGCGATCACCGAGTGGTTGCTGGGGAAGGACCAGTCGCCCGAGGGCGGGCAGGCGGAGATCGTCGTGACCCCGCCCCGGCACGGCCGGTCCTCCCTGACGATGGTCTTGACGACCTCGCTCACCACGTACGCGAACACCACCCCGGCCGGACCCGCGATCACCAGTGCCAGGTCGCGGGCCGGAGCCCGCCACGCCCGGAACGCGGCCGCCGCATACAGCGCCACGAACAGGAATAACCCGGCATCCGTCCCGACTTCGGCAAGGGTGTGCAGCCACCCGGGCGTGGTCAGGGCGAAGTCGACGATGTCGCGGTACACGTGTGTCCAATCCGTGAATGGGCAATGGACACGACCTTACGAACTCCCGCGGTCAAACGCCTCGACCATAAGGCCGAAAGTCGGGAAATGTCCTAAGAAAGAAGTTTGCGCGCGAGGGCGGCGTGCTGCATCTCCAGCTCGGCCCTGGTGATGAGCCCCCGGTCGAACGCCTCGGAGGTGGCGTCGCGCTCGGCGACGTAGTAGGCGGCCATGATCTCGCTGCGGAGCGGCGTGAACCCGCGCTCGACGCAGGCGGAGAAGACGGTCACTTTCTGCTCCACGGTGTCCGCGGCCACCGTGCAGGCCAGATCTCGCTCTTTGAGCTGTTGAACCGCTTCACGGAGAGTGACCGGACCATGGGTCCCGGTGAAACTGATGTCGAGGGTGATCTTCACTTCTTTGCCCTTCCGATGGTTTACAACGTTCCGATCAAGGCCGCGTATTCCCAGTTCAGAGCGGGTAGGAGGGCTCTCGTGATCGGAGAGCACGTGATCGTCGGCTACACGAACGACCCGGGCGGGCGCGACGCCCTGGCCCTGGCCGCGGCGATCACCCGGGTCACCGGCGGTGAGCTCACGGTCGCCACGATCTACCCGCCGGGCAGCCCGGGGCTGGCGGTGGAGGCGCAGGCCAATCTGGCGCACGCGGCGGAGGAGCTCGGCCCGATCCCCGCCGGCTACCTCACGTACGAGAGCAGGGGCACAGGACGCGGGCTGTCGGTGCTGGCCAGCCGCATCAGGGCCGACCTGATCGTGGTCGGCTCGGCCGAGGGCGGCCGGAACGGCCGCATCACCATCGGCGCCACCTCCAACCACCTGCTCCACCTGTCGTCCGAGGCGGTCATGCTGGTGCCCGCCCGGTACGTCCCGGTCGACGGGCCCGAGCGCCTGACGCTGGCGTACGTGCACCGGCCGCAGTGCGACGAGGCGGTGGAGCGGATGGCGCAGGCGGCGCTGCGGCTGGGCATCCCGCTCCGGCTGATCACCCTCGACCTGCGCACGGAGGATCCGGGCAAGCTCAGGGACGACCTCGCGCTGGCCGTGCGGCTGGCCTGGGAGACCACCGGGATCGAGGCGGAGTCGGAGGTGGCCGAGGGCCACGACGTGACCGCCGCGCTGGCGGACGTGGAGTGGCTGCCGGGCGAGCTGCTGATCTGCGCGGCCAGCGAGGACGCGCAGCCGCACCGGGTGTTCCTGGGCGAGCTGGCCATGAAGGCGCTGCGGGCCTCGCCCTGCCCGGTCATCGTGCTCCCCCGCGGCTTCGCCTGACGCCGCGACTGACACCGCGACTGACACCGGCGCGCGGAGGCGCCCGAGCCGGCTCCCCGACCGGCTCGGGCGCCTCTTCAGCGCGGCACGAGGTCAGCGGGCCGTGGCGGCCTCGTACAGCTCCAGGTAGCGCTCCGCCATGACGGACGGTGAGAACCGGCGGCGGGCCTCTCTGCGGCACTCCTCCGGGTCGATCTCGTCCACCCGCAGCACCCACTCCGCCAGCTCCGCCTCGGAGTCGGCCAGGAACCCGGTGCGGCCGTGGTCGATGATCTCGGGCAGGCAGCCGCGGCGCAGCCCGACCGGCGGCACCCCGAGCGCGAGTGCCTCGACGACGGCCGTGCCGCCGGGCTCGTCCCACTGGATGGGGAAGAGCGCGGCCCTGGCCTTCGCGTAGAGCTGGTCCCTGGCCTCGCCGCCCACGGCGCCGACCCACCTGACCAGCTCCCCGTCGAGGTACTGGGACACCTGGTCGAGGTGGTAGCGGACGTCGGGATGGCTGTGCAGGGGGTGGTACGGGTTCTGGACCACGTCGTCCAGCTCGGCGGGGGTGTTCCGGCCGCTGACCGGCCCCGCCAGGATCAGCGGGAGCCCCAGCTTCTGGCAGATCCTGGCCGCCACGTGCTGGCCCTTGAGCCCGCAGATCCGGCCCATGACCAGCAGGTACTCGCCCCGATCGACCCGCACGTCGCGGTCGGCGAGCGGGCTGGCCAGGTAGACGGCCCCGAGCGAGGCCGCCCGCAGGGCGTCGGGGGCGCGGGCGAGCTGCGACTCCGAGACGCCGTTGACCGCGATCGACGGCGGGAACGCGCCGTAGAACGCGGGATGCTTGCGCAGGTCCCAGTGCAGGGTGTGCAGGACGGGCGGCCCGCCGAACGCCGACAGGACCGCCGGCCCGACCACCTCGACGTGGTCGTGGACGAGGTCGATATCGCCGCGGGCGCGCAGCTCGGCCGCCACCCTGGCCTGGTGGGCGTGCGCGATGCCCATGACCTGGTTGTACGGCTTCTGCAACTCGGTGAACTGG
Organism: Nonomuraea sp. NPDC052116; assembly: GCF_040680035.1. Taxonomy (NCBI): domain Bacteria; kingdom Bacillati; phylum Actinomycetota; class Actinomycetes; order Streptosporangiales; family Streptosporangiaceae; genus Nonomuraea; species Nonomuraea sp. NPDC052116. The sequence continues at coordinate 370,287 of NZ_JBFAWA010000006.1, read as the reverse complement.
CCGTCGTCGTACACGCTGATCAGCTCGTCCACCTCGAGCGTGCTGGACCCGACGGAGGCCAGGACGACCTCCACGCCGCGCTCGCGCAGCGCGGGCACCAGCGTGGCCACGACGTTCTCGATCCCGCCGTAGCCAGGGGGCGGGACCGCGAGCCACGGCCCCGCGTTGACCAGGACTTTCATGCCACATCCTCCTCTTGTACGAGGGAGGCGAGCGGAGGTCGCTCCGCCACGGCCACGTCCACCAGGTCCGCCCCGTCGATCCCGAACTGCAGCATCGTGTGCGCGGGGCGCTGAGCCGCCAGTACGCGCCCCTGGCGCTCCAGGCGGGACCAGGCGGTGAGCATGATCTGCCCGGCCATCCGGCCGAGCGCGCTCATCGACTGGTGTGTGTGCGTGCGGCTGCCCAGGTCCACCTGGGCCATCGCGTCCAGCCCGACGAGCTGGAGCAGGTCGACGAGGAGGCCGAACTCCACCCCGTACTCGGTGACGAAGGGCACCTGCTCCAGGACCTCGCGCCTGGCCGCGTACTCTCCGCCGAGCGGCTGGGCGAACCCGGCCAGCTCCGGCCAGAACATATTGATCAAGGGTCGGGCGACCAGCTCGGTCACCCGGCCACCCGCGGCGCGGCGGACCACGCCGTCCTCGCCCGTGAACGGACGTTCGTAGGTCGCCTTGACGAAGCTGATGTCACTGTCCACCAGCAGCGGCCCCACCAGGCCGGACACGAAGTGGGCGCCGAAGTTGAGCAGATCGGCGTCCACGAACACGACGATGTCGCCCCTTGAGGCGGCCAGCCCCTTCCACAGCGCCTCCCCCTTGCCCGTCAAGGGCGGCAGGTGGGAGAGCACCTCGTTCTGCGCCACCACGCGGGCGCCCGCCTCGCGGGCGCGTTCGGCGGTGGCGTCGATCGAGTTGGAGTCGACGACGAGGATCTCGTCGACGAGCGGAACCCGTTCGACGAGGTCGCGGCGGATCACACGGACGATGTCACCCACGGTGCGCTCTTCGTCACGAGCAGGCAGGATGACACTTACCGTGGTGGATCCCTTGGCCAGCATCAAGGCGTCGACCGGCCACTCGGCTGCCGTGCTCGAGTGCGGACCGTACCATTCCTGGATTCTGGCCAAGGCTCGCAGGTTTCTCTCCATGCAGTAAGCCCCGATCTCACGAGGTCACGACTTCTGCCCGATCTATGCGCCTTTGAACCTCTTTGTTTGATGGCGATCAGATGTGGCATATGCCGGAATGTGTCCCCAATGACCCACGTCGGCATCATCGGTGCCGGAAATGTCGCCGCTCGCCACGCAGATGTACTGTCCGGCTTCCCAGATGTCTCGATCGCGGGAATCGCCGACATTGATCTCCACAGGGCCGAGGCTTTGGCCTCGCAGCACGGCGCCCCCGCCTATGGTGACCATGCCGACCTACTCAGCGCCGGCGGTCTCGATGCTGTTTACGTCTGCGTGCCTCCTTTCGCGCACGGCACCCCCGAACATGATGTTCTGGCGTGTAATCTACCGTTTTTTGTGGAAAAACCTCTTTCGCTCGACCTCCAAACCGCAGAAAACATCGCGTCCGAAATCGAACGGAGATCGCTGCCGACCGCGGTCGGCCATCACTGGCGTTATCTCGACATCATCGAACACGCCCGTGACCTGCTCGCGGAGCGCCCCGTACGGCTCGCCCTGGGCCACTGGCTGGACAAGGTCCCGCCGGTCGCCTGGTGGCTGAATCCGAACATGTCCGGCGGCCAGATCGTCGAGCAGGCCGTCCACGTGCTCGACCTCGCCCGGGTCCTGGTGGGCGAGGTGTCGATGGTGCACGCCGTCCCCGCCGCCAACCACAGCGACGGCGAGGTGGACCGGGCCACGGCGGCGGTCCTGCGCTTCGCCGACGGCGCGGCCGGGCTGCTGGCCACCTCCTGCCTGCTCACCCAGAAGCACCGGGTGGGGCTGGAGGTGTGCGCCGACGGCCTCGCGCTGGAGCTCAGCGAGACGCGGCTGCTGGTGGACGGCCGGCGGGTGATCGAGGACGACGGCCAGGCGAAGACGCGCGTGGACCGCGAGTTCATCAACGCGGTCCAGGGTAAGGACGCCGACGTACGCGTACCGTACGGGGAGGCGCTGCGGACGCACCGCCTGGCGCTGGCCCTCGCACAGTCCGCGGCGGAACGGAGGCCGGTGGTGCTGGATGAGTAGTGTGCTCAGTATTGAGGCACCGGGGGAAGTGCGCCTGGTCGAGGAGAAGTTGCCCGGCATTCCCGAGGGTGGGTTCATGCTGGCCACCACCCACAGCGGGGTCTCGGCCGGGACCGAGCTGACCTACGTCAAGGGCACCAACCCGTACCTGTCCTCGACCTGGGACCCGGCGCTCGGGCTGTTCGCCGAGGGCACGCCGTCGATCGCCTACCCGGTGCGCGGCATCGGCTACATGCAGGTCGGCCTGGTGGTCGAGACGCGTACACGGGCCGTGAGCGAGGGTGCGCTGGTCGCGATGTGTTACGGACATCGCACGGCGTACGTGGCGGACCCGATGGCCGACCGGTTCGTGGAGCTGCCGGACGACCTCGACCCCATGCTCGGCGTCTACGTCGCCCACATGGGCCCGATCTGCGCCAACGGCCTCCTGCACGCCGCGCACGACCTGCACGGCCCGGCCGTGCAGCGGCTCGGTGACGGCGTGCGCGGGCGGCGGGTCGCGGTCGTGGGAGCGGGCGTGGTAGGGCTGCTGACGGCGTGCTTCGCCATGGCCTGCGACGCGGCCGAGGTCGTGGTCGTGGACGAGACCCCGGCCAGGCTGGCGATCGCCGCGGCGCTCGGCGCGAACGTCCTTGCCGCCGACGAGGATGCCGCCGTGGACCTGAAGCGCCGCTGGCGGCACGGCCGCGACGACCGGGGCGCCGACGTGGTGTTCCAGTGCCGCGGCCAGACCAGGGCGCTGGCCCTCGGGCTCAGGATGCTCCGCCCCCAGGGCACGCTGGTGGACCTCGCCTTCTACACCCAGGGCGCGCAGGAGGTGCGGCTGGGCGAGGAGTTCCACCACAACGGGCTGACGCTGCGCTGCGCCCAGATCGGCCGGGTGCCGCGCGGCCTGGCGCACTCCTGGGACCGGGAGCGGCTCTCGCACGAGACGATCGCCCTGCTCAGGCGGTACGGAGGGCGGCTACGCGAGCACGTGATCACCGATGTCGTCGGGTTCGCCGAGGCCCCCCGGTTCCTGTCCGACCTCGCGGCCAGACGCCGGCAGACCGTCCAGGCCGTGCTCAGCGACCACGTCGAGGATGAGGGCGGCTGACCAGCTGAAGTCGTGGCTGCCGTGGCCGTGCAGGCTGAAGGGGTCGAAGTACTCGCGGAAGCCCGATCGTGCGACCGCGTTGACCATCCCTTCGGCGACCAGGGCGCCGAGGTCGGGGCGGCGGTCCTTGAGCCCCTGCCAGACGAGCCAGGTGAGGTTGACCCAGCTCGGGCCGCGCCAGTAGCGGGCCGGGTCGAACTCGAGCCCCGCGGGAGAGTAGCTGGGCAGCGCCCCGTCCTTGAAAGCGAACCGGTCGAGCGTGGTGCCGATCAGCGCCTCGGCGACCTCGTCCGGCAGGTGCGGGAGCATGAGCGGGGTCAGCCCGGCGGTGCTGGCGGAGTGGAGCAGCCGGCCCGTGCGCACGTCGCGGGCCTGGAAGAGGCCGCCGTCGAAGAGGTGCTCGACCATGGCGTCGGTGATGGCGGCCGCCTCGCGCTCGTGCGGCTCGGGGTCGAGGCCGCACACCTCCGCGATCCGGGCCAGCGTCGACTCGGCGACGCCGTACGCGGCGTTGAACAGGGGGCACTCGACCTGGAACTCCCCCGGGCTGCGGTAGGCGGAGTCGCGGTAGGCGCGGGCGAGCGAGACGTAGCGCTTGTAGTCGCGGTCGGTGGGCCGCTCGTCGGCGCTGACCGTGGCGAGGTCCCGGCGGACGAAGCCCACGGTGTCAGGCCGTACGGCCCGCAGCGGCAGGTCCCAGGCCGGGCTGTTGTCCATGCCCGACTCCCAGGGGTGCACGATCGAGATCAGCCCCTCAGGGGAGCGCCTGGCCGCGCGCAGGAACTCCTGCTGGGCCACCAGCCGGGGGTAGATCCGGCGCAGGAACGCCGGGTCGGGCTCGGCCAGGTGCGTCTTCCACGCGGCCAGCGCGTGGACCGGTGGCTGGACGATGCCGGAGGTCGCGGAGCCCGACGGCGCGTGCGCCTGCCAGAACTCGGGCCCGGGGAAGTAGGCCCCTTCGGGCACCGCGGGGTTGAAGACGATGTGCGGCACCCTGCCGTCGCGCCACTGCGCGCCGAACAGGGAGAGCAGCTCGATCCTGGCCCTTCGCGGCGACCACTGCGCGTTGCCGATCGCGATGAAGGCGGAGTCCCAGCTCCACTGGTGCGGGTACAGGCGCCGGGAGGGGACCGTGTAGCTGCCGTCCCAGTTGGTCACCAGGACGCGCACGGCATCGCGAAGGGTCATAGGTACTTCCTGACGAAGGCCGCGGTCTGGGGCAGGACGATCTCGGGTTCGCCCCGCAGGCGGCATTCCAGGGCGAGGTAGCCGTCGTAGCCGACGGCGTCGAGCGTGGCCAGCTGCGCGCCCCAGTCGATGTGACCGGTGCCCGGCTGGTTGCGGTTGGACTCGCTGATCTGCATGTGCGCGAGGTAGGGGGCGGCCTCGACCAGCGAGCGGCAGGGGTCGTCCTCCTCGATGTTCATGTGGTACGTGTCGCCGACGATCCTGATCGAGTCCATCGAGCAGTAGGAGACGGCCTCGGCCAGGGTGTTGACCATGTGGTTCTCGTACCGGTTGAGGGGTTCGAGCATGATCAGCACGCCGTTGCGCTGCGCGTGCTCGCCCAGGACGCCCAGCGCCTCGGTCAGCACCTCGCGGTCCTCCGCCGCGCTGCGCGGCGGCTCGAACGGCGGCAGCCGGAGCGAGAACTGCCCCCAGGAGGCGGGCGTCATGACGCCGATGCCGCCCAGCTCGGCGATCACCGTGAGCTGCGACCTGAGCTGCTGGATGGCGTCCTTGCGCTTGGCCGGGTCGAAGTCGCCGATGAAGTGCGGCATGTCCACGCACACCGTCGGCATGACCACGCCGTCGGCCCGCGCCCGCTTGAGCTCCGTCAGGCGGCCCGCGAAGTGGAAATCGCCCTTGCCGCGCAGCTCGATGGCGTCGAACCCGGCATCGAGCGCGAACGCGAACTTCTCCTGCAGCGTGCGGCCGGGCAGAAGCTGCTCCTGTACGGCGAGCTTCACTGTCACTCCTCGAAGGTGAAGACGAGCTGGAGCACCTCGGACTGGTGCTTGTCGATCAGGTCGAAGGCCTCCTCGGCCCTCTCGACGGGGACCACGTGGCTGATCAGGTCGCCGACCTCGACCTGGCCCTCGTGCACGAGCGCCATGAACGTGCGCTGCAGCCGCTCGACGTCCCACCGGTGCGCCAGCCACGAGGCCACGCCGCCGATCTGGGAGGAGACGAGCTGGACCTGGTTGTGGTGGAACTCCTCACCCAGCCGCAGCCCGACGCCGTCGCCCTGGTAGAAGCCGGCGGCCACGACCCTGCCGCCCTTGCGCACGGTCCTGATGGCCTCGTGCAGGCCCTGGTGGGTGCCGCTCAGCTCGATGACGGTGTCGGCGCCCTCGACGCGCTTGCGCATGAACTCGGCCACCGACCCGGAGCGCACGTCGAACACCTCGGCCGCGCCGAACCTCCTGGCCAGCTCCAGCCGGTCGGGGATGGCGTCGGCCGCGACCACCCGGGCTCCGCTCAGCACGGCCAGGCGGGTGGCGAGCAGCCCGATGACACCCTGCCCGAAGATCGCGATCTGGTCGCCGAGGTGCACGTCGGAGGCGTGCACGGCGTTGAGCGCGATGGCCCCGACCCGGGCGAACACGCCGGTCAACGGGTCGGCGCCGGGCGGCATCACGTGCCCCACCAGCTTCTCCGCCGGCACGACGGCCTCGGCGCGGTGGCCCCAGATGCCCCACACGATGCTGCCCACCGGCGGATCGGCGACGTCGGGCGCGGCCTCGACGACCTCGCCGACCTCCTGGTAGCCCCAGCCGGTCAGCGGGTACGCGTGCGTCTGGCCATCGACGAAGAGGCGGCGCTCGGTGTCCCAATGACGGTTGAGATATGGATTTGTGCCGCGATAGGCGGTGAGCTCCGTGCCTGCCGAAACGCCGGAGTAGATCGTACGGACTCGTACGGATCCCGGCGCCAGGTCGGCTGGCGATTCCAGGCTGACGCGGACACGGCCTGGCTGCTCGAACGTGATGACGCGCATTCTCCACACTTACGCTTAATGATCAAACAAAAGTCAAAGCTTTAGTACTTGTTTGCATACGATAGTTGCGCTCGTAACACTCTTAAGTCTACGACTTCCGCCGGGGGCGGCTGGTGAAATTGGGGTTTCTGCCAGCGTGTCTTCCGGAAAGTGACCTTACCGACATCGCCTGCCAGGCCGCACACCTGGGCTTTCTAGCTAGTGCGGTGACCTCCGGATGACCGAAATACCCTCAAAGTAGATCTTTTGCGACAAAGATCCAGTTATGGCCGTGTAGGCACGGAGTGGGTACAGACCGGTCTCGTTATCGACTACCGAACGTTGCCGAGGTCATGGCGAGGGTAAGGGCGGCATATCCCCGAATCGGAGGAGCGTGCCATGCCGAAGAAGGTAACCGCCGTCCTCTCCGTCGCGCTGCTGGCCGCCGCCTCGCTGGCGGCGTGCGGCGACGGTGGCGAGTCGTCCGCCGGCAACCAGATCACCGTCTGGACCGAAGAGAACCTCAACGACCGGATGGCCGTACAGAACCAGATCGCCGCCGACTTCACCAAGAAGACAGGGATCCAGGTCAAGCTGGTCGCCATGGCCGAGGACCAGTTCAGCCAGGCCGTGACGGCCGCCGCCGCGGCCGGCGACCTGCCGGACGTGATCGGCGCGCTGCCGCTGGCGGCGGTGCGCGAGCTGGAGGCCAACGACCTGCTCGACACCGAGACCCCTGGCAAGGTCGTCGACCAGCTCGGCCGGGACTCCTTCTCGCCGCGGGCCCTGGAGCTCGACAGCTCGGGCGGGAAGCTGCTCGCGGTGCCGAGCGACGGGTGGGCGCAGCTGATCCTCTACCGCAAGGACCTGTTCGACAAGGCCGGGCTGCAGCCGCCCGACACGTACGAGCGGCTGGAGGCGGCGGCCGCGAAGCTCAACACGGGAGGCGTGGCGGGCATCACGCTGGCGATCGCGCCGAAGGACTCGTTCACCGCGCAGAGCTTCGAGCACGTCGCGCTCGCCAACGGGTGCCAGCTCGTCGACAATTCCGGAAATGTCGCCCTTGACTCGCCGCAGTGCGTGAAGGCGTTCGCGTTCTACGGCAAGCTCGCCAAGGACTACTCGGTCAAGGGCAAGCAGGACGTCGACTCCACCCGGGCCACCTACTTCTCCGGCAGGGCGGCCATGACGATCTGGTCGTCGTTCATCCTCGACGAGCTGGCCGGGCTCCGTAAGGACGCGCTGCCGAGCTGCCAGGAGTGCCGCGCCGACCCCGAGTGGCTGGCCGAGAACACCGGCGTGGTCACGGCGCTGAAGGGGCCCGACGGGAGCGCGCCCGCGCAGTACGGCGAGATCGTCTCCTGGGCGGTCACCCGTGACGCCGCCAAGGACCCCGCCGCGAAGTTCGTCGCCTACATGATGAACGAGGGCTACGAGCGCTGGATCGGCATGGCGCCCGAGGGCAAGTTCCCGACCCGCAAGGGCTTCGAGGACAAGTGGAACAAGCTGCCCGCCGGGGTCGACACCAAGAAGCCGCTGGCCGACATCTACCCGGCCGACGTGCTCGACGCCCTGCGCAAGAGCCCGGACACCTTCGCCCGCTGGGGGATCCCGCAGGGGCAGGGCAAGCTGGTCGGCGCCACCATGGGCGAGCTGCCCGTGCCCAAGGCGCTCAGCGCGGTCGTGGACGGCTCCCTGACCCCGCAGGCCGCCGCCGCCCAGGCCAAGATCGACGTGGAGACGATCAAGCGCGGGATCCGCCAGTGACCCACACTCTGCGGCAGCAGGAAGGCCGGGCGGGGCTGGCGCTCATCTCGCCGACGCTCGTCATCACGCTGGTCGTGGTGGTGTTGCCACTGCTGTGGGCGATCATGCTGGCGTTCCAGGACGCCCGGCTGATCAACATCCGCCGGGCCGGCGTCTTCGGCCACTACACGCTGGAGAACTTCTCGTACGTGGTCTCCGAGCCCGGCTTCTGGTCGTCCCTCGTCAACACGCTCGTCTACACCGTCGCGGGCACCGCGCTGTCGATCGCGATCGGGCTGGTGGCGGCACTGGCGCTGCGCGACAGGTTCAGGGGGCGGACCCTGGTCAGGGCCTCCATCCTGATCCCGTACGTGGCGCCGGTCGTGGCCGTGGCGTTCCTGTGGGAGACGATGCTCAACCCCCAGTACGGCATCGTCAACACCTGGCTCCACGAGCCGATCGCGTTCCTCACCCAGGCCAGGGGCGAGCTCCTGGGCGTGCGGGTGCCGGTGGCGCTGTTCACGGTGATCGCGTTCGAGGCGTGGCGGTACTTCCCGTTCGCGTTCCTGTTCATCCTGGCCAGGCTGCAGGCGCTGCCCGCGGAGCTGGACGAGGCCGCGGTCGTGGACGGGGCCACGCCGACCCAGCGGTTCCGCTACGTGATCATGCCGCAGCTCTGGCGGATCATCGCGCTGCTGTCGGTGCTGCGGTTCGTGTTCACGTTCACCAAGTTCGACGACGTCTACCTGCTGACCGGCGGCGGGGCCGGGACCGAGGTGGTCAGCGTGCGGGTCTACAACTTCCTGACCGCCCGCGACGACATCGGCGCCTCGGCCGCGCAGGCGATCGTGCTGGCGGTCTTCCTGGTCGTGTTCCTGGCCGTCTACCTGCGGTTCTTCGGCGGGGGTGAAGGTGAGCAGAGATAGGTTCGAGCGGGTCCTCTTCCGGGTGCTGAAACCGCTGGTGATCGCGGTGCTCTTCCTGATGACCGCGTTCCCGTTCCTCTACATGGTGATGCTGTCCGTCCGCGACATCCAGGAGCTGATCCTGGAGCCGGGCTCGCTCTGGCCGCGTGGCTTCACCCTGGACACGTACGTGGACGTGCTGACCCGGCAGGGCTTCCTGAGCTTCCTGAGGAACAGCGCGATCGTCGCGCTCGCCTCGGTGGCGGTCACGCTGCTGATCTCGATCCCGGGCGCGTACGCGGTCGCGCGGCTGCGCTTCTTCGGGCGGCGGCAGGTGCACTTCCTCTTCCTGGCGGTGTACCTGTTTCCGGCGATCGTGCTGGCCATCCCCCTCTTCGTGCTCTTCACGATGCTGGGGCTGCGCGGATCGCTTTTCGGACTGATCCTCGTGTATATCGCGCAAACCGTGCCCGTCACGGTATACATGCTCCGCAACTACTTCGAGACCGTGCCGCAAAGCGTGGAGGAAGCGGCCGCGATCGACGGGTGCACGAGGCTTTCGACCATCTGGCGCGTGGTGCTGCCGCTGTCCAAGCCCGCGCTGATGGCGACTGGTCTCTACGCGTTCATGATCGCGTGGAACGAGTTCCTGTTCGCCCTGCTCTTCCTCGTGGAGAAGCGGGAGAGCTGGACGGTGTCCCTGGGCCTCTCGCAGCTGGCGGGGAGCATAGAGATCCCGACGACGGTCCTGATGGCAGGTTCGGTGGTGCTCACGCTGCCCATCGTGATCGTGTTCTTCGCCAGTGAGCGACTGCTGACGGAGGGCCTCACGGCAGGAGCAGAGAAGGGATAGACCATGCTGACGGCAGGGCAGATCCTCCAGCTCATCCGCCATGGCACCTGCCGTACGCGCAAGGAACTGATCGAGTACACCGGCCTGTCCCGGTCGACGATCACCGACCGGGTCGACCGGCTCATCGACGCCGGATACATCCACGAGTCCGGCGTCGCGGCCTCCGGGGGCGGGCGACCGCCCTCGGTGCTCGACGTGGACGCCGGCCGGCGCCTGATGCTGGTGGCCGACCTGGGCGCCTCGCACGCCGGCGTGGCGCTCACCGACCTGGCCGCCAACACCCTGACCGAGGAGCGCACCGAGATGCGCATCGAACTCGGCCCCGAGGCGGTCCTGTCGTGGGTGCGGGAGGCGTTCCAGCGGCTGCTCGACCGGGCCGGGCGGCCGGCGAGCGACGTGTGCGGCATCGGGCTCGACCTGCCCGGCTCCGTGGACCACACCACCGGGCGGATGATCAGGTCGTTCCTGATGCCCGGGTGGGACGGCTATCCGGTGGGCGAGGCGATCGGCGAGACCTACGACGTGCCCGTCCTGGTCGAGAACGACGCCAACGCGATGGCGCTGGGCGAGTGGTGGTCGTCGTGGCGCGACACGGACTCGCTCATCCTCATCAAGGTGTCGACCGGGATCGGCACCGGGATCGTGATCGACGGGCAGATCTACCGGGGCGTCGAGGAGGCCGCCGGGAACATCGGGCACGTGCGGCTGAACGAGCACGACGACCGGGTCTGCACGTGCGGCTCGCGCGGTTGCGTGGCCTCGCTGGCCAGCGGCCACGCCCTGGCCACCGACCTGGGCCAGGGCTCCAGCCGCGACGTCGTACGCCTCGTGCAGGCGGGCGATCCGGCGGCCATCGCCCGCACCCAGGAGGCGGGGCGCACGCTGGGCCTCGTGCTGGCCACCGCGGTCAGCCTGCTCAATCCGGGCGTGCTGGTGCTGGCCGGGGACATGGCGGAGACCAGGGAGCACTATCTGACGGGGATCAGGGAGGTCGTCTACCGGCACAGCCTGCCGTACACGACCAGGCACCTGGAGATCGTGCCCACCTCGCTCGAGGACCGGGCCGGGATCGTGGGGATGGCGGTGATCGTCATGGAGCACGTGCTCTCCGCCGCCTCCGTGGACGCCGCCCTGGGCATCACCGGACGCGTACGGGTGCGCTGAGCCGGCCCCTTGAGGCGGCAGGGTCAGGCGAGGGCGCTCCGCAGCAGGGCGGGCGCCTCCACGAGCGAGGGGCCGTACCAGGTGAGCAGCCGCCCGCTGACCAGCGCGCAGGCGAGCCCGGGGAAGCACTCGGGCCCGTCCGTCTCCGAGAACGCGTACGGCTCGTCCGGCAGCACCACCAGGCCGGGCCGCCGCTCGACCAGCTCGGACAGGGGGATCTTGGGGTAACGCTCCTCGTGACCGGCGTAGAGGTTGTCCACGCCGAGGCGCCTGAGCACGTCCCCGGTGAACGTGTCGCGCCCCACCACCATCCACGGCCGCCGCCAGATCGGGACGACGGCCGTGCGCCGCGCCCCTTCCGCGGGCGCGCGCCACGCCTGCTCCGCCGCGTCCAGCCACCCGGGACGTCCGGTACGGCACGCCTCCAGGAACATGCGCTCCAGCGACACGAAAGCCTGATCCAGCGTCTCGATCTTCGTCACCCAGACCGCGATGCCCGATGCGCGCAGGGCCTCGATGTCTGGCGCGCGGTTCTCCTCGGCGTTGGCGAGGACCACGTCGGGCCGGAGCCTCCTGATCGCGTCGAGGTCGGGGTTCTTGGTTCCCCTGACCCTGGTCACGTCCAGGTCGGCCGGGTGCGAGCACCAGTCGGTCGCCCCGATCAGCGCCTCCGGCACGGTCGCCGCCACCGACTCGGTCAGCGACGGCACCAGGGACACGATCCGCCGCACGGTGCCGGGAATCTTCACGGGTACGCCGGTGTCGTCCACAACATCAGCCTAGATCCGACGGGTATTCGGCAGTGAATGTCGGTATAGATCCGTAGAATCCAGGTCGAAGATCGTTAACTCTTGATCGGGGGAATGACGGTTGGAACGAGAGTCGCCAGCCTTCGATCCGCACACTCCCAACGTCGCCCGCCTCTACGACTACCTCCTGGGTGGCAAGGACCACTTCCCTGCCGATCGGGCGGCGGCGGAGAAGCTGCTCGAGGCGGCTCCGGAGTTACGGGCGGCGGTCCGGGCGAATCGCGCTTTCCTGGGGCGCGCCGTTCGGTACCTCGCCGAGTCCGGCATCACGCAGTTCCTGGACATCGGCACGGGGCTGCCCGGCCAGGACAACGTGCACGAGGTGGCCAGGAAGATCACCCCGGGGGCCAGGGTGGTCTACGTGGACCGGGATCCGGTGGTGCTGGTGCACGCCAGGGCGCTGCTGGCCGGGCAGGGTGACACGACGGCGGTGGAGGGTGACCTGCGCAAGCCCGAAGGCATCCTGCGCAATCCCGAGGTGATGGCGGCGATCGACTTCAGCCGCCCGGTCGGCGTGCTGCTGACGGCGACCATGCACTACGTCGCCGACTCCGACCACCCTCGGGAGATCGTGGCGAGCCTGCGTGACGCCATGGCCCCCGGCAGCTGTCTGGTCATGTCCCACTGCACCGGCGACGCCCGGGCCGCGGCCGTGGAGGCGATCACCGAGGTCTACCGGGGCACCAACGCTCCACTCACGTTCAGGAGCCGGACGCGGATCGCGGCGTTGTTCGAGGGGTTCGAGTTGGTCGACCCGGGTCTCGTGTGGCTGCCGGAGTGGCGTCCCGACCAGGCCGACATGATCGACTTCGTCGACGGGCCCGAGTCGTCGCTGATCCTGTGCGGCGTGGCCAGGAGGAACTGAGATCGGGGGTCCACGTCGTGGACCCCCGGCTCACTTACTTGAGCGCCGTCAGCGCGGCGTCGTAGTCGGGCTCCTGGGTGATCTCCGGCACCAGCTCGGAGTAGACCACCTGGTTGTCACCGTCGAGCACGACCACCGCGCGCGCGGTCAGCCCCGCCAGCGGCCCCGACTCCTGCGCCACGCCGTAGTCGGTCAGGAACTCACGGCCCCGCATGAGCGAGAGCGTGACCACGTTGTCGAGGCCCTCGGCACCGCAGAACCGCTTCTGGGCGAAGGGCAGGTCGGCGGAGATGCAGAGCACGGCCACCTCGGGGTGCTCGGCGGCCACCTCGTTGAAGCGCCGCACCGAGGCCGCGCAGACGCCGGTGTCGAGGCTCGGGAAGATGTTGAGCACCTTGGTCTTCTGGCCGTACTCCTCCAGCGAGTGCTCGGCCAGGTCGCCGCCCACCAGCTTGAACGCGGGCGCGCTGTCGCCGGGCTTCGGGAAGGTGCCGCCCACGGCGACGGGCGTGCCCTTGAAAGTGACGTCGGACATGAAAGCCTCCTGGATAGCGATGTTCCCCGACCCGTGATCCTATCCGCGCGGCTCCCGAGCCCCCTCATCACCCACGCACGTGGTCAGACGTTGCGGCGGTACTGGCCGCCCGCCTCGAACAGCGCCTCCGTGATCTGGCCGAGCGAGCAGACGCGGGCCGCGTCCATCAGCACCTCGAACGCGTTCGCGTCCGACATCGCCACCTCGCGCAGCCGGGCGAGCTGCGCCGGGGCCTCCGAGCGGTTGCGCTCGTGGAAGGCGCGCAGCCGGTCGAGCTGCGAGCGCTTCTCGTCCTCGGTGCCCCTGGCCAGCTCAAGCTTGTGCGCCGGCGGCTCGTCCGTGCCGTTGCGGAACGTGTTCACCCCGACGATCGGCAGCGAGCCGTCGTGCTTGCGCATCTCGTACAGCATGGACTCGTCCTGGATCTTGCCACGCTGGTAGCCGGTCTCCATCGCGCCCAGCACGCCGCCCCGGTCGGACAGCCGCTCGAACTCGGCGAGCACGGCCTCCTCCACCAGGTCCGTCAGCTCCTCGACGATGAACGAGCCCTGCAGCGGGTTCTCGTTCCTGGCCAGGCCCCACTCGCGGTTGATGATGAGCTGGATGGCCATGGCCCTGCGCACCGAGTCGGCCGACGGGGTGGTCACGGCCTCGTCGAAGGCGTTGGTGTGCAGGCTGTTGCAGTTGTCGTAGACGGCGATCAGGGCCTGGAGGGTGGTGCGGATGTCGTTGAAGTTCATCTCCTGGGCGTGCAGCGACCGGCCCGAGGTCTGGATGTGGTACTTCAGCTTCTGCGACCGGTCCCCGGCTCCATAGCGCTCCCTCATGGCCACCGCCCAGATGCGGCGGGCCACCCGCCCGAGCACGCTGTACTCGGGGTCCATGCCGTTGGAGAAGAAGAACGACAGGTTCGGGGCGAAGTCGTCGATCTTCATGCCCCTGGCCAGGTACGCCTCCACGTACGTGAAGCCGTTGGCCAGCGTGAAGGCGAGCTGGCTGATCGGGTTGGCCCCGGCCTCGGCGATGTGGTAGCCGGAGATCGAGACCGAGTAGAAGTTGCGCACGCCGTTCTTGATGAACCACTCCTGGATGTCGGCCATCATCCGAAGCGAGAACTCGGTGGAGAAGATGCAGGTGTTCTGGCCCTGGTCCTCCTTGAGGATGTCGGCCTGCACGGTGCCCCTGACCGTGGCCAGCGTACGGGCGCGCAGGCCGGCGGCCTCCTCGGCCGACGGCGGGCGCCCCTGCTCGGCCTGGAAGCGGTCGAGGGCCTGGTCGACGGCGGTGTTGAGGTAGTAGGCCAGGATCGTGGGCGCGGGGCCGTTGATCGTCATGGACACGGACGTGTTCGGCGCCGCCAGGTCGAACCCGTCGTAGAGCACCTTCATGTCGTCCAGCGTCGCGATCGAGACGCCCGAGGTGCCGACCTTGCCGTAGATGTCGGGCCGCAGGTCCGGGTCGTGGCCGTAGAGGGTCACCGAGTCGAACGCCGTGGACAGCCGGGTCGCGGGCTGGCCCTCGGACAGCAGCTTGAAGCGCCTGTTGGTGCGGAACGGGTCGCCCTCACCGGCGAACATCCTGGTCGGGTCCTCGTCGTCGCGCTTGAACGGGAACACGCCGGCGGTGAAGGGGAACGATCCGGGCAGGTTCTCGCCGCGCAGGAATCTCAGCAGGTCGCCGTGGTCGCTGTAGCGCGGCAGGGCCACGCGCGGGATCCGGTTGCCGGACAGGGTCTCGCGCCAGAGCGGGGTGTGGATCTCGCGGTCGCGCACCTTCACCACCAGCTCGTCGGCGGTGTAGCGCTCCTTGACCGCGGGCCAGGCGGCCAGCAGGGCCCGGCTCTCCTCGCTCAGCTCCCGCTCCGCCTGCGCCTCCAGCTCCTCCAGGCGGGAGTCCTCCAGGAGGGAGCGCACGGCGGCCAGCTGCTGGCGGCGGCGGGCGACCTCGGCCTGCGCGAGCGTCTCTGCGTGGTAGGCGCGCACGGTCTCGGCGATGTCGGCCAGGTAGCGGACCCGGGCCGGCGGCACGATGGCGGCCGACGCCTGCGAGGTGCGCCCGGACACCTTCGGCAGCAGCCCCGGCCCCGGCTCGCCCAGCAGGAGGGGCTTGAGGTACTGGTAGAGGGCCGTGACCCCGGCGTCGTTGTAGCGGGCCGCGATGGTGCCGAAGACCGGCATGTCCTCCGGCCGGACGCCGAACGCCTCGCGGTTGCGTACGAGCTGGCGGCGCACGTCGCGCAGGGCGTCCTCCGCGCCGCGCCGCTCGTACTTGTTGATCACCACGGCCTCGGCGAAGTCCAGCATGTCGATCTTCTCGAGCTGCGAGGCCGCCCCGAACTCGGGCGTCATCACGTAAATCGGCACGTCCACGTGGGGGACGATCCCGGCGTCGCCCTGGCCGATGCCGGGCGTCTCCACGATCACCAGGTCGTGGCCCGCGGCCCGGCAGGCGGTGATCACCTCGTCGAGGCAGGCGGGCACCTCGTTGGCGGCGCCCCTGGTGGCCAGGGAGCGGAAGTAGGTCTGGGGGCTCAGGCTGTTCATCCTGATGCGGTCGCCGAGCAGCGCGCCGCCGCCGCGCCGGCGGGTGGGGTCGATGGCGATGACCGCGATGCGCAGCTTGTCGTCGTTGTCCACACGGAACCTGCGGACCAGCTCGTCGGTGAGCGAGGACTTGCCGGAGCCGCCCGTACCGGTGATGCCGAGCACGGGGACGCGCTTGTCCGTCGCGGCGGCCTTCAGGCCCTCGACCAGCCCCTCCGGGGCGCGGCCCGACTCGATGAGCGTGATCGCGCGGGCCAGTGCCGCCTGGTCGCCCGAGACCACGGCCTCGACCGACGGGGTGCCGTCCAGCTCGACGTCGCAGTCCTCGATGAGCTGGTTGATCATCCCGGGCAGCCCGTACCGCTGGCCGTCCTCGGGCGAGAAGATGCGGGTGACGCCGCGCGAGTGCAGCAGCTCGATCTCCTCGGGGACGATCACTCCCCCGCCGCCGCCGTACACCTTGACGTGCCCGGCCCCGCGCTCGCGCAGCAGCTCCACGAGGTAGGTGAAGAACTCCACGTGGCCGCCCTGGTACGAGCTGATCGCCACGCCCTGGACGTCCTCCTGGAGGGCGGCCGTGACGATCTCGTCCACCGAGCGGTTGTGCCCGAGATGGATGACCTCGGCCCCCTGTGACTGGAGGATGCGCCGCATGATGTTGATCGCCGCGTCATGGCCGTCGAACAAGGCCGCGGCGGTCACGAAACGGACTGGGTGTACCGGGACGTGCACGCCTGTTCACTCCTTCGTGAGGGCTCTCCCTTCCGAAGATACTAGGACGTCCTACTAATAGACACTAGGACGTCCTACTATTTCCTCCCGCCATCCGGGTAGGGGGCGCGAGGGGGTGACGTCGTATGCGCGCACTGACGTTCGCACCGGGCAAGAAGGGGACGCTCGCCGTCGAGCAGGTCCCCGATCCCGCACCGGAGAAGGGTGAACTGCTGGTCCAGGGGCTGGCGCTGGGGGTCTGCGGGACGGACAGGGAGTTGATCACCGCCGATTACGGCTGGCCGCCGCCCGGCAAGGAGCGCATGGTGCTCGGGCACGAGTCGCTGGGCCGGGTGCTGGAGGTGCCCGACGGGTCCGCGTACTCCCCCGGCGACCTGGTGGTCGGCGTGGTACGGCGGCCCGACCCCGTGCCGTGCGGGGCCTGCAAGCGGGGCGAGTTCGACATGTGCCGCAACGGCGAGTACACCGAGCGGGGCATCAAGCAGATCGACGGCTACGCCTCCGAACGCTGGACGGTCGAGGGCGGCTACGCCGTGCGCCTGGATCCGTCGCTGGAGAGCGTCGGCATGCTGGTCGAGCCCGCGTCGGTGGTCGCCAAGGCGTGGGAGCAGATCGAGCGGATCGGGTCGCGGGCCTGGTTCGAGCCCCAGACGCTGCTGGTCACAGGAGCCGGGCCCGTCGGGCTGCTGGCGGCGCTGATGGGGCGGCAGCGAGGGCTGGAGGTGCACGTGCTCGACCGCTCGGCCGCCGGGCTCAAGTCGCGGCTCGTGAAGGATCTGGACGGGACCTACCATTCCGGCTCGTCGCTGAAGGAGCTCACCACGGTCAGGCCCGACGTCATCATCGAGTGCACCGGGGCCGGGACGCTCGTCATCGACGCCATGGTCGGCACCGCCGCCGCGGGGATCGTCTGCCTGGCCGGGCTCTCGCCGGGAGGGCGGGAGCACCGGGTGGACGCGGGGCTCATCAACCGGGACATCGTCCTGGAGAACGACGTGGTCTTCGGCTCCGTGAACGCGAACCTGCGGCACTACAGGGACGCCGCCGACGCGCTGGCCAAGACCGACACCGGGTGGCTCGAACGGCTGATCACGCGGCGGGTCCCCCTGTCGCGCGCGCTGGACGCCTTCGAGCGCGACCACGACGTCAAGGTGGTCATCGACCTCACGTCCTAGCACTTCGCGGGCTGGAACGCGGGCTAGTCGGGCTCGTAGGGCTTGCGTCTCGTCGAGGTCGAGTGCCTGGTGGCCGCGGCGGCCGTGACGCGCGTCCTGGCCGGGCGGGCGGCCGGCGCCGGGGCGGGACGGGGCTTGGCCTGCACGTGCTCCGCGGGCTTGGTTGAGGCGGGCTTGGCAGGGGCGGTCTTGGTTGGGACCGTCACCCGTTCGCGAGCGGGAGCGCCGTCCCGAGCCGGAGTCGCTTCACGCTCGGTGGTTGGTGCGTTCCAGGGCAAGGCGAGGCGGCGGTGGGTGCCGCGGCGGCGGCCGGTGATGCGGAGGGACAGGACGACGGTCATGAGCACCATCGCGGTCAGCAGCGCGGGCGGCGTGCCCAGGACGTCCAAGGGCGATCCCCGCCCGGTCTCCACGCGCGGCGCCGGCACGAAGGGCTGCTCGGTCGAGCGGATCTCCCCGAGCTTGTCGGCACTGGCCTTGACCAGGCGCGGAATGCCGTAGCCGACGACCTTGTCCGTCTCCCGCGTCTTGCGCTTGAGCCAGATCCGGTCCACGTTCGCCTCGATCGTGTGGATCTTCTTGCCGCTGACTTTCTCCACGATCCCCACGTGGTCGATGCCCTTGTAGCTTTTGCCGCCCTTCCAGTCGAAGAAGACCAGCGCACCCGGCTCGGGCTTCTGCGTCCACGCCCCCTGTTTCATGAACCAGGCGGCATGGGAGGGCGTCCAGGCGAACTCGCCCACAAATTGGCTGAGGTCGGCCTTGTCCGCGGCCCAGGCGATGAACATGTCGCACCAGGGCCCGTTGCGGTACTGGGTGTCTTGGACGCGATCCGCGTACCACTGGCCGAACTTGGTGAACTGGCCGTTCTTCTCCTTGTAACCGAGTTCCTGCCGCACCGTCTTCAGCAGCTCGTCCGCGATCGGGTCCAGGGTGACTCCTCCCAGAAAACCGATAAATCACGATGGACTGTAGTAGCGCCATCGGGAAATTGCGCGAATCACTCGGAAAGTGTCGTGCTATTAACCAATATTTCGGTTTTGTGACTGGTGAGGCAGGTGAGACTGATGACCGCTCCCGTTAGGCGCCGGCTCCCACGCGATAGACGGCCGCCTCGCCCGAGCCCGGCGCGACCACGTCGGCCACGATCACGGTCACGTTGTCCGGCGAGCCGCCCTCGTTGGCCAGATCGATCAACCGCTGGACGGCCGCGCCCGGGTCTGCCACGGTGGTCAGGACCTCGTGCAGAACCTCGGGACCGAGTACGGTCGTGAGGCCGTCGGAGCAGAGGAGGTAGCGGTCATCAGGCTCGGCTTCGCGCAGCGCCATGTCAGGCTCTGCTCTGCCCTCGCTGCCCAGCACCCGCAGCACCATCGAACGCCGGGGGTGTACGGCGGCCTGGTCCTCGGTTATCCGTCCTTCGTCCACCATCGACTGCACAAGTGTGTGATCCTTGGTCATCTGGTAGAGCGCACCATCGCGAAGCAAATATCCGCGGGAGTCACCG
This sequence comes from Nonomuraea sp. NPDC052116, assembly GCF_040680035.1. Lineage (NCBI taxonomy): Bacteria > Bacillati > Actinomycetota > Actinomycetes > Streptosporangiales > Streptosporangiaceae > Nonomuraea > Nonomuraea sp. NPDC052116. Next base: position 351,177 of record NZ_JBFAWA010000006.1, on the reverse strand, counting down.
AGATGAGCCAGGGCGAACCGGTAGCCGTCCCACAGCATGGCGGTCACCGTGGTCCCCATCCCCCTGCGCGCGGGGTCGATGTCGGCCAGCTCGACCAGCCTGCGTGCCGCCTCGTGCACGGCGCCCTCCAGGGCCGCCTCGAGGTCCGCGCCCGTCTCGGGAAGCGTGGCATCCAGCTCGCGCATGACGGCGATCGCCGCCGAGCTCGCCAGCTCGCCGGCCGCGTGTCCACCCATCCCGTCGGCCACCACGAGCAGCCGGCCACTCGCATAGCCGGAATCCTCGTTCTGCTCCCTGCGGCGGCCCACGTCTGATCCGGCGGCATAGCGGATGTTGTGCTTCATACCCTGCAGTAAATCATTGGTTGAAAGACTTCACAAGCAGATGCGCTGAAGACTCTTGTGAACTACTGTGGGCACCATGAGCCACGACCCGACCGTCAACGCCGGGGACATCGCCCGGCTCGCCGGTGTCGGGCGTGCCGCGGTGAGCAACTGGCGCCGTCGCCACGACGACTTCCCCGATCCCATCGGCGGCACGGCCAACCAGCCGCTCTTCTCGCTCCGGCAGGTCGAGTCCTGGCTACGTCGCTATGGGAAGTCCTACCAGGTCTCGCTGGGAGATCGGGTGTGGCAACGCCTGAAAGCCGCAGGCGATTTGCGCCTGGGCGAGCTGGTGGCCCAGGCCGGCGCCCTGCTGACCCGCCCGGCCGCCCCGGGTGAGCCGGGTCCCGAATCGCCCGTGGCGGGCGGGTTGGAGCCGGAGCTGGCGGAGCTCCTGCTGGAGCTGGCCGAGCAGCTCGGCGCGCTGACGGCGTACGAGTTCCTCTGTGAGCGCTACCTCGAGGCGCACTCGCGGCAGCTCTCCGTGACCCGCGAGGACGTGGCCGGGCTCATGGTCAGCCTGGTACGACCGGGCGGCTCGACGATCCTCGACCCGGCCTGCGGCGTCGGCACGCTGCTCCTCGCCCCCACCCACGACCGGCACGCCCAGGCGGAGCCGGGGGCGGCCAGGATGCTCGGGCAGGAGCTCAGCGAGACCTCGGCGGCCATCACCGCCTCCAGGCTCCGCCTGCGCGGCATCGAGGCCGAGGTCGTGGCCGGCGACTCGATGCGCGACGACGGGTTCGCCGGCGAGCGGGCCGACGCCGTGGTGTGCGACCCGCCGTTCAACGAGCGGGCCTGGGGCTACGAGGAGCTGACCGGCGACCCGCGCTGGGAGTACGGCCTGCCGCCGCGCGGCGAGCCGGAGCTGGCCTGGGTCCAGCACTGCCTCACCCACGTCAAGCCACGCGGCCTGGTCGCCATCCTCATGCCCCCGGCCGCCGCCAGCCGCAAGGCGGGCCGCCGCATCCGCGCCAACCTGCTGCGCGCGGGCGCGCTGCGGGCCGTCATCGCGCTGCCGGGGTCGGACCTCTGGCTGCTGCGCCGGCCCGCGGCGGGCGAGCGGCCGCCGTCCGAGGTGCTGATCCTCGACGCCACGGCCGACCTGGCGAGCGTCGAGCCGGCCTGGGAGGCGTACCTGGAGGACCGTTCCGACCAGACCGTACGCATCATCGACCTGCTGGCCGACGAGGTCGACATGACCCCGGCCCGCCACCAGCGGCGCGACGACGTCGGCAAGGCGTACACCGAGGCCCGCGACCGCTTCATGGCCGCCGCCTCGGCCCCGCCCGACCTGAAGGTCCTGGAGCAGCCGCTCGACCAGCCCGCGACCACGCTGGGCGACCTGATCAAGGAAGGTCTGGTGGCCACGTCCCAGGCTCCGCCCAAGATGGCCGCGGACGGCGGCGAGGTGCCCGTGCTGACCTCCGACGACGTGCTCAACGGCACGCCGCCGTCCGGCTCCACCACCATGCAGCAGGGCCTGATCGCGATCCGCCCGGGTGACGTGGTGGCCTCCTACTCCAGCGTGCGCGTGATGGCCGACGGCGGCGCGGTGCTGGGGCCCCATCTGACGCTCTACCGGGTGGACGCGCGCCGGCTCGACCCCGACTTCCTGGCGGGCTTCCTGCGGGCCGCCGGCGGCCGGGCGACCACCGGCTCCAGCAGGTTCGACGTGCGCCGCACCCGGCTGCCGCGCCTGTCGCTGAAGGAGCAGAAGGCGTACGGCGACGCCTTCCGGCAGCTCGCCGTGCTCGAAGACGCCATCCGCGAGACCTCGACGCTGGGGCAGGCGCTGATCAGACTGGGCCTCGACGGCCTCGCCGACGGCCACCTGCATCCGCGCGCTCATGACCTCACCCCATGACGCGACGGCATTCCCTCGCGTGACGGTGTAGTTTTTTCCCGGAAGGCTGCGGGGAGGGGCGAATGGTCATCGGCGACCGCTATGTGCTCGACGACCTCCCTCTCGGGCAAGGCGGCATGGGTGCCGTCTACGCGGGCCACGACCGCCACCTGGACCGCCGGGTGGCGGTGAAGCTGCTCAGGCTGCCCAGCGGGCACGATCACGAGCTGGAGCGCAGGTTCATCCGCGAGGCCCGCATCCTGGCCCGGCTCGAGCACCCCGGCGCGCCGGTACTCTACGACTTCGGCACCCACGAGCAGCGGCTCTACCAGGTGATGCAGTTCATCGAGGGCGTCACGGTGGCCGACGTGGTCAGCGAGCACGGCCCGCTGCCCGTCTGCTGGGCCGCCGCGATCGCGGCCCAGGCGTGTGCCGTGCTGTCGGCGGCCCACGCCCTGGCGATCTGCCACCGCGACCTCAAGCCCACGAACCTCATGCTCTGCCCCGACGGCAGCGTGAAGGTGCTCGACTTCGGGCTGGCCATGCTCCGGGACGCCGAGGTCACCACGTTCACGAGGATCGGGCAGATCCTGGGCACGCCGGCGTACATGGCTCCCGAGCAGATCAAGCACGGCGTCGCCGAGCCGCGCAGCGACCTCTACTCGCTCGGCTGCGTGCTGCACGAGATGCTGACCGGGCAGCAGCTGTTCACCGGGCCCACCGACTACATGGTCTTCGAGAAGCAGGTCAAGGAGCGCCCGCCGGCCATCCCCGGGCTGCCTCCCGAGCTGGACGCGCTGCTGTCGCAGCTGCTGGAGAAGCTGCCGGACGACCGGCCCGCCGACGCGAACGAGCTGTACGAGCGGCTCGACCCGTTCGCCGTCGAGCTGCCCGTGCTGCCCGGCTTCCTCACCGAGGCCCCGAGCCCCGGCCGCATGTACGCCCGCATGGCCGGCCGCGCGCTCAACGCGTGAACGCGCTCTCTCGCTAAGCCGGATCGTTATTTAGCCCCCGTTGACAGGCCGGTGTTATCGCCGCGAATCTCTTGAGAGAGCGCTCTCTCACATACCTCGCAAGCACCGACCAAGGAGGGTTCCATGACCCCTCGCGTCCGGCGATTCGCCATGCCCTTGATCACCGCGTCCCTGCTCGCCCTGGCGACAGCCTGCGGCGGCGGAGGCGGCGGCGGGAGCACCGCCACGGAGAGCGCCAAGCCGGGAGAGAAGATCAAGCTCACCGTCGGCCTCTTCGGCGACTTCGGCTTCAAACCGCTCTACGAGGAGTACAAGAAGACCCACCCCGACATCGAGATCGTCGAGAACGTCACGCAGTTCAACGACCACCACAGCAACCTCGTCAAGCGGCTGGCCACGAACGCCGGCGCGGGTGACATCGAAGCGGTCGAGGTCGGCTACATCAGCACGTTCACCGCCCAGCCGGGCAAGTTCGTCGATCTCAAGCAGTACGGGCTGGACAAGCGGCAGCCCGACTACCTCGACTGGAAGTGGCAGCAGGGCCTGAGCAAGGACGGCACGCAGGTGCTCGGCCTCGGCACCGACGTGGGCGGGCTGGCCATGTGCTACCGCAAGGACCTGTTCAAGAAGGCCGGGCTGCCGACCGACCGGACCGAGGTGGCGGCCCTCTGGCCGACGTGGGAGCAGTACATCGCGACCGGCAAGAAGTTCGGCGCGGCGAACGTGGCGGGCGCCAAGTTCGTGGACTCCCCCGGCGAGATCTTCCGCGCGATGGTCAACCAGGCGCCCACCGGCCTGTACGACGCCCAGGACAACATCATCGTGGCCTCGAACCCCGACGTGAAGAAGGCCTGGGACCTGTCCAACCAGCTCACCCAGGAGGGCCTGACCGCCAAGCTGGCGGCCTTCACCCCGCCGTGGAACACCGGCTTCGCCAAGGGCTCGTTCGCCACGATCATCTGCCCGGCCTGGATGACCGGCTTCATCCAGGAGCAGGCCAAGGACTCGGCCGGCAAGTGGGACATCGCGACCGTACCCGGCGGCTCCGGCAACAGCGGCGGCTCCCACCTCATGGTGCCCAAGCAGAGCAAGCACCCGAAGGAGGCGGCCGAGCTGATCGACTTCCTGACCTCCAAGGACAACCAGGCCAAGGTGTTCAAGGAGGAGGGGACGTTCCCGTCGATCCCGGCCCTCTACGACGACCCGTCGATCCAGAACTTCACCAAGCCGTTCTTCGGCGACGCCCCCATCGGCAAGATCTACTCTGACGCCGCCAAGGCGCTCAAGCCGCAGCACCTCGGCCCCAAGGAGGCCGACGTGCGCACGGCCGTCGGCAACGGCCTCGGCCGCGTGGAGCAGGGCAAGCAGTCGCCCGACGAGGCGTGGGCCCAGGTGCTCGAGGACGTCAAGAAGATCAAATGAGCTCCCTTCCCCTCGCGGTCTCGCGACGGCGTAGGCGTAGCGTGCGGCACACCCTCGACCTGAGGGTGTCGCCGTACGCCTACGTGGCGCCGTTCTTCCTGCTCTTCTGCGCCTTCGGGCTGTTCCCGCTGGTCTACACGGCCTGGGTGAGCCTGCACGAGTGGTCGCTGCTGTCGGAGACCCAGACGTTCATCGGGCTGGACAACTACTCGACGCTGCTCAGTGACGGGTACTTCTGGAACGCCACGTTCAACACCCTGTCCATCGGCGTGCTCTCGACCGTGCCGCAGCTCATGCTGGCCATCTGGCTGGCGCACCTGCTCAACCGGCGGCTGCGGTTCCAGACGCTGTTCCGGGTCGCGCTGCTGCTGCCGAACGTCACGAGCGTGGTGGCCGTCGTGGTCATCTTCAGCCAGCTCTTCGGCCGGGACTTCGGGCTGATCAACTGGGTGCTCTCGTGGTTCGGCGTCGGCAGCATCGACTGGGCGGCCGGCACCGCGACCTCGCACCTCGCGCTCTCCGTAATGATCATGTGGCGCTGGACCGGCTACAACGCGCTGATCTTCCTGGCCGCCATGCAGGCCGTGCCACGCGAGCTGTACGAGGCCGCCACCATCGACGGCGCCAGCGGCTTCACCCAGCTCCGCAGGATCACGATCCCGATGATCCGGCCGACGATCGTCTTCGTGGTCATCGTCTCGACGATCGGCGCCATGCAGATCATCGCCGAGCCCCTGCTGTTCGGGCAGAGCAGCGGCGGCGGGGGCGGCATCGCCACCGGCGGGCCCGACCGGCAGTTCCAGACCCTGGCGCTGTTCGTCTACGAGCAGGGCTTCGCGAACTCGACGTTCGACTTCGGCTACGCCTCGGCCGCGTCCTGGCTGATGTTCCTGGCCGTGGTGATCGTCGCGCTGGTCAACTTCCTGATCACCCGCCGGGTGAGAGGGGGCCTGATATGAGGCTGCGTTATCTGACCCTGACCGCGGTGGCCTTCTTCTCGGCCTTCCCGCTCTACTACAGCGTCGTGGTGGCCTCCCGGCACAACTCGGCGCTGGGCCAGGTGCCGCCGCCGCTGATCCCCGGCGGCAACTTCTTCGCCAACGTCTCCCGGGTCTTCGACACCGTCCCCTTCGGGCTCGCGCTGCTCAACTCCGTCATCGTGGCGGGGTCGATCTCGATCGCGGTGATGTTCTTCTCGACGCTGGCCGGGTTCGCCTTCGCCAAGCTGAAGTTCAGGGGCAGGAACGTCATGCTCGTGATCACCGTGGCCACCATGATGGTCCCGGCGCAGCTCGGCATCATCCCGCTCTACATGCTCATGGTGAAGCTGGAGTGGACCGGCACCACCTACGCGCTGATCGTCCCGGCGCTGGTCAACGCGTTCGGCGTGTTCTTCATGACCCAGTACCTGTCACGGGCCCTGCCCACCGAGCTGCTGGAGGCGGGCCGGGTGGACGGGTGCTCGACGTGGGGGCTGTTCTGGCACGTCGTGCTGCCCGCCGCCCGTCCGGCGGCGGCGGTGCTCGGCATGCTGACGTTCATGTCGGCCTGGAACGACTACTTCTGGCCGCTGGTCGTGCTCAACCCGGACAACCCGACGGTCCAGGTGGCGCTGTCCACGCTGGCCAGCGGGTACGTCAACGACTACGTGCTCGGGCTGGCCGGGACGGCGATCGGCACGCTCCCGCTCGTGGCCGTCTTCGCCCTGTTCGGCAGGCAAATCATCGGTGGAATCATGCAAGGAGCTGTTAAGGGATGATCTTTCCCGAGGAGTTCGTCTGGGGTGCCGCGACGGCCTCGTACCAGATCGAGGGGGCGGTCAAGGAGGACGGGCGGGGCCAGTCGATCTGGGACACCTTCTCCCACACCCCCGGGAACGTGGCGGACGGCGACACCGGCGACGTGGCCTGCGACCACTACCACCGCTACCGCGAGGACGTCGGGCTGATGCGCGAGCTGCGGCTGAGGGCCTACCGGTTCTCGGTCGCGTGGCCGCGCGTCCAGCCGGACGGCGCGGGCCCGGTCAACCCGCGCGGGCTGGCCTTCTACGACCGGCTCGTGGACGAGCTACTCGCCGCCGAAATTTCGCCTTATGTCACGCTTTATCACTGGGATCTTCCCCAAGCCCTCGAAGACCGTGGAGGGTGGACAAATCGCGATACGGCCTACCGGTTCGCCGACTACGCCCAGGCCGTCCACGACCGGCTCGGCGACCGGGTGGGCGACTGGACCACGATCAACGAGCCATGGGTGTCGGCCTTCCTCGGCTACGGCAACGGCGTGCACGCGCCGGGCCGCCGCGACCCGGCCGACGCCCTGCGCTCGGCGCACCACCTGCTGCTCGGCCACGGGCTGGCCGCGCGGCGGCTGCGCGAGTCCGGCGCGCGCAGCCTCATGCTGGTGGTCAACTCCTCCCCGGTGCTCACCCCCGCCCAGGTCAACGACCCTTCGGCGGTGGCCGGCGAGGCGGACGCGGCCGTCGCCGACCGCGTCCACGCGCTGCTGACCAGGCAGTTCCTCGATCCGGCGGTGCACGGCACGTACCCGCCGGAGGTCCTGGAGGCGGCGGCGCGCAACGGCGGGACGGAGCACATCCTGGACGGCGACCTTTCGCTGATCAACGCGCCGATCGACCTGGTCGGCGTCAACTACTACAACCCGTGCGTGGTCGAGTCGGGCCCGGGGCTGCCGGCCGACGCGGCGTGGCCGGGCTCGGAGGACGTCAGGTTCGCGGCGGCGGACGCGCCGACGACCGCGATGGGCTGGCCGATCGTGCCGGACGGCCTGTCCCGGCTCCTCGTACGGCTCTCGCAGGACTATCCGCAGGTCGGCCTCATGGTCACGGAGAACGGCGCGGCCTTCGACGACGTCGTGGCGGACGGCCGCGTGCACGACGACGAGCGGGTGGCGTACCTGGAAGGCCATCTGCGCGAGGTGCACCGGGCCATCGGGGCGGGCGCGGACCTGCGCGGATATCTCGTCTGGTCGCTGCTCGACAACTTCGAGTGGGCCGAGGGCTACCGGCGCCGGTTCGGCATCGTGCACGTCGACTACGCGACCCAGGCCAGGATCCTCAAGGACAGCGCTCTCTGGTACAGAGACGTCATCACCAGGAACGGCCTGTAGATTTTTTCCGTGCTCTCCCACTTGGTGCAGTCATGAGACGCCCGACCCTCGAGGCGGTCGCCGCCCGGGCGGGGGTCTCGCGCGCCACCGCCTCCCGGGTCGTCAACGGCCAGACGACGGTGGCGCCCCACATCCGCGACGCCGTGCAGCGCGCGATCGACGAGCTGGGCTACGTGCCCAACTCGGCCGCGCGCAGCCTGGTCACCCAGCGCACCGACTCGATCGCGCTGGTCGTCAGCGAGCCGGGCACCCGGGTCTTCTCCGAGGACCCGATGTTCTCCACGGCGATCAGGTCGGCGTCCGTGGCGCTCGAAGCGGTGAACAAGCAGGTCGTGCTCATGCTGGCCTCCTCCGCCAAGAGCCACGCCCGGGTGGAGCGTTACATCGCGGGCGGGCACGTCGACGGGGTCATGCTGATCTCCATGCACGGCGCCGACCCGCTGCCGGCCGCGCTGTCGCGCCTGCGCGTCCCCGTGGTCTCCTACGGGCGGCCCGCCGTCCCCGTGGACATCCCGTACGTCGACAACGACAACGTCGGCGGAGCGGAGATCGGGGTCCGGCACCTGGTGGAGACGGGACGGCGCAGGATCGCCACGATCGCCGGCCCGCAGGACATGATCGGCGGCCAGGACCGCCTGGCCGGCTACCGCAACGTGCTGCGCGACTCCGACCTCAGGTCGATCGTGGCGATCGGCGACTTCACCCGGGAGTCGGGCGCGGTCGCGATGCGGCAGCTTCTGCGCGACGACCCCGACCTTGACGCCGTCTTCGTGGCCAACGACCTGATGGCCGTCGGCGCCCTGCAGTCACTCCGCCAGTCCGGGCGCCGGGTGCCGGACGACGTGGCGGTGGTGGGCTTCGACGACATCGAGGCGGCGAAATACACCGAGCCGCCGCTGACGACGCTCAGGCACCCGGTGGCCGAGCAGGCGACGGCCATGGTCGGGCTCCTGCTCGGCCTGTTCGAGGGCGGCCCGGCCGAGCCGGTGATCATGCCCACGGAGCTGGTGATCAGGGAGTCCGCCTAAATGATCCCCGCTGTGGCCGCCGCCGTCTCCCTGGCCGAGGAGCACGGCATCCGGGTGGCGGATCCGGTCGTCCTCAACGACTCGTTCAACCTCCGGATCCACCTGCGCCCGGCCCCGATCGTGGCGCGGGTGCCGACGGTGACCGCGCTGGGGCGGGCGCGGCCCGCCGACGCGTTGCGGCGGGAGCTGGACGTCGTGTCCTACCTGCACGGGCAGGGCGTGCCGGTCGTGCCGCCGAGCGACCTGCTGCCTGCCGGGCCGCATCTGCGTGACGGAGTCGCGGTCTCCTTCTGGAAGCACGTCGAGCACGACCCCGGCCATCGGATGGGCCCGGAGACGGCCGGGCGGGCGCTCGCCGAGCTGCACGAGGCACTCCGGGGCTTTCCCGGCGAGCTGCCCTATCTCGGGCCGGTGCTCGACGAGCCGCTGCGGCTGCTGGAGCTGCTCGACGGAGAGGTCCCGCCCGACGTGCTGGCCCGGCTGCGGGACGCGCACGCGGGCCTGGCCGAACGGCTGGCGGGCCGCACGGCGCAGGCCGTCCACGGCGACGCGCACCCCGGCAACCTCCTCGCCACCCCCGCCGGGCTGCTCTGGAACGACTTCGAGGAGAGCATGGCCGCTCCCGCCGAGTGGGACCTGGCCTGCCTGCTGCGCACGAAGCGGCTCGACGGCCGGGCGGCCGTCCAGGCCTATGGGCACGATCCCGACGATCCCGAACTGCGGGAGTTCCTGGCGGCGCGGGCGCTGCAGGGGACGCTGTGGATGCTCCTCAGAGGGCTGCGGCTGCCCGCCGGGGCCGCCGACGCCCGCGCCACGCTGGAGGCGTGGCTCCGGGACCCCAGCGGCGCCACCCGCTAGACCGCTCCCCCGCTAGACCGGGATCACGCCGCCGCGCGGGCCGAGGAAGTAGCCGCCGGTGACGTCCAGGACGTGACCGGTGATCCACCGGGACTCCTCGCTCGCGAGGAGCGCCACGGCGTCCGCGATGTCCTGCGGGCGGCCGATGCGGCCCAGCGCGGTCACCTCGGTGACCGCGCGCTCGGCGGCGCCGTCGTCCGCGCGGAGCCAGGCGTTCATGTCCGTCTCCGTGACGCCCGGGGAGACGGTGTTCACGGTGATGTTCCGGTCGCCGAGGAGGGGCGCCAGGCTGAAGCCCAGCGTGTCCAGGGCGCCCTTGGTCATCGAGTAGACGAGGTCCGGGAGGGCGATGCGGACGACGGCCGAGGAGATGTTGATGATCCGGCCGCCGTCGTTCAGGAGCGGGAGGGCCCGTTCGATGATGAAGTACGGCGCCCGCACGTTCACCGCGAAGACCCGGTCGAACTGCTCCTCGCTCACCGTGCCCAGCACCCCGGCGAGGATGGCGGCGTTGTTGACCAGGATGTCCAGCCCCTCCCCCCGGAGGCCCTCGAACAACGCGTCCACGCCGTCCTCGAACGCCGCCTTCACCGCGTACGCCTGCCCGCCCGCGCCCTCGATCGCGGCCACCGTCTCCTTGGCCAGGTCGTCGTTGCTGGCGTAGTGGACGATCACCCGGGCCCCATCGGCGGCCAGGCGCTCGGCGATGGCCCGCCCGATCCCGCGTGAAGCTCCGGTTACCAATGCCGTCTTTCCCGACAAATCTCTCATGCGCTCCATCGTGGGTCCGAGCTCTCCCACCCGTCCAAGACCGGCTGTTATAGCTTTTTGCTATGGATGCCCATATTCGGGATCTCAGGTATTTCGTGGCGGTCGCCGAAGAGCTGAGCTTCACCCGGGCGGCGGCCGAGCGGCTCTTCATCTCGCAGCCCTCGCTGAGCAGGCAGATCAGGCAGCTGGAGCTGTCGATGCGGGCCAAGCTGTTCGAGCGCGACCGCCGTACCGTGGCGTTGACGGCGGCGGGGGCGGCGCTGCTGCCCGAGGCCCGGCGGATCATCGAGCAGTGGGAGGGCGCGCAGCGGGCGGTGGCGGCGGCGCGCGAGGAGCGGACGCTGGTCGTCGGGTTCCAGACGCGGATCGGGCGCGGGCTCGTGCCGTCCATCTCGTCCGCGCTGCCCGGCTGGGACCTGCGCTTCCGGCAGGTGCCGTGGAGCGACCCCACCGTGGGGCTGGGCGACGGCCAGGTCGACGTGGCCGTCGCGTGGCTGCCCATGCCCGGCCACGACTACGACTGGACAGTGGTCAGCACGGAGGAGCGCTGGGTGGCGCTGCCCGCCGCCCATCCGCTGGCCGCCCGCCGCGAGGTCACGTTCGCCGACCTGGCCGGGGAGTCGTTCGTGGCGATGCCGGTCTCCGCCGGGCCCATGCGGGACTTCTGGCTGGCCGACGACCAACGGGCGGCGCCCGCCGTGGTGGGGGCGGAGGCGGAGACGGCCGAGGAGGCGTTGGAGCTGGTCGCGTCGGGGCGGGCCGTGGTGCTGGTCTCGGCCGGGAACGCCGAGCTCTACCGGCGCGACGACGTGGTCAGCAGGCCCGTGGCGGGGCTGCCGCCGAGCAGGCTGGCCGTCGTCTGGCGGCGGGACGACCGGCGGCAGGCCGTGCGGACGCTGGTGGACGTGTTCGTCACGTGCATGTGCGCCACCTGATCGTCTTTTGTTGACACCGTATACATTGCTGTTTACGGTGTATATATGATATTCGGAGCAGCCGCTCCGCTTTTATCCGCGGTGCTTTTCTATTTCGGTACGGGTTTCTCGCCGATCCCCGCGCTGACCTGGCTTGCGCCGCTGCCGATGCTGCTCCTGGCCTCACGGGCGAGCGGCAGGGCGACGTTCGCCCTCGCGTTCCTGGCCTTCCTGGCGGGAATGACGAACCAGCTCGACTTCTTCCTGCGCACCCCGTCGGTGCCGCGGCCCATCGGGATCGGCATCATCGTCGGCTGCTCGCTGCTGTTCGGGCTGGTGGTCTGGCTCTTCAGGGCGCTCGCCCGGCGCGGGCTGATCATGCTCGCCGCCTCCGCGCCGCCCGCGGTGTGGGTGGCGCTCATGTACCTGACCGTGCTGGCCAACCCGACGGGCATCATCTGGCCGCTCGCCACGTCCGTGGCCGACGTGCCGGTGGTGACCCAGATCGCCTCGGTGACCGGCGCCTGGGGCGTGGAGTACGTGGTGATGCTGGCGCCGACCACCTTGGCGGCGGTGCTGTGGCCGGGGACTGTCGCGGCGGCGCGGCTGCGTACCGGCGTGGTGGGGGCGGCGGCGTGCCTGCTCGTGCTCGTCTTCGGGACCGTGCGGCTGGCCGGCGCCGACTCGACCGGGTGGCGGCTGATGGCGGCGCCGGCCGCCGACGAGTTCGGCAACGGCCGGCAGCACAGCCGGATGGGACTGCTGCGCGGCGTGGAGACCGGACTCTCGGTGGCCTGGGCGGCGCAGTGGGGCACGCCGATGATCTCGGACCCGTGGGGCCGGGTGCTGGCCGAGCGGGACACCGAGGGCACGCGGCAGCCGTTCGTCACGGCCTTCGCCGACGTGCCCTCGGGCCCCGGCCCCACCGTGTACGCCCGGTTCGGCGACTGGTTCGCGTGGCTGTGCCTCGCGCTGGCCGCCGCCGGGCTGGTCGCGCTTCGGTCAGTCCCTCGTCAGCCAGGCCGTGGTGTCGGCGGGCAGGGCGCCGTCCTCCAGGGGGCCGCTGGCCAGGAGGAGGCGGCCCGCGGGTAGCGGCACCGGGTCGGGGCCCAGGTTGGTGACGCTCGTCAGCCCCGAGTCCCTGGTGAAGGCCAGGACCTCGCCGCCCGTCGGGAGCCAGATCAACGTGCCGTCCCCCAGCAGGTCGCGGCGCAGGCCGAGGGCCGTCCGGTAGAGGTTGTGCATCGAGCCCAGGTCCGTGCGCTGGGCCTCGGCGGTCAGCTTGCGCCAGCCCTCCGGCTGCGGCAGCCACGGCGTGCCCGCGCCGAAGCCGAACGGGGGCTCCTCGCCCGACCACGGCAGAGGGATGCGGCAGCCGTCCCGGCCCGGGTTCGTGCCGCCCGACCTGGCGTACATCGGGTCCTGGCGGAGCTCGTCCGCGAGATCCTCGACCTCGGGGAGGCCCAGCTCCTCGCCCTGGTAGACGTACACGGAGCCGGGGAGCGCCATGGCCAGCAGGGCCGCCGCCCTGGCCCGCCGGTAGCCCAGCTCCAGGTCGGAGGGGGTGCCGTGGAGGCGGCCCCCGTGCGCGAACGTGGTGTCGGCGCGGCCGTACCGGGTGACCGGGCGCGTCACGTCGTGGTTCGACAGCACCCACGTCGGCGGGGCGCCGATGGGGGTGTGGGTGGCGAGGGTCAGGTCGATGACCCTGCGCAGCTCGGCCGGGTCCCACGGGCAGGACAGGAAGTCGAAGTTGAAGGCCGTGTGAAGCTCGTCGGGCCGCAGGTAGCGTGCGAAACGCTCCTGGTCGGGGAGCCAGACCTCCCCGATCAGGATGCGCTCGCCGTACTCGTCGGCCACCTCGCGCCACCGACGGTAGACGTCGTGGACCTCGTCGAGGTCTTCGTACTTCGTGTCCGACTTGATCAGCAGGGCGGCGGAGTCGATGCGCACGCCGTCCACGCCACGGTCGAACCAGAACCGCAGCACGTCCTCGAACTCCTGGTGGACCTCCGGATTGGTCCAGTTGAAGTCCGGCTGCTCCGGGGCGAACAGGTGGAGGTACCACTGGCCGTCGGGGACCTGGGTCCAGGCCGCGCCGCCGAAGATGGACTGCCAGTCGTTCAGCGGCTCGTCGGCGAACCAGAAGCGGTCCCGCGCCGCGGGGTTCTCCAGCGCCTCCTTGAACCAGGCGCTCTCCGTGGAGCTGTGGTTCGGCACCACGTCGATGATGACCTTGATGTCGAGCTCGTGCGCCTCCTCGATGAACCGCTCGGCCTCGGACAGCGAGCCGAAGACCGGCTCGATGTCGCGGTAGTCGGCCACGTCGTAGCCCCCGTCGGCCATCGGCGACGGGTACCACGGGTTCAGCCAGATGGCGTCGATCCCGAGATCCTTCAGGTACGGCAGGCGGGAGCGCAGGCCGGCCAGATCGCCGATCCCGTCACCGTTCCCGTCGGCGAAGCTACGCAGGTAGACCTGGTAGATCGCGGCCCCCCGCCACCACGTTTGCGACATGCGCTTATCCCTTGATGCTTCCGGCGGTGAGCCCCGCCATGATGTGTCGTTGGAAGACGAAGAAGACGATGATCATGGGTATGGAGGCGATGACCAGGCCGCCCATGATCTGGTTCTGGGTCACCGCGCCCGCCGTCTGCGACAGGCCCACGCTGATCGTCATCTTCTCGCTGTCGGTCATGACCAGCAGCGGCAGGACGAAGTCCTTGAACGCGGTGACGATCGTGAAGATGGAGACCACCCCCAGGATCGGCCTGGAGACCGGCAGCACGACCGACCACAGCACCCGCAGCGGACCCGCGCCGTCGATCTGCGCCGCCTCGATCAGCTCCCGCGGGATCGAGTCGAAGAACCGCTTGAGCAGGAAGATGTTGAAGCCGTTCGCCGCCGCCGGGAACCACAGGCCCCAGGCGTTGTTGAGCAGCCCCAGGTCCACGATCGTGACGTAGAGCGGGATGAGGATGACCATGGGCGGGATCATCAGCGTGGCCAGCATCGCGCCGAGGATCACGTTGCCGAACATCGGGCGCAGCTTCGACAGCGCGTACGCCGCCGTGACGTCCACCGCCATGGAGAACAGCCACGCGCCCAGCGAGTAGTACGCGGTGTTCGCCAGCAGCGTGCCGATGTCGAACAGGTCCCAGGCCTCGAAGAAAGCCTCCAGCGACGGGTCGGCCGGGACGAGCGACGGCGGCATCTGGGCGATCTCCTCCGGCGTCTTCATGGCGCCGGTGATCATCCAGTAGAGCGGGAAGACGAAGGCCAGCGTGAAGACCACGATGACGGCGATCAGCACCAGCCAGTAGATCCGCCGGCCCCACCTGCTGTTGAGCTGGTGCGGCGAGACGATCGTGCGGAACTGCACCTGGATCGGCTTCGGCGGCCTTCGCCGGCGCTTCGGCCTGGCGCCGCCGCCGGGCGGCTCGGACACCGGGGCCCGCCTGTGTTCGGTCGCCGTCATGCCCTGTCCTCACGGGTCGTCCTGAGCTGGAAGGCCGCGAAGACGAGGAGCGCGAGCATGAGCAGCATGCCGAGCGCGCCCGCCTGGCCGTAGTTCATCTGCGAGAACGCGAACTGGTACATCAGGTACGCGACGCTCACGGTCGCGTTCTCCGGGCCGCCGCCGGTCAGCATGTACGGCTCGATGAACACCTGCATGGTCGCCACGATCTGCAGCATCAGCATGAGCAGCAGGATCAGCCGGGTCTGCGGGATCGTGACGTGCCTGATCCGCTTGAAGATCCCGGCCCCGTCGAGCTCGGCGGCCTCGTACAGCTCGGGCGGGATGTTCTGCAGCGCCGCCAGGTAGATCAGCGTCGCGCTGCCCATGTTCATCCAGGTCGAGACGAGGACCAGGGAGATCAGGGCGGTCGACGACGAGTCCAGCCAGGCCAGCGGCGGCAGGTGGAAGAAGTCCAGGACCTGGTTGAACAGCCCGGGCCCCGGATCGTAGAACCACCTGAACAGCAGCACCGCCACGATCGGCGGCAGCATGACCGGCAGGTAGACCACGAACCGCAGGTAGGCCCGGGCGTGGCGCAGCTCGTTGAGGACGAGCGCGACGACGAACGGCACGGCATAGCCGCACAGCAGCGCGAGCAGCGTGAACTCCACGGTGTTCAGCCAGGCCTCGCCGAAGGCCGGGTCCTGGACCGCCGCCTTGAAGTTGTCCAGCCCCACCCAGGTGGGCGGGTTGATCAGGTCGGTCTTCTGGAAGCTCAGAATGAACTCCCTGACCATCGGATACCAGGCGAACACCGTGAAACAGATCAGGGCCGCGCAGAGGAACCCGTAGGCCGTCAGGTTGCGCCGCAAGATTCCCATCAAGGTCAGCCCTTGGCCGCCAGCATGGAGTTCGCCTTGGTCTCGGCGTCCGTCAGGAGCTGGTCGACGCCGGCGTCCTTACGGCTCAGCACGCCCGACATGACCACGTCGAGGATGGCGTACAGCTCCTGCGCGTGCACCGGCTCGGCCTTCGGCGGGATCGTCGCGGCAGCCTGCACGTACGGCGCGTAGTTCGAGACCGGCAGCGAGGCGTTCTTCTCGCGGTCGGCCTGGATGGCCTTGCCCGTCGCCGAGTCGCCGTAGACGGCGTTGTCGGGCACGCCGACCGGGTTGCCGATGGCCTTGCCGCGGGCGAAGTCGAAGCGGCCCTTGCCGACGGTGTTGTAGCGGAAGTCGACCCACTCCAGGCCCGCCTTGGCCTCCTCGGGGGTGGCCTTCGGGTTGATCATGAACGCTTCGCCGCCGCTCAGCGACGCCTTGGCCTCGGGGAAACCGGTGATGCCGTAGTCGGCGACGTTGCCCTTGAACTTGGTGACCACGTCGGTGACCACGTCGGGCGCGCCCAGCATCATGCCGACCTTGCCGCTGCCCATGGCCATCATGAGCGACTCCCAGCCGACCAGGAGCTTGTTGCCCATGCTGTTGTCGACCCAGCGCATGTCGTGCAGGTTCTGCAGCACGGCCTTGCCCTCGGGCGAGTTGAACGCGGCCTTCTTGTTGTCGGGGGTCAGGATGCTGCCGCCGCGGCCGTAGATGGCCTGGGTGAAGTGCCAGCCGCCGGTGTTGCCGCCGGAGTACTCGCCGTAGCCGACGTAGCCGGCGCCGAGCGCGCCGATCTTCTTGGCCGCCTCGCGGACCTCGGCCCACGTCTTGGGCGGGGTGTCGGGGTCGAGGCCGGCCTTGGTGAACAGGGCGCGGTTGTAGACCAGGCCGACGCCGTAGTGGACGTTCGGCACGCCGTACACCTTGCCGTCCTTGGTCACCATCTCGCGCACGTCGGGGCGCAGGTCGTTCCAGTTCTTGATGGTGCTGGTGTACTGCGTGATGTCGAGCGCCTGGCCCTGGCCGATGACGTCGTTGTAGTTCGTCACCGGGACCACGAAGACGGTCTCCATCTGGCCGCCGGCCAGCTTGGGGCCGAACGTCTTGGGGTCGAAGCAGGGCTGCTGGTCCGTGCTCTTGACCGTCACGCCCGGGTGCGCCTTCATGAACGTGGCCACGTCGTCGTCCCAGGCCTGGCGCTCCTTCGGCGCGGACTTGGCGGGCTGGCAGGCCACCGTGATCGTCACGGCCTTGGCGCCGCCGCCGGCGCCGGCTGACGGGGTGGCGGGGTTGCTGGAGCCGCAGGCTGTGGCTGAGATGCCGAGCACGGACACGAGCAAGAGCCCAGTGGATCTCCGCATGGTCTGACCCTTCTGATGCGAGGTGCCCACACCATAGGATCGGGGACGGATGTTCGCAATATTTCGACTGCATATTGCAAGATAACGACTGGATTACGCCTGCGCTGCGACGCCTCTGACCCACCGCACGGGTTGAGGTCCCTTGGGGAGGAGGGAGGAGAGGGGGCACCGGCCGAGAGCCCCCCAGGAAGAGGGGGCACGGGCCGAGAGCCCCTGGGAGGAGGGGGGAACGGGCCGGGCTCAGGCCCCTAGACCGCCGCGCGGGCGGTGGAGGCGCGGACCACGAGTTCGGGCTCGAACAGCAGCTCGTCCGCCGGCACCACCGCCTTGTCGATCTGCGCGACCAGCAGGTCCACGGCGGCCCGGCCCATGGCGTCGATCGGCTGGCGGACCGTGGTCAGCGGCGGGTCGGTGCAGTTCATCAGGGCCGAGTCGTCGAAGCCGATGACCGAGATGTCCCCCGGCACGGTGAGCCCCGCCCGGCGGGCCGCCCTGATCGTGCCCAGCGCGAGCAGGTCGCTGGCGCAGATCACGCCGGTCACCCCGCGCTTGACCAGCCGGGCGGCGGCCGCGTGCCCGCCCTCCAGCGAGAACATCGTGTGCTCGACCAGCCCGGGGTCCCCGCCCTCCGCCTGGAACGTCTCCAGCTTGCGCCGCGACGGCATGTGGTCCTTCGGCCCGAGCACCATGCCGACCCGCTCGTGGCCGAGCGCGCGCAGGTGGGCCAGGGCCATCTCGGCGGCCACCGTGTCGTCGCAGGAGACCTGCGGGAAGTCGAGGTGCTGGACGGCCGCGTTCACCAGCACGGTCGGCAGCTTGCGCTCGTGCAGCAGCTCGTAGTGCCCGTGCGCGGCGTCGGCCTGGGCGTAGAAGCCGCCGGCGAAGACGACGCCGCTCACCTGCTGCTGGAGCAGCAGGTCCACGTAGTCGGCCTCGGAGACGCCGCCGACCGTGCGGGTGCACAGCACGGAGGTGAACCCTTGCTGGGCCAGCGCGCCGCCGACCACCTCCGCGAAGGCGGGGAAGATGGGGTTCTGCAGCTCGGGGAGCACGAGGCCGACCAGCCGGGCCCGGTCGCCGCGCAGCTGGGTGGGGCGCTCGTAGCCGAGCACGTCGAGGGCGGTCAGCACGGCCTCGCGGGTCGCGTCGGAGACCCCGGGCTTGCCGTTGAGCACCCGGCTCACCGTCGCCTCGCTGACTCCGACTTTCTTGGCCACCTCTGCGAGTCGTCGCGTCATGCGCAAACTATACGGCCTTCAGCGCAAGCGCTTGCAACGGCTTACGTCGATCCGACGTAGGGCTTTGCGCCGCCCCACAGCCGTCTCCGCAGCCCGAGCGGCTTCCTGACCAGCGAGGAAAGACTGCATACGGTGATTCTTGTCAGTCAACTGTTTGCGAAATCTCGTCGAAATATTGGGGCAATCTGCTTGGCATCCTATGGTTCGGCCATCCGCCTTACCCGGAGGGCCACCCCCATGAGAGCAGTCTTAGCCGCCCTTTCGTTAGTCCTCGGATTCCTGGCCGCACCCGCGTACGCGGCGGCCGACACCAACCTCGCGGCGGGTAAGACCGCCACCGCGAGCAGCTTCACCGAGGTGTACGCCGCCCCCAACGTGACCGACGGCAACCAGGCCACCTACTGGGAGTCGGCCAACAACGCGTTCCCGCAATGGGTCCAGGTCGACCTCGGCGCCAGCGCGAGCGTCAACAAGCTCGTGCTGAAGCTGCCGTCCGGCTGGCCCAGCCGTACCCAGACGCTGACCGTCCAGGGCAGCACGAACGGCTCCGCCTTCAGCACGATCGTCGCCTCGGCGACGTACACCTTCAACCCGACCGCGACGATCACCTTCGCCGCCACGACCGCCCGCTACGTCCGGCTGCAGATCACCGCGAACACCGGCTGGCCCGCGGGCCAGCTCTCCGAGTTCGAGGTGTGGGGCAGCGCGCCGGACAACCCGCCGCCGAGTGGCGCCAACCTGGCGCTCGGCAAGGCGATCACCGAGTCCTCGCACACCCACACGTACGTGGCCGCCAACGCCAACGACGACAATCTCCAGACGTACTGGGAGGGCGCGGCCTACCCCAACACGCTGACCGTGCAACTCGGCGCCAACGCCGACCTGACCTCGATCACCCTCAAGCTCAACCCCGACCCCGTCTGGGCCAGGCGGACCCAGACCATCCAGGTCCTCGGCCGTGAGCAGAGCGCCACCGGCTTCACCAGCCTCGTCTCCTCGGCCACATACACCTTCGACCCGGCCACGGGGAACTCGGTGACCATCCCGGTGACCGGCAAGGCCGCCGACGTCCGGCTGCAGATCACCGCCAACTCGGGCGCGCCGGGCGGGCAGGTGGCCGAGTTCCAGATCTTCGGCACACCGTCGGCCAATCCGGACCTGACCGTGAGCGATCTCACGTCGTCCCCGGCCGCGCCGGTCGAGACCGACGCGGTCACGCTGTCGGCCACCGTCAGGAACGCGGGCACCGCGGCCGCCGCCGCGACCTCCGTGAACTTCTACGCGGGTGCGACCAAGGTCGGCAGCGCGAGCGTGGGCGCGCTGGCCGCGGGGGCGTCGACCACCGTGTCCGCGAACATCGGCGCCAGGGACGCCGGGACCTACCAGCTGTCCGCCAAGGTGGACGAGGACGGCAAGGTCGTCGAGCTGAACGAGGCCAACAACACCGCCACCGGCACCCTGACCGTGAAGCCGGTCGACACGGCCGACCTGGTCGCCTCCCCCGTCGCCTGGACGCCGGGCAACCCGGCCGCGGGCAACACGGTGACGTTCTCGGTGGCGATCAAGAACCAGGGCACGGTGGCCTCCAGCGGCGCCTCCCACGGCATCACGCTCACCGTCACGAACGACTCCGGCACCGTCGTCAAGACCCTGACCGGCTCGACCGGCGGCGCCATCGCGGCGGGCGCGACCACGAGCCCGGTGAGCCTGGGCACGTGGACCGCGGCCAACGGCAAGTACACGGTCAGGACGGTGCTCGCCGACGACGCCAACGAGCTGCCCGTCAAGCGCGCCAACAACACCAGCGAGCTGCCGCTGTTCGTGGGCCGTGGCGCGAACATGCCGTACGACACGTACGAGGCCGAGGACGCCGTGATCGGCGGCGGGGCCACGCGCGTGGGCCCGAGCAGGGACATCGGCACGATCGCCGGCGAGGCGTCCGGGCGGCGCGCGGTGACGCTCAACCAGACCGGCGCGTACGTCGAGTTCACCACCAGGGCGGACACGAACACCCTGGTCACCCGCTTCTCCATGCCCGACGCGGCGGGCGGCGGCGGCCTCAGCTCGACCCTGAACGTCTACGTCAACGGCTCGTTCCTCAAGGCCGTCAACCTGACCTCCCGCTACGCCTGGCTCTACGGCGCCGAGGCCAGCCCGAGCAACTCCCCCGGCTCGGGGCCGCCCAGGCACATCTACGACGAGGCGAACGTGCTCCTCGGCGCCACCGTGCCCAAGGGCAGCACGATCAGGCTGCAGAAGGACGCGGCCAACAGCCAGACGTACGCGATCGACTTCGTGGACTTCGAGCAGGCAACCCCGGTCGCGAACCCGGACCCGGCGAAGTACGCCGTACCAACCGGTTTCACCCACCAGGACGTGCAGAACGCGCTCGACAAGGCCCGCATGGACGCCAACCTGACCGGCGTCTACCTGCCGCAGGGCGACTACCAGACCTCGGGCAAGTTCCAGGTGTACGGCAAGTCCGTCAAGATCGTCGGGGCGGGCCCCTGGTTCACCAGGTTCTCCTCCCCCGCCGGGCAGGACAACACCGACGTGGGCTTCCGCACCGAGGCCTCGGCCAACGGCTCGACGTTCGCGAACTTCGCCTACTTCGGCAACTACACCTCGCGCATCGACGGCCCCGGCAAGGTCTTCGACTTCTCGAACGTGGCGAACATGACGATCGACAACGTCTGGGCCGAGCACCAGATCTGCCTCTACTGGGGTACGAACACGGACAACATCACGATCAAGAATTCACGGATCCGCAACCTGTTCGCCGACGGCCTGAACATGACCAACGGCAGCACCGGCAACCACGTCACCAACGTCGAGGCCAGGGCCACGGGCGACGACAGCTTCGCGCTGTTCTCGGCCACCGACAACAACCCCGGCGAGCAGACCGGCAACGTCTTCGAGAACCTGACCTCGCTGCTCACCTGGCGGGCCGCGGGCGTGGCCGTGTACGGCGGCTACGACAACACGTTCAGGAACATCTACGTCGCGGACACGCTGACCTACCCGGGCGTCACGATCAGCTCGCTGGACTTCGGGATCCCGATGAACGGGTTCGGCGCCAGCCCGCCCACGACGTTCGACAACATCTCGCTGGTCCGGGCCGGCGGGCACTTCTGGGGACAGCAGACGTTCCCGGCGCTGTGGCTGTTCTCCTCGTCCAAGGTGTTCCAGGGCATCCGCGTCAACAACCTGGACATCGTGGACCCGACGTACAGCGGGATCATGTTCCAGACCGGCTACACCGGCGGCTCGCCGCTGAACCCGGTCAAGGACACGATCCTCACGAACGTGTCGATCAGCGGGGCGCAGAAGAGCGGCGACGCCTTCGACGCCAAGTCCGGGTTCGGCATCTGGGTGAACGAGTTGCCCGAGCCCGGTCAGGGCCCGGCCGTCGGGTCGGCCACGATCAACAACCTGAGGTTCGCGAACAACTTCCAGAACATCAAGAACACGACCTCGACCTTCACCCTGACCACCAACTCCTAATAGGAAACCTGCTCGGACTGCCGCTACGGTCCTGACAGCGGCACGAGAGCAGGGCGGCAGACCTGGCTAGCAGGCTTCCTGTTAGGAGAGGTCAATCCTGGTAGGCAAGCCCTGCCAGTCGCTGACGCTGGTCACCGCGGCGGCGCTCAACAGCGCCCCGCGGTGCAGGCGTTCCTGGGGGATGAGGCCGTCGAGCGCGGCGCTGATGTACCCGGCCGCGAACGCCTCCCCCGCGCCGGCCGTGTCCACGATGGGGACCTGCCAGCCCTGCACGTCGTAGCGCATCCGGTCGGCGCGCACGCTCGCGCCCTTGGCGCCGCGGTCCACCACGACCTCGCGCTCCGCCGTGAGCGCGGGCTTGACCAGGTCGAGCTCGTCCTGGCGGAGGAAGAGCAGGTGCGAGTCGCAGGCCAGCTCGCCGAGCACCTCCTCGGCCTCGCGTACCGACGGCCACAGCTCGGGCACGTAGTCGACGGAGAAGGAGACCATCACGCCGGCGTTCTTCGCGGCGCTCACGGCGGTGCGCACCGCCTCGAGCGCGTCCCGGCCGAGGCCCGCCGTGAGACCGGTCACGTGGAGCATCTTCGACGCGGCGATCCGGTCGATCGGCACGTTGCCCGGAGTGAGCCGCGAGCCCGCCGAACCCGCGCGATACTGCGTCACTCTCTGTGAGCGGCCGACACGGATCTCTCTGAGGATCAGGCCCGTGCGCAACCCCTCGGACACGCGCATGTCCGCGACGTCCACACCCTCGCCCCTGAGCGCGGTGAGCACCCTCGCACCCAGCTCGTCATCGCCCACCTTGCCCAGGTAGGCGCTGCGGTGCCCGAGCCTGGCCAGCGCGATCGCCAGGGTGAACTCGGGCCCGCACACGTCCAGCCGGGCTTCGCTCTCGTGGCGAACCCGGCCGCTGGAGACGATCCCCAAGGGCTCGCCAAGCGTGTAGACGTCGGTCATGCGCCAGACTGTAGCCGGTCAAGTACTTTTCCCGCATAACCCCTGGTTGCCAGCGTGATCAAATATTTTCTGTAACATTAGCCAACCTTTTCCCCTTCTCGTGGCTCAAAGTAGTAAAGGGGTCGGCCACCCCGAGCCGGCTCCAAGTCAATACGGGGAGAGGAATCAGCACCCTCATGAGAAAGATCGCACTTGGTATCGTTTCCGCCCTTGTGGGCGGGGCCATGCTGATGTCGGGCGCGAGCACTGCTTCGGCGGCCACCAAGGTGGACACCCAGCTCAAGATCCGCGACATCGACCCTAATCCGGTCGTGGTGGAGCCCGGATCCGAGACGACCGCGTACTTCGACATCGGGGCCAGCTCCGACGTCAAGAAGGTCGAGCTCAGCGTGGCGCCCGAGGGCGCCCGCACGCTCCGCGCCAAGGACGTCAAGGACCTCGAGGGCTGGCGCTTCGCCGTCGGCTTCACCGAGGGGGACCCCCAGGGCAAGTGGCAGGCCACCGCTGTAGCCTTCGACTCCGCCGGCAAGGAGATCGCGAAGGACACGGCGTTCTTCTCGGTCGAGCTCGAGAAGAGCAAGTCCGAGACGCGTATCTCGCGCTTCTCCGCCGACCCGTACAAGATCCGCAAGGGTCGTACGATCGAGTTCTCCGGCCGTCTCCAGGTGGATGACGACGGCTGGGAGGGCGTCCGCGGCGAGAAGGTGGACGTCTACTTCCGCGCGAACGGCTCCAGCGGCTGGAAGTGGGTCGCCTCCGCCAAGACCAAGTGGGGCGGCAAGTTCTACGCCGAGACCCGCGCCTACAAGAGCGGTACCTTCCGCGCCGTGTTCAACGGCAACGACGAGCTCGACGGCTCCAAGAGCCGCACGGACTCCGTGCGGGTCTACGGCAGCTGGTGGCGTCGTTAATCCATAAGACGGAGGCCCGGTCCCTGCCCAGGGGCCGGGCCTTCCGGCTTTTCGAGGGCCCTCAGGTTTAGGGATCACGCTTTGCGTGCATGGACAGTCGCATTGCGTGGATCTACCGACCCCCGAAGGAGCCTCGTATGCCGCATCCCCTCATCGCCCTCGTCCTGAGCATGACGAGCACGCTGGGGGCGGCGCCTTCGTCCGATCTGTCCGTACGCTACGAGCAGCCGGGCTCGCCGGGCGCCGAACAGGCCAGAAAGCTCCTCAAGGACGGCGAGACGCTCAAGAC
The DNA here is from genome assembly GCF_040680035.1 of Nonomuraea sp. NPDC052116. NCBI lineage: Bacteria > Bacillati > Actinomycetota > Actinomycetes > Streptosporangiales > Streptosporangiaceae > Nonomuraea > Nonomuraea sp. NPDC052116. The sequence goes on along the minus strand of NZ_JBFAWA010000006.1, from coordinate 327,251 downwards.
CCGGATCCGGCTGCCCGCGTCGGTCAAGGTCGTCGCCCGTGACTGCGACGCGCCGGAGGCCACCTGGGACCTCGAGGAGCGCCGGATCACCATCTGCTACCAGCTGGTGGACAAGGTGCGCCACGTGATGGACGGCATCTCCGAGACCGAGGAGACCGACGCCCGTACCAGGTCCGCCCGCATGGACGGCGCACTGGCCGTGCTCTTCCACCACCAGCTCGGCCACGCCCTGACCACGCTGAACGGCCTGGCCGACAGCGAGGAGCAGGCCGACCACTTCGCGGCGCTGACGCTCGCGTCCGACGCGCCCAAGCGCGTGGTGGCCGCCGCCGAGGCCCGTCACCTGCTCGCCGGCCACGCCGGCATCGACCACCTGTCGGGGCCGCCCGAGTCGGCCACGTTCTCCTGCCTCCTGTACGGCGCCGACCCCGGCAAATACGACCGGATCGCCCAGGGCGGCTGGGTCCCGCCCGAGCGGGCGCCCACCTGCGCCGACGAGTACGACCGGGTCAGGTCCGCCGTCGGATCGATGGCCGTGAAAGCGGGCACGTAGCGGGTAGCGTCCGGAGTATGGCCGACGAGCTGCTCAAACACTTCAATCCGTTCGACATCTTCGACACGGAGGCCGCCCGGCTCGACCGGTTCTTCAGCGGGCTCGACGAGGCCGGCTGGCAGCGGCCGTCCCGGTGCGAGGGATGGTCGGTGCGCGACGTGCTGGGCCACCTGGCGGGCGAGGAGCTGTACAACCACGCCTGCCTCGACGGGACCGTGCAGAACCTGCTGACCCGGCTCTCCAAGGCCGGCGTGTCCGGCTACAACGACTTCAACGAGTGGTCGGTGCGGCAGCGGCGCCACCTGCCCGTGGCGGAAGTGCTGGAGGAGTGGCGGGTCCAGAACGGCGAGACGCGCCGCCGCATGCGCGAACTCGGCCCCGGCGGGCTGATCGACACCATGGCCGGGCCCTACCCGTGCGGCCGGCAGGCCTTCCACTACGACTCCGAGTACGCCACCCACGCCGACGACGTCGGCGCGCCCGTCCCCGACGCCGAGGTCGACGACCGGACGCTGTGGCGGGTGGCGGTGGGGCGGTTCGTGCTGGCCGAGCAGGAGGCCAAGGTGCAGGTGGAGCAGACGGCCGACGAGATCTGGGCCGCCGTGAACGGGGTCACGGCCTCGCTGTCGTACCCCGAGTTCGTGGAGGCCACGGTGGGGCGGCTGCCCGCGTCGCACGGGATCGACCCGCGCGTCGTCGCGGCTCTGAGGTGCCTCGCCTGACCGTTCGGAAGGGGGATCGACCATGTGGCTGCGTAACCGGGCGGGCACGGAGCCACTGAGCGCGCGCAGCCCGCTGCGCACCCGGCGGATCCTGTCGCTGGTCGCGCTGGTGCTGGGGATGGCGGCGGCGGAGTTCTTCGCGGTGCTCGCCGCGAGCACGGGGGCGGAGGTCTGGCGCTGGGAGGCCGCGATCGCGGCCGCGGTGGCCGTCGTGGCCGCCGCCGACCTGGCACTGCTGCGCCGGCGGCGCTGACTGTGCCGTCAGGTGGTCAGTACGGCGAGTCAGGTAGTCAGTACGGCGAGCAGGAGCAGGACGATCACCAGCGCGCCGGCCGTGAAGATCATCCAGACGTGTGCCAGCACCCACCTGCGCAGGCGATCACCATACGCGTGGGGGAAGTCCCCGTCTGATTCGATCTTGTTGATCGCCGCGACGCGCCTTGCCAGCTCGGGGTCCTCTCGCTCAAGGGCCTGCTCGATCTCAGCGAGAATGCGGCGTTCCTTTCCAGAGAGACTCATGGCCATCACCACTGCTCCGATGCCGGTGACCACCTTTTACCCAGCAGTAGCGCAGGCATGCCCCCTCCGGCCGATCCCCCGCAGGCGCGTACATGCCTGCGGGGGGCCGCCCGTCACTTGCGGCGGTTCGCGTAGCGCTGATTGAAGCGCTCGACGCGGCCCGCGGTGTCGAGGATGCGGCCGCGGCCGGTGTAGAAGGGGTGGCTGGCGGACGACACGTCCACGTCGACGACCGGGTACGTCTTACCGTCCTCCCACTCGACCGTCCTGTCGCTGGTGAGGGTCGAGCGGGTGAGGAACGCGAACCCGACGCTCGGGTCACGGAAGACGACGGGGCCGTACGCGGGGTGCAGGTTCTTCTTCATGGCCTGCACAACCAGATGACAACGGTTTTCATTCCCGAGCTTCCGGGTCGAGTCCCAGCACCGTGCGGCCGCCGTCCACGGGGATGGTGGCGCCGTTCACGAACGCCGCCTCGTCCGAGAGGAGGTGCGCCACGACGGAGGCCACCTCGGCGGGGGTCGCGACCCGGCCGAGCGGGTGCAGCATGGCCAGCTGCTCCTCGACGGCCTGCCGCGCCCGCGGGGCCTGCGACTCCAGGAACGCCTCATACCGTTCGGTGGCCACCGAGCCCGGGGCCACGGCGTTGACCCTGATGCCGTGCCTGCCGTACTCCACGGCCAGCGCCCTGGTCAGGCCCTCGGTGGCGGCCTTGGCGGTCGAGTAGGGGAGGCTGCCGGGCACCGCCCTGGTGGCCTGGTGGGAGGTGACGTTGACGATGGCGCCGGGCGTACCGGCCGCGAGAAAGTGGCGTACGGCGGTGGCGCAGCCCACCACGGCGAGGTCGAGATTGGCCGCGATCAGGGCTCTGACCTCGGCGATCGGGGACGTGTGGACGGAGGCGTCGCGGAACACGGCGGCGTTGTTGACCCAGCCGCGCAGGATGCCGGCCTCCTGGGCCAGGTCGGCGGCCCAGGCGGCGACCTCCTCGTCGGCCGCGTCGCCGATCAGCGGGATGACTCGGGGGCCGGCCCAGGCGAGGGCGTCGGGGTCGCGTTCGACGGCCACCACCACGGTGTCCTTCTCACCGTCCTTCTCGCCGTCCTTCTCGCCGCCCTTGTCGGCGAGGAGCCGTTCGACCACGGCCTTTCCGATGCCACGCCCGCCGCCGGTCACCACATAGGAAAAGGTCATGACTCGACGCTATTCCGCTTTCACGGTGCGCTATTCCTGACGCGGCGAAGTGACATTTATCACCGTATTTCTGACCGGTGAACGGGAACGATCCTGGAGTGATCGACGCCACCGTGCCGAAGTCCCCCATGTGGATGATCGGCGCTCTCTCGATCACGCAAACCGCCGGATATGGCGTGCTCTATTACGCGTTCTCGGTGTTCATCCCACCGATGTCCCGCGACCTCCACGCCGGGGTCGCGCAGCTGACCGGAGCGATCACCCTGGCCGTACTGGTGTCGGGGGTCGCGGCGCCGCTCATCGGCCGCTGGCTCGACCGGCACGGCGGGCGCGGGCTCATGACCCTCGGGTCGGTGCTGGGCGGGCTGGCGGTGCTGGCGTGGTCCCAGGTGCGCTCTGTGACGCAGCTGTACCTGGTCTGCGGGGTGCTGGGCGTGGCGTCGGCGATGGTGCTGTACGAGGCGGCCTTCGCCGTAATCGTGGCCTGGTTCGACGCGACCAGGCGGGCTCGGGCGTTACTCGCGGTGACCGTCGTGGCGGGCTTCGCGTCCAGCATCTTCCTGCCGCTGACGGGCTTTCTCGTGGACCTGTACGGGTGGCGCCAGGCCCTGGTCATCCTGGCCGCCGGATACGCCCTGACCTCGGTGCCACTGCATTTCCTGGCCGTCCGGAGCAGGTCCGCGCCGCCGCACGTGAACCGGCGCGAGATCGTCGGGGCGGCCCTGCGCGAACGTCCCTTCTGGCTGCTGGCGGCGGCCTTCCTGACCCAGACCGGCGCGGTGTCGGTCATGGGTGTCCTGCTGGTCACGTACCTGATCGCCCTCGGCCACTCCCCCCTCTTCGCCGCAGGGGTCGCGGGCCTGCTCGGAGTCCTGTCGGTCGCGGGCCGGCTCGTCACCACCGGCCTGCAGGGCCGCTGGTCGGTGGCGTTGATCACGGCGGTGATGTTCGGGGTGCAGGGGCTGGCGGCGGTGCTGCTGCCGCTGGTCGGCAGGAGCACGGCGGGGGCGGTGGCGGGGGTGGTGCTGTTCGGGCTGGGGTTCGGCGTGGGCACGATCGCCCGGCCTGCTCTTCTTGCCGATCGGTACGGCACGGGAGCGTACGCGTCACTGAGCGGGGCGCTCGCGCTGCCCATCACGGTCGCCAAGGCCGTCGCGCCGCTGCTGGCGGCCGGAATCGCGCAGTTCGCCGGGTATCCGGCGGTGATGGGAGCGGTGGCAGCGGCCTGCGCCCTGGGCGCCCTCTCCCTGATCGCCTACCACCGCAACGCCCACCCCGCCCCCGCCCCCGCCACCGCCTAACCCACCTTCACTCCCTCACCCCCACAACCCTCACCCCACCCACGCCCCGCCCTCACCCCAGCCATGCCCAACCCCAGACGCCCCGCCCGCGCCCCCAGCCACGCCCAATCCCGCTCCGCTCCTCCCAACCCCAGCCATGCCCGACCGGTAACCCCCGGCCACCCCCAACCCCGCCACGCCCAACTCGCACCCCGTGCTCACCCCCGCGCCCAAGCCCCACTTCGCCCTCAATCCGCAGCCCCGCCCTAACCGTGCCCCGCCCCACTCGCGTGAAGGGCTGGCTCACGGACCGATCACCGTCGGGCAGACTGGGGGATGCCAAGGCGAGCGCGTTGGAGCCCCCGATCGCCGTCGGCGGAACTCACGAAACGCTCACCCGCGAACACGTAAGGTAGCCACATGGATACCCCCACCGACGTTCTGCACCGCGTATTCGGCTACGACTCGTTCAGGGCGGGGCAGCAGGAGATCATCGACCACGTCGTGGGCGGCGGCGACGCGCTCGTGCTCATGCCCACCGGCGGCGGCAAATCGCTCTGCTACCAGATCCCCGCCCTGGTGCGCCGCGGCGTGGGGGTCGTCATCTCACCCCTGATCGCGTTGATGCAGGACCAGGTCGACGCGCTGCGGGCGCTCGGCGTGCGTGCGGGGTTCCTCAACTCGACGCAGGACTTCGACGAGCGGCAGCTGGTCGAGTCGGAGTTCCTGGCCGGCGAGCTCGACCTCCTCTACCTCGCCCCCGAGCGGCTGCGCGTGGACGCCACGCTGCGGCTGCTGGCCAAGGGCGAGATCTCGGTGTTCGCCATCGACGAGGCCCACTGCGTGGCGCAGTGGGGGCACGACTTCCGGCCCGACTACCTCGAGCTGTCCACGCTGCACGAGCGCTGGCCCGACGTGCCGCGCATCGCGCTGACCGCCACGGCCACCCCGGCCACACACGCCGAGATCTCCTCCAGGCTCGGCCTGAGCGAGGCCCGCCACTTCGTCGCCAGCTTCGACCGGCCCAACATCCACTACCGCATCACGCCCAAGAGCGAGCCCAAGCGGCAGCTGCTGGAGTTCCTGCGCACCGAGCATCCGGGCGATTCCGGCATCATCTACTGCCTGTCGCGCTCCTCGGTCGAGAAGATCGCCGAGTTCCTGGTCGACAACGGCATCGCCGCCGTGCCGTACCACGCGGGTCTCGACGCCCGCACCCGCGCCACCCACCAGTCCCGCTTCCTGCGCGAAGACGGGCTGATCGTGGTGGCCACGATCGCGTTCGGCATGGGCATCGACAAGCCCGACGTACGCTTCGTCGCCCATCTCGACCTGCCCAAGTCGGTCGAGGGCTACTACCAGGAGACCGGCCGCGCGGGCCGCGACGGCCTCCCGGCCACGGTGTGGATGGCGTACGGCCTCCAGGACGTCGTCCAGCATCGGCGGATGGCCATGGAGGGCGACGAGGCCCACCGCCGCCGCCAGGTGGTCCACCTCGACTCCATGCTGGCGCTGTGCGAGACCGTGGGGTGCCGCCGGGTGATGCTGCTCGACTACTTCGGCCAGAAGGGCGCCGAACCCTGCGGAAACTGCGACACCTGCCAGAATCCGCCCGAATCCTGGGACGGCACCATCCCCGCCCAGAAGGTCCTGTCGACGGTGTTGCGGCTGGCGCGGGAGCGGCGGCAGAAGTTCGGGGTGGGGCAGGTGGTCGACATCCTGCTCGGCAAGAAGACCGCCAAGGTGCTGCAACACGGCCACGAGACGCTGACCGTGTTCGGAGTGGGCACTGACCTGGGCAACGCGGAGTGGCACGGGGTGGTGCGGCAACTGCTGGCGCAGGGACTGCTGGCGGTCGAGTCCGACTACGGAGCGCTGGTGCTCACGGACGACAGCACTTCGGTGCTCCGGGGACAGCGCGAGGTCCTGCTGCGCCGCGACACCCTGCGCCCCGCCCGGGCCAAGGTAGCCTCCTCATCGAAAGCCCAGGCGGTGGCCGAGCTATCCGCCGAAGCGGCCCCGCTCTTCGAGCGGCTCCGATCCTGGCGGGGCGCCACCGCGAAGGAGCAGGGGGTGCCCGCGTACGTCATCTTCCACGACGCGACCCTGAGAGAGATCGCCACCGCCCGACCGTCCTCACTGGCGGAGCTGAGCAGCATCAACGGCGTCGGCGAAAACAAACTGGCGAAGTACGGCGAACTCGTCCTGGAAGTCCTCCAGGACGACACCTGACCCCCTCCGCCCCGGCCCTGGATGGAAGCCTCAGGCGTGCGTTCACCTTGTGCAGGAAGGGCGAGGCGTGGTGGTGGCGACGGCCGCACGAAGAACGGTCGTCGCCACCACGTTGGTCGGCCGGGTCACGGCGATCGGGTGTCGCCGCCCCGCTGACGACCGGCCGGACGTGTGCTGGGCTTTATGGTCGGTGTCCCCGACGTGGTTGCGGTACAGGATGATCGTACGGCGTGTGAGCGGGAAATGCTGGATGGGCTGGATTGTTCTATCTTTGAGGTTGGGGTCGTTGAGCTGGTCAGAGGGCTGTTGGCCAGTTCGGGTCACGGCCGAGATAGGCCAGAAGGTAGTCCTGGGCAGAGGCGCGCGGGGGCAGGGTCCTCGGCGGGGCGAACCTGTGCGGCCGGTCAACGTCCGTGACGAACAGATGGGCCAGGTCCAGCAGTTCCTCGGCCATGAGGTCCGGGATCGGGTGCTGCTCACCGCAGGCTCTGGCCACGTCCCAGCCGTGCACGGCAATCTCGATCGCACCCGCGGCGGCCACCATGGGCGCGGTCAAGTGGCGATCGCCTATGGAGACCACCCCGGGATGGGTGACCGTGCCCACCCACACACCCAGCACCTCTGTGGCCCGGTCCCTGAGAAGGAGCGCCGGGTTGGCCCCGCATCCTTGCTTTCGCGGCGCAGAGCCGCTGAAGCACAAAGCAGTGCTGTCTTCCTCTCCGGTCGCGGACGCAGCCCCCCCGCGGATACCAGAGCGCGAAGAGGCGCTGTCGCCTCCCCCGGACGCGTCCGAACCGCGAAGGCCCGTACCCGATGAAGTGCCGCACCCTCCACCCGACGTAGACGCAGCCGAACCACGAAGGCCCGTGCCCGATGAGGCGCCGCACCCTCCACCCGATGCGGATGTGTCCGAACCGCGAAGGCCGGTACCCGGTGAGGCGCCGCCCCCTCCGCCTGACGGAGATGCAGCCGAGCCGCGGATGCCGAAGCGCAATGAGGCGGTGTCTGCACTGCCGGACGCGGGTGTTGTCAGCCTTCGAAGGCTGCGCTGTGGAGGAGTGCCCATGCCGTCGCCTGGTGCGGGGGCGGTCGGCCTTTGGGGGGCCGGGGTGGGCGGCATGCGTTGGTTGGGAGGTCCTGGCGTTGGGACAGGGGTGACGGGTATACGTGGCGGTGCTGGGGGGATGTGGCCGGAGGCGGCGTCGTTCAGGGTTCGGAGTGAGTCGGCCATGTGGTCGAGCAGGTGCTGGAGGTTCCAGTCCGCGCAGGGAGTGGGACGGCAGAGGGCGGCCGGGGTGACTACGCGAAGGCTGCCCAGCGCGTAGTCGATCGCCCGTTCCAGCAGCGCAACCCCCGCGGCCAGTGCCTTTTCTTGATCGCACATATCGCCTCCTCTCTCACATGCAGACCCGCGTGCCCGGGAAAAATCATCGGCCCCGCATACGCTTGAGAGCCGGAGCCGGAGCCGGAGCCGGAGCCGGAGCCGGAGCCGGAGCCGGAGGGGAGATCTGTCACTGACTCGCCGAACGTCGGCGTGACCCGTAGCCGCAGCCGGAGGGTAGTTCTGCCTTGGGCCTGTTCAGCGGACTGCTCGACCGTTTGCCCGGTTTGCCCAAGGCCACGACGCCCAATATCGAGGTCGCCCACGGCTGAGCGTTCCGATACCCGATGGCGTGGTGCTGTTCGGTGGCCGCTATCGACTGCGCGGTGCGGGGCCGCTGCGTGTGGTGCTCGTACGGACTCCGTACGGCAAGCATGAGCTCGACGCCAAGGGCACCCCTCGCGTGCCGGGCAGGCGCGGCATGCGGGTCGTCGTGCGGAACGTACGCGACGCTTTCGGATCCGATGGCCGGTTCGCGGCCTTCCACCAGGAGAGGGAGGACGGGCTGTCCGCGGGTGCCTGGTTGCCGCGAGCAGGCGGGGGTGTGACGGGCGACTGACGACGGCGGGGGCCAGTTACCTGGATACACACACTCAGCGGGCGGTCGAGGCGTACCTCGATCCGCAACTGGAGGCGATGTGCCTGCGGTTACAGCCGTCGCCCCCAGCCTGGAGGTTATGGCCGCCACCCTGGGGTTACGGCCATCGCTCCCAACGTGGGGATGCCGCCGTCGTGCCCCGGCCTGGGGTTACGGCCATCGGCCCCCAGCCTGAGGTTGCCGCCGTCGTGCCCCGGCCTGAGGTTGCGGCCATCGGCCCCCAGCCTGAGGTTGCCGCCGTCGCACCCCGGCCTGAGGTTGCGGCCATCGGCCCCCAGCCTGGGGTTGCGGCCGTCGTGGCCCGGCCTGGGGTTATGACCGCCGACCCCAGCCGAGGCTTTTGGGCTAGTGATGGGTGGTGGTCGCTTCGCGTTGGTCCTGCCGGTCCGACATCGTGGGTGAGTGGAACCATGCCGCGCCGCGTTGTGTGTCCATGTATTCGCGGACCCGCTTGACCAGGCCGGACTCCAGTTCGAAGACGAAGCAGTATTCGTTGTCGTAGTGGCCACCGTGGGCAAGGGTGGCCTGCAGTCGCATCTCAACGATCACGGTGTCCCCGTCGGCGTAGAAGCCGGCGAACTCGATGGACACGTTGTCGACGAAGACCGTGGAGAATTCCTCGGTCAGGAAGCGCACGATGCGGTCCCGGCCGATGAGATGGTGGGTTCCATCGATGGCGCGGGAGGTCGCGTTGTCGGCAGGGGCGAGCCACTCCGCGTCAAGGGCGAAGACGGCGCGGACCCGGTCGGCATCACGCGTGGCGAAGATCCGCCAGGCGTCGATGACGAGTTGCTTGTTCGATTCGGCGCTCATGGAATGTCCTTATGGAGATGGGTGAGCCCGAATTCTCGCGGGGCCCTGATCAGCAGGTCTGGTCACATTCGGCCAGCGTTGGCAGCCTGTCCGGATCCGTCCGATCCGGTGAGCCGGTGGATGCCATGCTGGAAGCGTGAACGCAGTCGGCGCCGTCCTGACCACCGGTATCTACTGCCGGGACGACTGCCCGGGCCGCCCTCTCCCTGCGAACACCACCCGCTACCCGTCCGCGGCCGCGGCGGAGGCGGCCGGGTACCGCGCCTGCCATCGGTGCCGCCCGTACCGGCAGGAACCGGCCACCGTCACGGACATGCCCGAACTGGTGTGCCGCGGGGTCGAACTCATCGCCGACGGAGCGCTGGACGACGCGACAGAGAGCAATCTCGCCGGTCGGCTCGGCGTGTCCCCACGTCACCTGCGGCGCATGTTTCTTCAGCATGCCGGGGTCACGCCCGACCAGCTCGCCCGCTCCCGGCGCGCGCACTTCGCCCGCCGGCTGCTCGACGACACTGACCTCCGCATAGCCGACATCGCCTTCGCCGCGGGCTTCGGCAGTGTTCGGCAGCTCAACCGAGTCCTCATGGGCACCTTCCGCGGCGCCCCGCGTGAGCTGCGGGCCCGACGGCGGGTCACCGACCGCCTCCAGGCCGACGGCGGGCTGGTCCTCCGGCTCACTCACGACAAGTCACTCGATTTCGCGGCCGCCCTGCGCCACCTGGCCGCCCGCGCGACACCGACCGTCGAAGCGGTCTCGTGCACCTCTTATCGGCGCACCATCCTCATCGATCACGACCCCGGCATGATCGAGATCACCGAGCGATCCCCGACCGACCTCCTGCTCGTCGCCCATCTCCCCCGGCTCAACGGGCTCATCCACCACGTCCACCGGGCCCGGCGCATCTTCGCTCTCGACGACTCTGCGAGGACGTGCGGTTCGTGGGATCCGTTCGAAGTCGGCGTGCATGACATCGTGCGTGCCGGGGTGCCGGACGCCGCACGGGCACGGGCGATCCTGGGTGACCTCGCCGGCCGGTTCGGCGCGGTCGTGCCTGGCCTCGCCCCAGTCGGCCTCACCAGGATGTTTCCGCTTCCCGACGTCCTCGCTCGGGCCGATCTCGACGCGCTGCTCATCCCCGATGCCACTGTCCGCGCCCTACGATCGTTCGCGCAGGCGGCCGCGGACGGCTCGGCGACCCATCGATAGAAGCCGGAGCAGCCTGCGTTCGCCCCGGCGGGCTCGAGGCCTTCAACGGTCGCGAGATCGGGGAGGCAGAAGCTGCAAGCCGTGACGTCTGCTGACCGTCGAAGCCGCGAGGCATGGTGCCTGCCGACCTTGGACGTGGGATGCCCGCGAGGAGCGTGCAGGGGGCCGGTCGACTCGCGCCGAGCAAGGAGCGTCCAGGAGGCGGTCGACTCGCGCCGAGTGGCAGGAGCTGGTTGGCTTGGGGCCGTCAAAAGCGGTCGATCCGAGCGGGGGCTCTCCATGCGCAGTGTCGAACCCGAGGTCTTCATCGTCTCCCGTCCGTCGCTGGACTACGACGAGCTGGCCCGCTACCTGGCCGAGGTCGGCGGCGAGAGCTGGCTGGAGCGGCTCGATCGCGGCGACCTCGACGCGCAGAACCTCGCCGAGTTCGCCGGTCGGCTCTGCTACCGCTCCTTCGAGCCCGGCCTCAATCCCAACGTGGTCAGGATCAGGGAGAACCAGGACGATTACCTGCGCAACATCCTGGCCAGCGCACACGGCTCGGTCCTCGAGCACGTCAGCTTCAGCTTCGTACTCCACAACGTCAGCCGGGTGCTGACCCACGAGCTGGTGCGGCACCGCCCGGGTGTGGCCGTCTCGCAGGAGTCGCTGCGTTTCGTCCGGCTGGACGAGCTGCCGTTCTGGTTCCCGGAATGGGCACGGGAAGACGACGAGCTGATGAAGCGGGCCACGGCGGTGCTGGAGCAGCTCGAACAGTTCCAGCTGTGGATGGGCGAGCACTTCGGGCTCGATGAGGAGGGCGTGCCGTTCTCGGAGAAGAAGCACCGAACGTCGTTCATGCGCAGGTTCGCCCCGGAGGGTGTGGCGACCGGGCTGGTGTGGACCGCGAACGTGCGCACGCTGCGGCACACGATCGAGGCCCGCACCGCCGCCGGCGCGGAGGAGGAGATTCGCCTGCTGTTCCAGCGCATCGGCGAGCTCATGCGCCAGGAAGCCCCCGCTCTGTTCGGCGACTACACCGTCGAGGAGGGCGGGGCCTGGGTGCCCGGCTGGCGCAAGGTCTGAGCGGTCGCGTCAAAGCTCCTGGCGCTCATGCTTCCGGCGAGTCCGGCTTGCTAGCCGGAACCTCCCGGTATCGCCCGGAGTACAGGTTGCATGAAGTGGTTGATGATGGTGACGCTGTTGGTGGTCGCGGCTGGGTGTTCGGCCGAGGTGCCCGCACCCGTGGCTCGGTCGTCCGTCCCGAGTTCCATAAGCCCAAGTCCCGCAAGCCCCAGCGCCGTGGGCCCAGGCGCCGTAAGCCCGAGCCCCAAAAGCCCCAGCGCCGTAAGCCTGAGTCCCATAAGTCCGAGCGCCGTTAGTCCGAGCGCCGTTAGTCCGAGCGCCGTTAGTCCGAGCGCCGTAAGCCCGACGGCTACCAGGGCTGCGTGCAACGGGACCTCGGTGCTCCTCGGCGGAGGGTTTCCGGAGGTGCGGGGGGTGGGGAGGGATGCGGAGCTGTGGGGGTTGTTGTTCGTGGCGGGTCCGCCGCTGGCGCGCGGTGAAGAGATCAAGATCGTGTGGCGGATGACCGGTGAAGGGCCGCTGCGGGTCACGGCGACGCTTCCCGACGGTACGCCCGCCAGGCTCGCCTGGGGGCCCGAGGAGCATGGCGGGTCGAGCTGGCACAAACCCGGCGAGGAGTGGGGTACGGGGTTCGTCTTCCCGAAGCGGGGCTGCTGGAAGATCGAGCTCACCCGTACGCGGGGTTCAGGGTACGTATGGCTGCCGGTCAAATAGCCCGGTCGATGAAGGCCGTCACGTCGTCCAGGACCTCGGCCTTGTTGGTCTCGTTGAAGACCTCGTGCCTGGCGCCCTCGTAGATCCGTTCGGTCAGGTCCGTACCCTTGATCGCCTCGACCCCCGGACGGCTCCCGCTCAGCGGGACGAGCTCGTCGTCGGCCCCGTGCACCCACAGCGTGGGCAGGGGGCCGAGGCGGCCGCCCTTGGCGATCGTGGCCAGCGTCGTGGCGAACGCCTCCAGCGTGGCGCGCTTGAACGGGCCGTGCCACACCAGCGGGTCGGCGGCGTACGCGACGCCCACCGAGAGGTCGCGGGAGAGGGTCGCCGGGTCGATCGGGACGTCCGGGGGCTCCTCGTAGGCCAGGAGGGTCGGGACGACCGCCCAGTCGCCGATCACCGGGCCTGACAGTACGAGCGCCGCCAGGCCGTCGCCGTAGCGCTGAGCGTAGCGGGCCGCGATCATGCCGCCCATCGAGTGGCCGATCACCACGACCGGGACGCCGGGGTGGTCGTCCCTGGCCTGCTCCTCTACGGAGTAGACGTCGGTGACCACGTCCTCGAAGTCCGCGATGTGCACCCGGTCGCCGGCCGACTTGCCGTGGCCCGTGTGGTCGAGGCCGTAGACGGCGGCGCCGTGGCGGACGAGCCGGTCCGCCACGTACTCGTAGCGGCCGATGTGCTCGCCGTACCCGTGGATCAGGACGGCCACGTAGCGCGGCCGGTCATGGGGCCATACGCAGACCGTGTTGAGGCCCGCGGTGCCGGTGAAGGTGTGCTCGCGCGACTCGGCCATGGTCACCGAGCGTACGCCCATGATCGCGTGACCGTCCACTGGCTGGGATGCGGCCTGAGGTGTGCGGGTGGCGGGGACTGACGGTGCGCGGGTGGCGGGGACTGCCGCGGCCGGAGGCGGTGGCGACGGGGGAAGCCGAGGGGGCGGGGGTTGAGGCGCGGGGCCGAGGGCCGGGGCGGAGGCTGAGGGGCGGGGATGAGGACGGGGTGCTGTGATGTCCGAAAACCGCTGACCTTTGAGGGCTCGGCGGTGTTGAAGAAGGTATGGACATCCACAGCATCATCGAAAGCCCGTTGGGCCCGATCCTGCTCATCGGCGACGGCTCCGCGCTGACGCGCGTGTCGTTCGACGTAAGCGGAAGGGCTGGTCTGCGGTGGGAGCCGACCGCGTTCGAGGAGGTCGAGCGGCAGTTCGCCGAGTACTTCGCGGGCGAGAGGGTCGCGTTCGACCTGCCGCTCGCCACCCGCGGCACCCCGTTCCAGGAGCAGGTGTGGGCAGCCCTGGATGAGCTGCCGTACGGCACCACGACGACCTACGGCGCGCTCGCCGCGCGGGTGGGCGCGCCACGTGACCGGATCCGCGCGGTCGGCGCCGCCGTCGGCGCGAACCCGCTGCTCGTCGTCCGCCCCTGCCACCGCGTCGTCGGGGCGGACGGCTCGCTGACCGGGTACGCGGGCGGCCTCGAGCGCAAGCACGAGCTGCTCACGCTCGAAGGCGCCCTGCAGCCGCAGCTCTGGAGCGTCGGCGGATGAGCTCGGCGAAGCTGACGGAGGAGACCAAGATGGACTGGGCGAAACTGACGGAAGAGGTCAACTCGTACGGGTGCGCGCTGACGCCGCCGGTGCTCACCCCCGAGGAGTGCAAGGAAATCGCCGGCCTGTACGACGAGATCGGGCTGTTCCGGTCCACGATCGACATGGAGCGGCACCGGTTCGGCGCCGGGCAGTACCGCTACTTCAGCCGGCCGTTCCCGCCGCTGGTGGAGAAGTTGCGGGCGGAGTTCTACCCGAGGCTGCTGCCGATCGCCCGCGACTGGGCGGCAAAGCTGGGCCAGCCGGCGCCGTGGCCGGACGACCTCGACGAGTGGCTGGACATGTGCCACAGAGCGGGGCAGACCAGGCCGACGCCCATCCTGCTGCGGTACGGACGGGACGACTGGAACGCGCTGCACCGCGACCTCTACGGCGACCTGGTGTTCCCGTTGCAGGTCGTGATCGGGCTGGACCGGCCCGGCGAGGACTACACGGGCGGCGAGTTCCTGCTGGTGGAGCAGCGGCCGCGGGCCCAGTCGCGGGGGATGGTGACGCTGTTGCCGCAGGGGCACGGGCTGATCTTCACCACGCGCGACCGGCCCGTGCGCTCCTCGCGGGGCTGGTCGGCCTCCCCCGTGCGCCACGGGGTGAGCACCGTACGGTCCGGGCTGCGGCATACGCTGGGGCTCGTCTTCCACGACGCGAAATGACGTACACGCTGGTGGGGGCCGACGGCCGCCCGTATGCGAGTCCGGTGCCCGGCACGCTGGGCGGGCATCGAGGGGCCCGGCTGTACGGGCGGCTGGACTGCCCCTCGGCGCTGCGCTCGATCGCTCGCGGGGGATATATCCGGCATCGTGTGTTCTTCGCGGACGCCGGTGACGCGGTGGCGGCCGGGTACCGGCCGTGTTCGAGGTGCTTGCCGGAGGCGTACCAGGCATGGAAGGGCCGGGAGACAGCGTGATGCGGGAGATCGCGCCGGGGGCGGTACACGTGCCCGGCTGGCTGACGCTGGACGAGCAGCGCCACCTGGTCGAGGCGTGCCGCGGATGGGCCATGGGGCCCGTGCCGATCCGGCACACCGTGCTGCCCCGGGGCGGCGTGATGTCGGTCCGGACGGTGTGCGTGGGGTGGCACTGGCAGCCGTACCGGTACACGCGCGTCGCCCACGACGTGAACGGCCGGCAGGTGGCCGAGTTCCCCGCGTGGCTCGGCGAGCTGGGACGGCGCGCCCTGGCCGACGCGTACGGACGACCAGGCGACACGTACGAGCCCGACACCGCCCTGATCAACTTCTACGACGGCCAGGCCCGGATGGGCATGCACCAGGACAAGGACGAGAAGTCCGACGCCCCGGTGGTGTCGCTGAGCATCGGCGACCGGTGCCTGTTCCGCTTCGGCAACACCGAGACGCGCGGCCGGCCGTACACGGACGTCGAGCTCGCCTCAGGCGATCTGTTCGTGTTCGGCGGGCCGTCGCGCTTCGCCTACCACGGCGTGCCGAAGGTCCATCCGGGCACCGGCGATCCCGCCACCGGCCTGGCCTCCGGCCGCCTCAACATCACGATGCGCGTCACCGGCCTCCGGTGACGTAGTCGAAGTCCTCGTCGGAGAGCGTGCGCCGCAGCGTCCGCAGCACCTTCGCCGGGTCGTCGTCCGGCCCCTGCGCGTAGAAGGGCCTGCCGTCACGGCCGAACGTGATCGCCGCGTCCCCCTCCCACTTGCCCAGCACGTCGGCCGCCGGAGCGAAGTCCTCGTGCGGCTCGAACCCGAGCGTCCGCGCGTAGTCGACCGACCCGAACACCAGGTGCCGGGCCAGCTCGATCGGCGCCTCCTGGAAGCCCGCGTACTCGCCGAAGAAGTACTGGCGGAAGCGCCGCAGGTCGCGGTCGTCGAGCACGTCGGGGCCGATCGCGTTCTTCGCCCCGAGGCAGTAGACGTCGGCGAGGTAGCCGGCCACCGTCATCCTGTCCCAGGTGTGCCGCCGCGCGACCAGCACGCACACCAGGCCGCCCAGTCCCGCGTCGGGGGCCTCGTCCACCCATCCGCGGGCCGGGTCGACGGTGAGCCCCTCGCTCCAGCCGACGTTGACCCAGCACCCGACCACCTCGGGCTCGGCGGTGGGGGCCTCCGAGGCGATGGCCCGCACCAGCGGCGCCACGACGGACGGCGACACCTTCAGCGCCTTGGCGATCTCCTTCGGGGAGCGGCCCTCGGCGCGCAGCTCGCGTACCCGATCCTTCAAGTCCATTCGGGCAGCCTAGCCGTCCTGGCCACCGCAGGCCGCGCCACCATGACGGTCAGGGCGGCGTGGCGAGAAGGACGTACATCAGCTGGGCGCCGATCAGCGCGAACGGCGCGAGCACCCGCAGCCCGCTGAACAGCCACCCCATGTGCAGGGCCAGGGCGACGAACACCAGGCACGACACGGACATCCACAGCAGGAGAGCCCAGGAAGGAATCCGCACGATCCGAGGCTAGGGGTCGCTTGTGCAGACAGAGCCCGCCGAATGTGGAGAAAGCGTCAAGCTCCCCGGTGGAAGTAGGACCGGCGCGGCTCCTGACTGGTCAGGCGGCCGATGCAGCGCAGGAAGCGCGTGCCGTTCTCGAACTGCGCCTGCGACGGCGGCATCACGTCCGCCATCCAGCCGGCCGCGCCGGTGTTCCTGGCCGTGCCGACCCTGCTGGCCAGGAGCACCGCCCGGCTGCAGATCCGCTTGATCGTGGGGTGCTTGGCGAGGTCCTGCTGCACGTACGTGTCAGCGTCCGACGGGATCGGGACGACCGCGAACGTCTCCCACGAGTGCAGTTCCTCGCACCCGACCCGCCTGGCCTTCGTGTCGCCGGAGATGATGACCAGCCCGCCCCAGCACTCCGACTCCTGCACGCACGCCGCCTCACCGCCGCGCACCTTGCTCGCCGGGCAGTTCTCCGTGTACGTCTTCAGCCCCTTGAACACGGTCTTCGCCTCTTCCGTGGCACTCGTGGAGGCCGACGCGCTGGGAGTCGACGCCTGGTTGCCACCCGGCTCCCTGGTGACATACGTGTAGACGACCACGCCGACGCCTATCGAGATCACCAGGGCCAGAGCGGCGGCGATCGAGACCAGCGCCCTCGAGGCACCGCGCCGGGCGGGTGGCACGGTGTCCGCGTGGCCGCCCGGCGGCGGACCGGTGACCGGCGGACCCATCATCGGCTGCGGCCCCGGGTTACTCGGATACTGCCCCATCGGCTGGGAGGGGGTCGGCGGCGCGGCGTGCCGTCCCCCGGAGGGTGCCGGGGCGGGCCCGAGCGGGACGGCGGCGAGGGCATCGCGGAACGCCTCCGCGGTGGGCGTGCGCTCGCGCGGGTCGCTGGCCAGCGCCTGGCGCAGCACGGCGGTCAACTGGGGCGGCACGCCGGGAATGTCTGGAACGGGCAGACGGTGCAGGGCCAGGATCATCGCCAGGTTCGGCACGCCACTCTCGGGGAAGCGCGGCGGGCGGCCGTTCAGCAGCGCGTAGACGGTGGCGGCCAGCGCGTACACGTCACCGGCCGGGGTCGGCTCGGCCAGCTCGAACGCCTCGGGCGGCGCGTACGACGGCGTCAGGGACTCGCGCGTCACCGACGCCTCGGGCCCGGACGCGGGCATGGTGGCCAGCCCGAAGTCGGACAGCGCCACCTGGCCGTACCGGTTGACCAGGATGTTGCCCGGCTTCACGTCCCGGTGCAGCACCCCCTGCGCGTGCGCGGCGGCCAGCGCGTCGGCGATCCGTACGCCCACGTCACGCGCCTCGACCGGCGAGAGCCTCCGTCCGGACAGCGACCCGCCCGGACACAGCTCAAGCACCATGTACGGCCGCCCGTCGGGCAGCAGCCCCGCGTCATAGACGGCCACGACGTGCGGGTGACCGGACAGGGCCCCGGCGGCCGTGACCTCGCGCATGAACCGGCGCCGGTCGCGGTCGGACAGCAGCACCCGGTTGTCGACCTTGAGCGCGACCTCGCGACCCACGGCCGACTGCACGGCGAGGTAGACGACACCGAAGCCGCCCTGGCCGAGAACACCCTTGATCTCATAGCCAGAAACCGATAATTCGGACACGCGCGGAAGCGTACAGGTTCGGGGCGACACCCACCGGAGCGAGGTGATTCAGCCGACGGTCTGGAGGACCTCGCGGAGCCGGGCCGCGTACGCCCGGGGATGGCTGGTGTTGCCGTTGTGCCCGCCCGGGAACTCCACCAGCTCCGTGCCCAGCAGCTCCGCCAGCTCGACCGCGCACCGGCGGTCGAAGACGTGGTGCGGGGTGGTGTGCCCGGCCGCGGGCACGATGCGGGTACGGCATTCGCTCAGGTCGAGCTCGTCCTCGACGACGGCGGTGAAGTCGTGGCGGATGAAGAAGTCGAAGTTCGCCTGCCGTTGCGGCGTGATGGGCTGCGGGGTCAGGTCGGTCTCGGCGTCGTCGGTGATGCCGAGCACCCGCTTCACCTGGCCGATCGCCGCGGGCAGGCCGCCTTCGCGGTAGAGCGACTGGAGCTCGGCCAGCTCCTTGCGGTGTTCGGCCCGTTCGGACCCGGGCAGCAGCCACGGCGAGACGGGCTCGTGCGCGATGAGCAGGCTGAGCTGTTCGGGGTGCTCGACGGCCAGGTGCAGCCCGATGGAGGCGCCCAGGCTCTGCCCCACCATGATCACGGGCTGGTCGGTGAGGTGGGCCAGCAGCCGGTGCACGTCGTCGGCGTGCTCGCGCACGCTCACGCCGGCGCCGGGGACCGTGCTGCGGCTGAGCCCGCGCCGGTCGTACGTGATCACCGTGTACGCGTCCACCAGCCGATCGACCAGGTCAACGGTGCGACCGGCGTCGCCCTCACCGCTCTGCGAGATCAGCAGGAGCGGGCCGCTGCCGCGCACCTCGTAGTAGAGGTCGACGCCCGGGATGCGCAAGATGTCTGCGTTCATGCCTCCAAGATAATCCATCAAATCTGATGCATCAAGTTCGATGCATTATTCCGGGGATCAGTTTGGCGGCCAGTTCCTCCAGGACCGCCACGGTCTCCGCCACGCGCCGCGGGTCCTCCGTGCCCAGCGCGACCCCCAGCGCGGCGTCGATCGGGGTGTCCCTGACCTGCGTCACCCGTTCGGACACCCCAGGCGCCTCGCGGATGATCGTGCGCCGCCGATCCGCGGGATCCGTCTCGGCGATCACCGCGTCCACGGAGCGCAGCCGTGCGATGGCCGCCGACACGGCGCTCTGCGGCAGCCCGGTCCGGGCGGCGATCTCACCCACGGTGGTGTCGGGGTGTCCGCGCAGGTCGCTCACCACGATCAGCACCGTGCGCACGCTCGTGGAGTGCTCACCGATGCCCTCGGTCGGCATGGCCTCCTCGCCGATCTTCATCAGCGTCCGGCCCAACAGGAACAGCTCGACCCCATTCACGAGCAGCAACATACCGGCGGTGATGGGTAGGGTCGTGCGACGTGACGACGGACTTGGAACGCCTTGCCGAACGCCTGCGCGAGTTCGCCAGGATCAGGGACTGGGAGCAGTTCCACACGCCCAAGAACCTGACGATGGCGCTGGCGGGCGAGGTCGGGGAGCTGGTGGCGGAGTTCCAGTGGCTCACGGCCGACGAGTCCGCTCAGCCCGATCCCGACGCGCTCGCCCGGATCCGTACCGAGCTGGGCGATGTCACCCTCTACCTGGTCCGGCTGGCCGACGTGCTGGGCGTGGACCTGGTGGAGGCGGCCCAGGCCAAGCTGGACGACAACGACCGCCGCTACGACGCCGACCGCTACCGCGGCTCGGCCAGGAAGGCCCCGCCCTCCTCGCACTCCGGCTGAACCCCGGCAGCACTCACGACCTTACAGACTGCGTCCTTTGCTGTAAGTTCGCTGGGAATCGGATCAAGGACGCGATGACGAGCCGTCGCGGCGACCTGGACCTTTCACTCCGCGTGACCGCCGAGCCGGATCGGCCCTGGAGCGGATCTTCGCAGTATGAGAGCCGACCACACCCCATTCGACACCGTGTTCGATTCTTGGATAGGTCACTTTCTGTGCTTCTTGACCGAATGTGCCGTTTTGTGGCGTGATGCGGATGTTTTGGATCGAGAGATCTTTAGATCCTCCTTATCTGCGACAAGAACGGAAAGATCAGTCATGAGACGCACACTGACCACGTTAGGCATCGGCCTGAGCCTGCTGGGATCCACCGTCATCTCCACCCCGGCGCAGGCCGAGGGCGAGATAACGGTGGCCCCTCTCGCCACTGTGTCGGCCGCTCAGGAGATCGCGCGGTTCTGGCTCGCCGACGGAGCCGCCAACCTGAAGAACGCCACCCCCTATGCCGTACAGACCGAGGTCCAGGGGGAACGCGTATCCATCCCTGTCTCCCCGGACACCAAGCCCGGCTCGGTCGCGCCGGTGGCGGGCCCGGCCGAGCCGAAGGGCAAAATGCCCACGAGCACGGGCAAGGTGTTCTTCATCGGTGGTGACGGGCAGCCGCACTGGTGCACGGGCACCGCACTGCAGTCGCAGTACCGCAACCTCGTCGCCACGGCCGGTCACTGCGTGTACGACATCGAGCGCTCCGACGCCACACTCGGCAAGTGGGTCTTCGTCCCCGGCTACACCGCCGGCACCACCCCGTGGGGCCTGTACGTCGGGAAGCAGTCCTTCGCCCACTTCGACTTCTCCACGTCCCAGAACTACGACCGCGACTTCGCCTTCGTGAACGTCTACAACGGCGTGGTCTCGCCCTCCCCCGACGTGCTGACCAACACCGGGAGGCTGGTCGACAACGTCGGCGGCCAGGGCTTCGCCTGGAACCAGCCGACGGACTCCATGATGGACGTCTTCGGCTACCCCGCCGGACCCAACCCTGACGGACGGCGACCCTACACGGGCGAGAACCTGGAATGGTCCACCGGGCCGATCTCCACCATGACGCTGTCCGGCCTCCCCGACGACCTGTTCCTCGGCGTCGAGTCGCCGTTCACCGGTGAAGGCTCTCTCGGCTCTTCCTGGCTGTACAAGTACAGCAGTGACTACCGTGCCGGCTACCTCAACGGCATCACGATCAGCGTTGCCGACACCAATGGCGACGGCCGCTACGACACCGGCGTCTCGCCGTACTTCGACGGCGCGGTGAGCGTCATCTACAGGGCCGCCACAATGGCCTGGACCGGCTCGATCGCGTAGAACAGCTACCGCGGCCGCTGCGCCTGCCCGGCCCGGGCGGGCGCGGCGGCCGCTGTCACGGACCGTCGCCCTTTCCGGTCAGGAGGCGGGCCACGTCGGAGGCCAGCGTGTTCGCCAGGGTGTCCAGCCGGGCGGGGTCTTCGAGCAGGAGGAAGAGCCAGGCGAAGATCGATCCCAGGAGCATGGCGTGGACGCGCGCGGGATCCGGCCGGGAGGGCAGTTCGCCGCGCGCCACCGCCCGGTCCAGCACCTCGGTCACGCACTCCCGCTCGGCCCTGACGAACGTCCCCGCGAACGCGGCGGCCATCCCCTCGTCCGCGTGCACGTCCGCCAGCAGTCCCGGCACGACCCCGGGCGGCGGCGTGCTCAGGGTGGTGGCGATGACGTGGGCGACGGCGGCCAGGTCGGTGGCCAGGGAGCCGGTGTCGGGCGGTGTCTCCAGCTCCAGGTCGTGCATGACGGCCGCGAAGATCATGGCCTGCTTGGTGGGGTGACGGCGGTAGATGGCGGCCTTTCCGACGCCTGCCCGTGCCGCCACCGCGTCCACGGTGAGCTGTGCGTATCCCTGCTCGGCCAGCAGTTCGCGGGCCGCCGCGGCGATGGCCCCGTCCACGCGCCCGTCCCTGGGGCGGCCCACCGGCTGTCTCATGTGCGCCAGCTTATTACGGAACCGACGGATCCGTAATACGATTCGGAACTATGAGTTCCGATACTTCCGTTCTCGTAAGGCGGGCGGGCGGGATGCTGGTGTTCCTGGGCTGCGTGCACCTGGTCGCCACCGCCGTGCTGAGCGCCGAGCACATTCCGGGCTGGTTCGGCGGGAGCATGTGGTTCTTCCCGCCGGGGCCGGAGGACCTGTCGCGGCTCGCGCCCGGCGTGGGGGCGTTCTGGCTGGTCTGGGGGAGCTTCGCGGTGCCGCTGGGGCTGATCGGGGCGCTGGTGGTGGGGTTCGGGCGGCGGGGGCGGGTGCCGCCTGCCTATCTCGGGATCGGGGTAGGGGTGTGGGCGCTGGGTGGTGCCGCGCTGTTCGAGCCGTCGCCCTTCGTGCTCGCGGTGGTGCCGGCCGTGCTGCTGCTGGTCGCCCATCGCCGGGAAACCGCAGAACGCGACGACGCCGGACGGGCCTCGGGGGCCGGTCCGGCGTGAGTCGCGGTACAGGGGGTCATGCCGCGTGGCGCCTGAGGATGGCGAGCGTGAGGGCGGCCAGGCCGACGAAGGTGATCGCGCTGACCATCGCCACCGTGTTGAGCCCCGTGGTGAACGCGGCCCGCGCCAGGTCCAGCAGGTCGGGCTGGTCCTTGGCGGCGATCACCGCGGCGGTGATGCTCTCGCGGACCGCCTCCACCGGCAGGTGCTCGGGGAGCTGCCCGCGGTAGACGGCGCTGCCGAGGCTGCCCAGCGCGGCCACGCCCACCGCGACGCCGAACTCACCGCCCGTCTCCGACAGCGAGGCCGCGGAGCCGGCCTTCTCCGCCGGCGCGGCCGTCATGATGACGCCGTTGCCCACGCCCATCGGCAGCGCGATGCCCGCGGAGGCCAGGACGAGCCCGGTCACGACCAGCCCGGTGCCGCCGGCGCTCGGCACCTGCGTGTGCAGGAACAGCCCGACCGCGCCCACGGCGAATCCGCCGGCCATGACGTACGCGGTGCCGACGCGGCGGGCGAGGGCGGGGGCCAGCGTCAGGGCGACGATCATGGCGAGGTTCTGCGGCACGAGCCAGAGACCCGCCTCCAGCGGGGACATGGCCTCGACGGTCTGCAGGTACTGGGTGGTCATCAGCGTCGTCCCGGCCATCACGACGCCGCCGAGCAGCATGGTCCCGAGCGTGGTCGCGAAGGCCCGGTTGCCGAACAGGCGCAGGTCGAGCAGGGGGTCGGCGAGCCGGCGCTGCCGCCGTACGAACACCACGGCGAACGCCGCCCCGGCCACGACCGCCGCCACGGGCACCGGGTGCCAGCCGCTCCGCGCGATCTCCTTGAGCCCGTACACGACCGGCAGGATGGTCGCGAGCGACAGCGCGACGCTGGCGAGGTCGAGCCGGCCCGCGTTCGGGTCGCGGTACTCGGGCAGCAGCGTCCGCCCGGCCACCAGCAGCGCCACCATGAACGGCACCCCCATCAGGAAGGCCGCCCCCCACCAGAAGTGCTCGAGCAGCAGCCCGCCCACGATCGGCCCGGCCGCCATGCCCAGCATGAAGCAGCTGAACCAGAGCCCGATCGCGGTCCCCATCTGCCTGGCGTCCTGGAACATGTTCCTGATCAGCGCCATCGACGACGGCATCAGCGTCGCCCCCGCGATGCCGAGCAGCGCCCGGGCCACGATCAGCATCTCGGCGCTCACCGAGTACGCGGCCACCACCGAGGCCGCGCCGAACGCCGTCGCCCCGATCATCAGCAGCCGGCGCCGCCCGATCCGGTCGCCCAGCGTCCCCATGGTGACCAGGAACCCGGCCAGCATGAAGCTGTAGACGTCCATGATCCAGAGCTGCTGCGGCGCGCTGGCCCCGAGGTCGGCGCTGAGGTGTGGCAGCGCCAGGTAGAGCACGCTGACGTCGACCGAGAGCAGCAGGGCCACGGAGGCCAGGACGGCCAGCCCGGTCCATTCCCGGCGGCCCGCGCGGGTGCCGGGAAGTGTGCCCTCGAGTGTGGTGGTGTTCATCTCGTTCCCCTTTCAGTTGCCTTCACCGTGCTGTAAGGGGCTTCCGATGTTCTTTTCGTGGGCTTAAGGCCGCGCATAAGGTGACGTCCATGCGTTTTGGGGTGCTGGGTCCGCTGGCCGTGTGGACGGATGCCGGCGAGAGCGTCACGGTTCCCGGGCTCAAGGTACGGGCGCTGCTCGTGGACCTGCTCGTCCACGAGGGCCATCCCGTGTCCGTGGACCGGCTGGTCGACGACCTGTGGGGCGCCGAGCCGCCGGGCAATCCGGCCGGGGCGCTGCAGGTGCGCGTCTCGCAGCTGCGCAAGGCGTTCGAGGACGCCGAGCCCGGCGGCAAGAACCTCGTCGTCTCCCGCGCCCCCGGCTACCTGCTGCGCCAGGAGGACGGGGCCGTGGACGCGGCGCGCTTCGCCGGCCTGCTGGCCCGGGCGGAGGCCACCGACAGCCCGCGGACCAGGGCGGGGCTGCTGGCCGACGCGCTGGCGCTGTGGCGGGGGCCGGCGTACGCCGACTTCGCCGACGAGGAGTACACCAGGTCGGCCATCCTGCGCCTGGAGGAGCAGCGGCTGTCCGCGCTGGAGCAGCATGCCGAGGCGCGGCTGGAGCTGGGCGAGCACGGCCTGCTGGTGGGCGAGCTGGGCGATCTGGTGGCCAGGCATCCGCTCAGGGAACGCCTGCGCGCCGTCCACATGCGGGCCCTCTACCGCGCGGGACGCCAGAGCGAGGCGCTGGCCTCGTACGGCGAGCTGCGGGACCGGCTGGCCGACGAGCTCGGCCTGGACCCGGGACCCGAGCTGGTCGCCCTGCACCAGGCGATACTCGGGCAGGACCCGGCCCTGAGCGTGCCCGCCGACCGCCCCGTCACGAACCTGCCCGCCTCCGTCAGCAAGCTCATCGGCCGGGACGAGGCGCTGGCCGAGGTGTGCGCGCTGGTGGGCGACGAACGGCTGGTGACGCTCACCGGCAGCGGCGGGGTCGGCAAGACCCGGCTGGCGCTGGAGGCCGCGAACCGGCTGGTGGACGGGTTCGCGGACGGGGCCTGCCTGGTCGCGCTCGACCAGGCGTCCCGCTCCCCCGCCGAGGCCGTGCTGGCCGCCCTGGACATCCGCGAGGACGCCGGCGCGCCCGCCGGGGAGCCGGCCTCCCAGGGGGACCGGGCGCTGGAGCGGCAGCTCGGCGCGGCGCTCAGGGCCAGGCGGATGCTGCTGGTCCTGGACAACTGCGAGCACGTGGTCGAGCAGGTCGCCGAGCTGGCCGAGGCGCTCCTACGCGCCTGCCCCGACCTGCGGATCCTGGCCACGAGCAGGGAGCCGCTGGCCGTGGCCGGCGAGGTGCTGTGGAGCGTGCCGCCGCTCGACGTGCCAGGCAGCGCCGATCTGGCGGTCATGGCGCGCTCGGACGCGGTCAGGTTGTTCGTGACCAGGGCCGCGGCCTCGGCGCGCGGGTTCGCGCTCGACGCGCGCAACGCGGCGGCCGTGGCGCAGCTCTGCCGGCGGCTCGACGGCATCCCGCTGGCGCTGGAGCTGGCCGCGACCCGGGTGCGGGCGCTGGGCGTCCAGGGCGTGGTGGGCAGGCTGGACGACCGGTTCAAGCTGCTGGCCTCGGGGCAGCGGGGCGCGCCGGCCCGCCAGCAGACGCTCACCGCGGTGATCGACTGGAGCTGGGACCTGCTGTCCGACGACGAGCGCCGCGTCCTGCGCCGCCTCGCCGTGCACGCCGACGGCTGCACGCTGGAGGCCGCCGAATCCGTCTGCGACGCCCCTGAGCTCGACGCGCTCGACGTGCTCGACCTGCTGGCGCGCCTGGTCGACCGCTCGCTCGTGGTCGTCGTCGAGGCCCCCGCCGGAGTCCGGTACCGGCTGCTGGAGTCGGTGTCGGAGTACTGCCGGGCCAAGCTGTCCGACGCGGGCGAGCTCGACCGGGTACGCCTCGCGCACCTGCGCCACTACCTGGCGCTGGCCGTACAGGCCGAGCCGGGGCTGTACGGGCATGACCAGCGGGACTGGCTGCTGCGCCTGGACGCGGAGGCCGCCAACCTGCGGGCGGCGCTCGACACGGCGGTCGCCGGCAAGGACGCCGACAGTGCGGCCCGGCTGGTGAACGCGCTGGCCTGGTACTGGTTCCTGCGCGGCCGGCTGGCCGAGGGCCGGCGGTCGCTGGCGGCGGCCCTGTCCGTCGATGGGCCTGCCTCCCCGGCCCGGGCGCGGGCGGCGGCCTGGGAGGCCGGGTTCGCGCTCATGCTGGGTGAGGAGGTCGACTGGGAGCCCGTGCTGGCGGCGGTCGAGGACCCGGGCGAACGGGCCAGGGCCGAGCTGTTCGTGAGCATGCACGTCAAGGACATGCCGACGGGGCAGAAGCTGGTGGGCCGGGCGCTGCCCACGTTCAGGGAGACCGGCGACCGGTGGGGCGTCGCGGCGGCGCTCGCCAGGCAGGCCAGGGACGCGTTCACGACGCGGGACATCGAGGCGCTCGAACGGACCGGCGAGGAGAGCGCGCGGCTGTTCACCGAACTGGGCGACCGGTGGGGGCTGCTGCAGGCCACGGCCTGGCTGGCGTCGCTGGCCGAGATGGCGACCGACGCGGAGCGGGCCACCCGGCTGTTCGGCGAAGGGCTGCGGATGGCCGAGGACCTGGGGCTGTGGCCGGAGGTCTCCACGCGCATCGCCTGGCTGGGCTGGATCGCGATGCAGACCGGCGACTACGACCGCTCCATGGAGTTCTGCGAGCGGGCCATGAAGCTGGCGCAGAGCCAGGGCTACATGGAGGGCACGATCATGGGTGAGATGGGCCTCGCCTTCGCCGCGCGCCGGGCCGGGCGGCTGGACCTGGCCGAGACGCACCTGCGCCGGCTGCTCGAAGGGGTGCCGCGCGGCGCGGACGTCGAGCCCCCCTTGTACGTGCCGGACACGCTGATCGAGCTGGGCTACCTCACGGAGCTGCGCGGGGACCCGGCCGCGGCCATGGAGCTGCACGTGGAGGCGCTGGCCGCGGCCCGCAGGATGGGCGACGTCAGGACGATGGCGTTCGCCGTGGAGGGCGCGGCCTCGGCCGCGGGGCCGACCGAGAAGGCGGCCGTGCTGCTGGGGCTGGCGGCCGCGGCCAGGGAGCGGAACCAGACCCCGGCGGGGGCGGCCGAACGGGCCGACGTCGAGCGGGCGGCGGCGCGGGTACGCGAGGCGCTCGGCGAGGAGGCCTTCGCGGCCGCGTACCGGGAGGGCGCCACCCGCAAGCTCGACGAGGCGGCCGACCTGCTCTGAGGGCTAGGCAAGGTACTCGGCCAGGCGGTCGAAGAACTCGGTCCAGCCCGCCTTGGCCTGCTCGGCGTGCGCGGGGTCGGTGTTGACGCCGTACTGGTGGAAGCGCATCCCCGTCTTGCCGTCCGCCTCGGTGAAGTCGATCGTGACGACCGACGCTGGCCCCTCGCCCGGGTTGTCCGGGTCGCCCGTGGTGAACACCAGCCGCTCCGGCTCCGTCACCTCGCGGTAGGTGCCGTCCAGCGTCGCCTCGAACCCCTCCTCGCCCACCAGCGTGGCCCGCCAGACGCCGCCGGGGCGGGTGTCCAGGGTGATCCGGCCGACCGGGGTGCTGAGCATCCGCGGCCCGAACCACTGCGAGAAGCGCTCCGGCTCGGTCCAGGCGGCCCACACCAGCTCGCGGGGGGTGTCGAAGAGGCAGTTGATCTCGTATTCGGCGGTCTGGGTCATCGTCGTGTCCTTTCCGGTTCGTTCGATGGCTCAAAGGTCGCAGGGCGCGCTTCAGATCTCCTTCTCGTGGCCTTAAGGCGCGTGGCAGGCTGGCGGTATGAGGATCATTCGCGCCGCCAGAGTGCTCACCGGCCGGCCCGGAGAGGTGATCGCCGACGGCGAGGTCCTCGTCGACGGCGAGGTCCTCGTCGACGGCGACCGGATCGTCTCCGTGGGGCCGCGCGGCAGCGGGGGCGAGGCCGCCGAGGTCCTCGACCTGCCGGGCCACACGGTGCTGCCCGGGCTGATCGACGCGCACGTGCACCTGGGGTTCGACGCGAAGGTGGACCCGGTGACCCGGCGCAGCTCCGAGAGCGACCACCACCTGCTGTTACGCATGGCCGAGAACGCGCGCAAGCTCGTCTCCGCCGGCGTCACCACCGCCCGCGACCTGGGCTCGCGCGGCTTCCTCGACCTGGCCCTGCGCGACGCGATCGAGGAGGGCCTCACGGTCGGCCCGCACATCGTGGCCGCCACCAGGCCCATCACGATCACCGGCGGCCACTGCTGGTACATGGGCGGCGAGGCCGACGACGAGCCCGCCATCCGCCGCGTCGCCAGGGAGAACCTCCGGGCGGGCGCCGACTGCCTGAAGGTGATGGCCTCCGGCGGCCTGATGACGCCGGGCGCGCCACCGAGCTGGGTCCCGCAGTACGGCACCGGGCAGCTCAGGGTCGTCGTGGAGGAGGCCGCCTCGCGCGGCAAGGGCGTGGCCGCCCACGCCCACGCGCACGCCTCCATCCGCAGCTCCATCGAGGCGGGCGTCACGACGCTGGAGCACTGCACGTTCTTCGGCCCGTCGGGGCACGACTACGACGCCGAGCTGGCCGACCTCGTCGCGGCCAGCGGCACGTACGTGTGCCCCACCGTGCACGGCGTGTTCTGGCGGATGCGCGAGACCTACGGCCCCGAGATGATCGATGCCTGGCTGAACGCGGTGGCCGCCATGCGGGAGGCCGGGATCCGGCTCGTCGCGGGCACCGACGCCGGGTTCACCAACGGCGGCATCGCCAACGAGACCGACGGGTACGTCGCCGGCCTGGAGGTGTTCGCGGAGGCCGGGTTCGGCCACGCGGAGATCATCGAGATGGCCACCGTGCGCGCCGCCGATGCCTGCGGGGTGAGCGGGGTGACCGGCAGCCTGGAGGCGGGCAAGCGGGCCGACCTGATCGCGGTCAAGGGCGATCCGCTCGAACGCCTGGCCGACCTGCGCGATCTCACACTCGTCCTGATCTCCGGTCGATCCGTCACGCAGACGGGCATCGACACGGTGACCTCGTCCGTCGGCTGAGAGGATTCTTCATGCTGCCCTGGTCCGCCGAGCTGGCCGGCCGTCTCGACCACGCCGTCATCGACAGCGCCCTGCTGCGCGGCAACCCCCTGGGGGATCCGCACGAGCGCCCGATCATGGTGTACGTCCCGCCCGGGTACGACGACGATCCCTCCCGTCGCTACCCCTCGATCTACGTGCTGCTCGGCTACACCGGCCACGTCGCCATGTGGCTGAACCGGGCTCCGTTCCGCCAGCCGTACCCGGAGCTCGCGGACGCCGCCTTCGCCTCAGGGGAGGCCCTGCCCGCGATCGTCGTGTACGTGGACGCGTGGACCTCGCTCGGCGGCAGCCAGTTCCTCGACTCCCCCGGCACCGGGCGCTACCACTCCTACCTGCGGGACGAGGTCGTGCCGTGGGTGGACGCCCGCTACCGCACGATCGCCGACCGCGACCACCGGGCGGTCACCGGCAAGTCGAGCGGCGGCTACGGGGCCATGGTCACCGCGATGCTGGCGCCCGACGTGTTCGGCGCGCTGGCCACGCACGCCGGCGACGCGTTGTTCGAGGTGTGCTCGCGCGGGTCGTTCCCCGAGGTGGCGCGCAGGCTGCGGGACATGTACGACGGCTCGTACGACACGTTCCTCGCCGACTTCCGCGGGCGCCTGGCCGGGACCAAGGAGGGGGACCTGGAGCTGCTGGAGATGTACGCGTACGCGGCCGCCTACTCGGCGGACCCCGACGGGACCGTCCGCGTGCCCTTCGACGACACGGGCGCCGTCGTGCCGGAGGTGTGGGAGCGCTGGCTGTCCTGGGATCCCGTGCTGATGGCCCCGCGGCACGCCGAGGCCCTGCGCTCGATGCGGGCGATCTGGGTGGACGCCGGGAGCAAGGACGAGTACTTCCTGGACTTCGGGGCGGTGGCATTCCGGCGGGCGCTGGAGGCGGCGGGCGTCAAGGACGAGAACGTCTACTTCGAGCTCTTCGACGCCGGCCACGGCGCCATCGAGTACCGCTACCCGCTCGCCCTCGCCTGGTTGTCGCGCCGCCTGACCCCCTAAGGACCGGAGGCTGCGCACGCCGGCGAGGATCAGGCGCGGAAGGCCGCGTCGCGCTGCTCCCTGGGCCAGGTCTCGGCCTTCCCGCCCTGCTCCTCGACCGTGTAGCCGGTCACGTAGGCCATGACGGTGTCCACGGCCACGGCGGTCCTGTCCGCGGGGATGCCCGCCGCGGCCAGGGCCGCTATGAGCGCGTGGAAGCCGGCCACGGCCTCCTCCTGGCCGAGGTCCACCGGGGCGAGCGGGACCTCCGGTCGGCGCTGACGGAATACCAGGCCGACCTGCTGGAACGCGGGAACGCGGCGGTGGAGCACGGCAAGGAGGCCATGAAGCGGTTCGTCCCTACGGACTCTCAATCATCTAGGTGACACTTGTCAACCAAACGATTGATGCTCTACCGTCCTTGCACATGGCGGCACGAAGGGCGCCGCGCCCTGAGGAGCGCGGCAAGGCGGCGGAGCTGACGCGGGAGCGGATCCTGCGGGCCGCCGTGAGCGAGTTCGGCGAGAAGGGATATTCCGGCGCGCGCACCGCCGGGATCGCCGCCCGCGCCGGCGTCAACCAGCAGCTGATCTCCTACTACTTCGGCGGCAAGCAGGGACTGCTGGAGGAGCTGCGGCGGCGCCGGCAGGCGGACGAGGCCGCGTCCGACGCCTCGTCCGTCTCGTTCGCGGAGTCGGTCGGGGCCCAGCTGGAGCGCACGCTCGACGACCCGGAATGGGCGCGGCTGGTGGTGTGGCAGGCGCTGGGCGACTGCCCGTTCGCCGACGCCGAGGAGGGACAGCGGTTCGCGCAGGCGCAACGCGCCCGGATGGCCGAGTCGCTGGAGCGGATGCGCGGGCGGCAGGCGGCCGGGGAGGTCACCGATCGGGTCGATCCGGCGTTCGCGCTGCTGGTCGCCTATGCGGTGGTGTTCGCGCCGATCACGATGCCGCAGTTCGTCCGGGACATCTTCGGCGACGAACCGCTCTCGCCCGAGGTGCGCCGCCGCCTGCACGGTGAGCTGGTCAGGCTTCTCGGCCAGGCCGAGGATTAGGGAGGTTCTGCGGCGATGGTGATGGTGGTCTTCGGGGCTCGGGGCAGTGTGGGGCGCCATGTCGCCGCCGGTCTGCTGGCGGCCGGCGAACAGGTGCGGGTGACGAGCAGGGACCCGGAAAAAGGCGGCCTGCCCGCTTCCGCGGAGGTCGTGGCGGCCGATCTGGACCTTCCCGAGACGTTGCCCGCCGCGCTGGAGGGCGCCACGAAGGTGTTCGTGTACGCCAAGCCGGACGGTGTCGCGGGCTTCGTCGAGGCGGCCCGGTCGGCCGGGGTGCGGCAGGTGGTGCTGCTGTCGTCGGCGGCGGTCGTGATCGAGGGCTCCGAACACAACCCGATCGCCGTGCACCACCAGGTCGTCGAGACGGCCGTGGAGGGCTCGGGGCTGGACTGGACGTTCATCCGGCCGGGGATGTTCGCGACGAACACGCTGTGGTGGTGGCAGGCGGCGATCCGGGGCGGGGGCGGGGTGCGGCTGCCGTACCCGGAGGCCGAGACCGCCCCCATCCACGAGAAGGACCTGGCGGCGCTCGCGGTGACGGCGTTGACGGAGTCCGGGCACGAGCGGCTGGCGTACACCGTGTACGGGGTGGAGTCGCTCACGTTGCGGCGGCAGGTCGAGCACATCGGGGAGGCGATCGGGCGTGCGATCGCCGTCGAGGTGGTGTCGGAGGCGCAGGCGCGGGAGGAGATGGGCCGGACGACGCCGGCGGTCGGCGTCGAGGTGATCATGAAGCAGTGGGCGGCCCGCGACGGCATACCCGCGCAGACCTCGACGGCGGTGGAGAAGGTGACCGGCCGCCCGGCGCGCACATTCGCCGAATGGGCCGTCGACCACGCGGACGACTTCCGCTGAGCGCGGGTGCGGCCGGCGTCTTCACCTGTTCTGCGGGGGTGTCTTCTTCCTGCGGCCGCGGCGGGGGCTCGATCCGCGCGGGTTCTGCGGCGGCCCAGGCCTGGGCTCGACTCCCGGCGCGTACCCGGGTGAGCGATACAGGGGCCGGCCTCCGTACCAGCCCCACATGAGGCAGATCAGCCCCACGAGCAGGGCCAGGACCGGCACCAGGTAGAGCAGCGCGTCGAGCCGGAGCAGCCCGGCGGCGGTCACCCCCGTGATCGACGCGACCAGCACCCAGCCCGGCCCGTGCCAGTACGGTTTCCCCAACGGCCTGTCGGACTCCTCCCAGCCCCGTGGCGTGCGCCGCCGGAGCCGCCCCGCCGGCCACAGCCGCGTGCCGCCCCCGGTGATCACGACCGCTCGCCTGAACGGCCCTCCCCCGATCCGCACCTGCGCCTTCAGCCCCTCCGCCCGCTCATCGACGGCGGGATCCCAGTGGACACGCTGGTAGTACGGCCTCGCCCCGCGCTCGGGGACGAGCTTCAGGTACGGGCTGAACCAGCGGACCCCCTTCGTCCTGTACTCCAGGATCAGCGGCCGGACCTGCCACCGCACCTCGGCCGCCGACGCCGCGTGCCGGTTGAGCAGGAACCGGGCCAGCACCAGGACGAGCCCGAGCCCGTAGACCCCCGCGACGACGAACGGAGCCCGCCTGAGCATGTCCCCGGGAGGGGGCACGTCCTCATCTCCGGTGGGGAACACCAGACCGCCGGGCTCGGCCGGGTCGTAGCGGATGGGCAGCACCGAGCCCCGCACGAAATGTTCGGAGTCGGCCTGGATCATCGTCTGATGGCTGTTCCTGCCGTCGGACCAGTCCAGGTAGAACATCTCCGGATTGCCCCGGTCGTCGAAGTCGATGTACTGCACCGTGGCCGCGGCCCTCGCCGTGGCGCGAGAATCCGCGTCGGCGACGCCGGCGGCCTGGACCGCGAGTACGCCGAACGCCACCAGCGCTCCCAGCGTGAAACCCCCGAGCGACACCAAGGCGATACGAGATATCGGCCGCAAGCCATGCACCCACACAGTTTGGCGGGAGGGTCTTTCGCCACGCTTTCATCAGTCTGTCGCCGTTCTCCGCGCCTTCCGTTCGTAGTCGGCTGACGCGTCAGCCGACTACGGACGGGTGTCAGCCCAGATGCCGGGCGAAGAACCGCAACGAGCTGTCGGTCTCGAACCGCGGCAGATCTCCGTGCTTGCCGGGATTCGCGTGCAGCGTCTTCTCGGCCGAAGCGAAGGCGTCGAACAACGCCAGGCCCTCGGCCCGCGGCACCCGCTCGTCATCCCACTGGAGCAGGAACTGCACCGGCACGGTGATCTGCGCCGCGGTCCCGGCCAGCGTGGTCGCCCCGAGCAGGCCCAGCACCGCGGCGCCGACCCGGGGTTCCGCGGCGACGAACGGGACACCGAGCCCGCAGCCCATCGACATGCCCCAGTAACCGACCGGACCTGTGCCGACGTGGTCGAGCTGCTGGAGCGCGGTCAGGACCGCCTGCCATTCCGCGACGGCCTGCCCGGCCAGGAGGCTGTGCATGGCGAGGACCTGCGCGGTCGCGTCCTCGCCGGCGGCCGCACGGGCCCGCATCTCGGTCGCGATCCGGCCGAACTCCTCGCCCTTCGGCCGCTCGCCGTGGTTGGGCGCGTCGATCGCGGCGACCGCGAACCCGCCCTCGGTGACGAAGTCGTGCGCGCGGGCCAGGATGCCCGGTGCCTTCTTGTGCTGCCCGCCACCGTGTCCCATCAGGATTAGAGGACGGGTGCTCGGGGCGGCTTCCGGCGTCCACAGCACGCCGGGGATCTCGCCGAGGGTGAAGAGCTGTTCGGTGACGCCGTCCGACGACGTCCGGGAGATGAAGTGCATGGCGTTTCAAGCCTTTCGGGAGGCCTTCTGCGGGCGCTCCCTAGACCATGCGTGGGAGGGAGCCCCGACCTGTCACAGCGTTGATCGGTCTCACCTCCTCGAGTTCGCGGCGATGCACGGCGCCGCCGAAAGTATCACAAGAGGCACCGCTCGCGTGACATCAGGCATGGGGTCCGGCCGGGTGCCGCTGGGGTTCCAGTGAGCTTGCTCCTTGCGCTTGCCGCGGGGCCGCCGCGGTGCGTTACCGAGTTGCGGCGATCTGTCCGAGCAGGTCCGTCGTCACGCGGTCGAGGCGGGCCGCAGCGTCCGGGTCGAAGTCCTTGCCGGTCATCGGCAGCGGCTTGCCGCGCATGTAGGCGGTGACCGCGGGTTCGGGCGCGGCGTCCAGCAGTGCGGCGATCGGCACGATCGCCTTGCCGACCGGCATCGCGAAGAACCGGGCGAGCGCCTTGGTGACGGCACGCCTGGGCTGCGGCAGCGGGTCGGCCATGCTCGTGTTCACGAAGCCGGGGTTGTAGAGGACATAACGCGTACGGGCGGCCGGGTAGCGAGCGGGGAAGCCGGCTCCCAGCAGGTCGTTGCAGCGCGAGGACTGCATCGCCGCGCGCATCCCCGTGTAGTCC
Source organism: Nonomuraea sp. NPDC052116 (assembly GCF_040680035.1). Classification (NCBI taxonomy): domain Bacteria; kingdom Bacillati; phylum Actinomycetota; class Actinomycetes; order Streptosporangiales; family Streptosporangiaceae; genus Nonomuraea; species Nonomuraea sp. NPDC052116. The sequence continues at coordinate 293,107 of NZ_JBFAWA010000006.1, read as the reverse complement.
TCGCGCCATTGCAGGTCGTCCCAGTTGACGCGGCCCGGCAGTCCGCCGGGTCCGGCGATGTTCATCACGACGGGCGCCTGCGCGCGTTCCAGGTGCTCCATCAGGCCGTGGCCGATGACGAACCGGCTCAGGTAGGCGAGCGCGAAGGTGAACTCCAGCCCGTCCGCCGTCTCCTCGCGCTTGGGCCGGAACCGCTGGGCCGCGAACACCAGCCCGTCCACGGCCTCTGCGGTCGCCTTGACCTCCTCGACCACCTGCCGCATGCCCGCGACGGTGCTCAGGTCGGCCCGGAGAAACACGGCCCTGCCCTCGGCGCCGAGCCCGTGCGCTTCGGCGAGGAAGGCACGCCCCTTGTCCTCCCCGCTGGCCACGGCGATCACGCTGTCCCCGCGCCGCAGGAAATGCAGCCCCAGGCCCTTGCCCATGCCGTCCGTGCCGCCGGTGATCACGTATGTACGCATTCCCGAGCCCCCTCAAGTCATCGATCGGTGACAAGAATGCTAGGCCCGGCTGCTGGTTAAGTCAACGTACGATGACTTAGGATGATTTGCATGGACCAGCCGAAACGCCGCGACAAAGCCGCCACCCGCGCCAAGCTGCTCGACGCCGCCCGCCTGCGCTTCGCCCGTCAGGGCTACGACGGCACCGGCGTACGTGAAATCGCGGCCGACGTGGGCGTCGATCCGGCTCTGGTCTTCCGCTACTTCGGCTCGAAGGAGCAACTCCACGAGGAGGCCGTACGCGTGGAGATCCCGGCCGGCCTCACCGACGATCCGGCGCGTCCGCTCACCCACATCACCGACACGCTGCTGCACGATGTCGTCTTCGCCGACTGGGAGCAGTTCGCCGGCGAGCACCCGCTCCTGGTGATGCTGCGCTCCGCGGGACGCCCGGCCATCCGCGACCAGTTGCGTACGCAGATCTGCGAGGGCTACCTGCCCGACTTCGCCGAGCGGATGGGCGGCGAGAACCCCGCCCTGCGGGCCGAGATGGTGGGCGCGCTGCTGCTCGGCATGGGGGTGATGCGCTCGCTGCTCGGCAGTCCTGCCCTGAGCGACGCCTCCTTCGAGGAGACGCGCGCGCTGGTCGCCCGGCTGGTCACCGCCTTGAGCGATCAATCCCCTCGATAACTCCCTGGTTATGCTCCCATGCGCCTTGTGTCGCGGAGCGCCGACCCGGCGTGGGGCTGACCCGAGTCACGGTGATCGGCGGCGTTCGTGCTCGGCGGTGCGTGGCGTCAACCTGCGAACTTCTCGACAGCCGCCGGGGTGACGGGGGTGAAGAAGTTGACGAGGTTGCCGTCGGGGTCGCGGAACAGCAGCGACCGGTTGCCCCAGGGCATCGTGGTGGGCTCGTTGACGAAGTCGGTCACGAAGCCGGTCAGGTTCTGGTGAACGCGATCCACGTCGTCGACGAGGAACTCGGTGATCACGCTGTGGTTGTCCGCCGGGCGGGCAGAGCCCGGGGCGAACAGCGGGACGGTGCGGGTGCCGGCGATCGCGAGGGTGGCCTTGGGGGTCTTGAGTTCGGCGAAGTCCTCGGTGGCCCACATCGCACGCACCCCTGTGGCTCGTTCATAGAACTCGACGAGGCGCGCGACGTCGCTGGTGATGATCCGGATCGAGACGAAGTTCATGGGGAGCTCCTTGGCTGTGCTGAAGTCGTGCGCTTCGCAGACTAGGAGAAATACTGGACAGAATCGGTCCTGTATTCGCATAGGCTGCGAACATGCCTCGACCCACCGGGCGCGTGCTGACACTCCTGGAGCTGCTGCAGTCGGGCGGCATCCGGACCGTGGCCGAACTCGCCGACCGGCTCGGCGTCGAAGGACGTACCGTGCGGCGGTATGTGGACCAGCTGATCGATCTCGACGTGCCCGTGGAGTCGGTGCGCGGCCGCTACGGCGGGTACCGGCTCGCTCCCGGGTACCGCCTGCCGCCGCTCATGCTCAGCGACGACGAGGCGCTGGCCGTGCTGCTCGGCCTGGTCGCCGGCCGCCGGGCAGGGTTGATGACGACGCAGCACACGGCGAGTGAGACGGCATCGGCCAAGATCCGGCGGGTGCTGCCCAGGCACATCGCCCGCCGGCTCGACACACTCCTGGAGTCTCTCGCCTTCACGGACCAGCCCGGTGAGTTCGCCGCCCCGGACGCCGGGGTCCTGCTCACCATCGCCGACGCGGTACGCCACCGCCGACCGGTCTCGATCCGATACACCGACCGCGACGGGCGGCTCAGCGAACGCACGCTGCACGCGTACGGGATCGTCGCCCATTCGGGCCGGTGGTACGTCACCGGCAACGACGCCCGGATCGGCGAGGACCGAACCTTCCGGCTCGATCGCATCGCGGACGCGAGGGCCCTGCCCGGCTCATTCGACGCGCCCGCGGGTCCGGATCCGGCACAGCGCGTGTTGTCAGGGTTCGCCACGGCTGAGTACCGGCATGAGGTGACCTTGCGGATCCACGGGACGGTTGAGCAGATTCGCGCCCACCTTCCCGCCAGCGTCGCGAGCCTGGAGGAGCACGAGCCCGCGGCCGGCCAGGACCGGGCGAGCGAGCGCTGGCTGCGCGTCGAGCTACGGGTGGAGCGGCTCGACTGGTTGCCTCCGGCACTCGCCGCACTCAACCGGCCGTTCGTCATCGAGCGTCCCGACGAACTGCGCGACCGCGTCATCGCGCTCGCCGACCACCTCGCGTCCTACGCCCGCCAAGCCTGACGGCGAGGGACCAATGTCATGAGGTGACATACCTGGTCGTCGTCGGGCAGGGGCCGGTCGCCGGACGTGACCAGGCCCAGGGCGAGGACCGCCGCGGTACGGCGGCGCGCTCGGCCGGTGGAGTCGCCACCCTTGGAAGGGGGCATATCCCGACCGAAAGCCATCAGAGGGAAGGCGGGCCGATGGCGACGGCTCCTCACGGCTACGCGGTCATCGACACCGAGACGACCGGGCTGCGACCTACCTGGCATGACCGGATCATCGAGCTGGGCATCGTGCACCTGGACGCGTCCGGCGAGGTCACCCGCGAGTGGGGGACGCTCGTCAACCCTGGGCGTGATCTGGGACCGCAGCGGATCCACCGCATCATCGCCGCCGACGTACGTCACGCGCCGCCCTTCGCGGAGATCGCCGGGACCGTCGCGGCCCTCCTTCGAGACCGGGTCGTCGTCGCCCACAACCTGCCTTTCGACCTTCTCTTCCTGGTCGACGAGTTCAGGCGGCTCGGCGTGGATGTCCCGCTCGCGCCGGAGGCGGGGGTGTGCACCATGGCATGGGCGCCGCACTTCTTACCCGGGGCGCCGCGCAATCTCGCCGGGTGCTGCGCACTCGCCGAGGTCCCGCTGGACGGACATCACGACGCGCTCGTCGACGCGCGGGCCGCCGCCGGCCTCCTTCGCCACTACATCACCCTCGCCAGAGCACAGGTGCCCTGGAGCGACCGGCTCAACGCCCCCTCATCTGCAGGCTGGCCCGATCTCCCCGACTCAGGGCTGCCGATGGTGCGGCGGGGCGTCTCCGCCGAACGCGACACCCATTTCCTGGCCCGGATCCTGGACAGACTGCCGCGCGTGCCCGAGCCCGCCGCGGCCGATTCCTACCTCGCCCTGCTCGACCAGGTGCTCCTGGACCGCCATGTCTCTCCGACAGAGGCCGACGCCCTCATCGGGTTCGCCTCGGCAGTAGGTTTGAGCAGGAGCGACGTCGAGCAGTTGCACCGCGACTACCTGGCCGGGCTCGTCCGCGCCGCGCTGGCCGAGGGCACCGTGGACGACGCTCAACGGGACGAGCTCACGCGCGTCGCCGGCCTTCTCGGGCTGCCCGACGACGCCACTGAGCAGGCCCTGGCACAGGCGGACGGGCAGAGGCCGCAGTCGTTCACCAGGTTTCAGCTGAATCCAGGTGACCTGATCGCCTTCACCGGCGAGACGGAAGTCAGGCGGGAGGTCCTGGAGGAACGTGCCCGCGTGGCGGGACACGTCCCGTATCCCCGGGTCACCAGGCAGGTCAGGCTGCTGGTCGCCGCCGACCCGGACACCCTCTCCCAGAAGGCCCGCAGGGCGCGGATCCATGGCATACCGATCGTGACCACCGAGGCTTACCTGCGGCTGATCAGCCAGTAGCGGAATCCCGAGGAGATCGGCCTACGTCTCGTCGGGCATCTCCATGCACAGGTGGTAGTCCAGATCCGGGCGCTCCCGGAGCACGGCGTCGAGCCGGTCGGCGTCGATGGTCGTCACGTACTGCATGCCCTCCTGCCGGCATACTTCCGAGGCGAGTCGCAGCGCGCCGGCGACCCTGTGGGCATCCGCATGATCGAAGAGATGGCCGTCGTGCACGAGGAAGTCCGGGCCGTGGCCTGCCCGCTTCGCCGTCACCGCCATGCAGAGGTCGAAGCAGAACAAGGTCATGCCGCGAACCTCATGGTCGGACTCCCCGCCGATGGTGGGGACGAACTTGTACCCGGACCGCTTGGCCTCGATGGTCAGCGCCGCCGGACGCTTGTCGCCGTAGAGCTGGTACGCGTACGAGGCGTAGCGCCGGGAGATGGTCGCAAGGTGATCGCGCCGATCGTGCAGGTCGGCGTTGACCTGCAGTTCGAGTTCGGCTGAGTGAAGCTGCAGATGCCGGCTGGTGTTCACCCACCGGTCGACGATGGCGCGGCGTTCGACCAGCTCGGCGATCCGGCCGTCGACGACGGAGAGCTCCCGCTGCAACTCGCTGTACGTCTCGAACGCGCCGCCCGCCGCCAGCAACCGCATCAGCTCGGCACGTTCGCGGTCAAGCGCGGCCAGCTTCTCGCGCTCCTGAGAGGTGTCCCGCACCAGCCGTACGCGCTCCGCCTCCAGATAGCGGCGCCGATTGGCCACGACCGATCGGTGGAAGGCCTCCACCTCCTCGAAGCGGCGGGTCACCAGGTCGGGAAGCACGACGTTGAGCTGCTCGAAGACCTGCTGGAGATAGGCGCGGTCGGAGAAGCCCCCCTCGTCCTCGGAGATCGCCTGCTCGATGTCCTTGACCTTGCGCTCGACGACCACCAGATGATCGTTGATCTCGCGGATCCGCCTGCTGAGCTCGTCGACCCGCTCCCGGTGCTGGGCATAGCGCTCCACCACGCGGAACTCGGCGATCTCACCGGCGAGCGCCTCGCGCTGGATCTGCAGGGTCCGGATGCGCGCGTCGAGGTCGTTGCCCCGGCCCAGGGTCATGCCCATGACCGTCTCTTTGGCGGCCTTGCGTAACTCGCGAAGGCTCCTGTCGGTCTCCCTCACCTCCCCCACTTTCGCCACCAGATCGACGTCCAACGCGAAGAGATAGGCGAGCGCCAGCCGCGTGTCGAGTCCGCGCTGCTTGCGATATGTCTCCGTCGGAGAGGCGAATCCGTCGACGCCGACGTCCCTGAGGTAATAGGCCGCCACCGTGCGGAAGGTCGGTTCGTTGCCCGAGCCGGTGAGCCCGAACAGCGCCTTGCCGAGGTAGGCGCGGAACTTCGGCATCCTCATGCTTGCCCCGTTCACCTGGGCCGTCAGCAGGTTCTGGACGCCGCGGACGATCGTCCGGGGCTGGCCGAAGAGATCGAGAGTGAGGCCGAACTCCGCCTCTGCCGAATCCGCGCGGCGCAGCGGGTTTCCGGCACGGACATCGGATCCCAGAAGGAAGTCCAGCACCCGTACGAAGTCCGTCTTGCCCATGACGCGCCCGCTCCCCTCGGCGGCGGCACCGGGCGTCTCACTCCTCTGGGCGATGACGACGTTCAAGCCGTCTCCGAAGCGCGCACCCTTGAACCCGGGCAGATGGCCCTTGAGCTCATACAGCACGGCTCTTCCTCACCAGCTCTCCGTCGCGCTGCTCGACGACATCGATCGTGTAGAGGACGTCGAGGGCCAATGAGAACCACCAGAACGGCAGCGCGGATCTCATGCCGCGCTCTGTCCTCCACTCTTGCAGCCGTTCCCAGACCGCGCTGACACTGCCAGGCCGTTCGAGCTGGACCAGTATCTGGGCGCCCACTGCCAGGAGGGCCTGGTCGGCCGGGATGGACTTAGAAGGAAGCAGCATGGCCTCGCGCCTCCGGAGCCTTGAAAATCTCGCAGTTCTCGAAGAAGTGAGTGACGACCATGAGCGCGGCGCTGCGCTGCTGGGTCGCGTCCGGAAAGCCCTCCTTGCCGAACGCCTCCGCGATGAGATCGTCGCAGAGCGCGTGAAAGACGGCGTCGGAGGATTCGTAGCGGGCACGGTGACCGGCGAAACGGGCCTGCAGGTTTTCGGACACCTGTGCCTGCTCCCCTGGAGAGGCGAACCTGAAGTAATAGCGTACATGGCCGGTGTGAATCTGAAAACGCTTGATCAACTCGGTCACCTCGGGGCCGAAACCATTGTGCTCGATCTTGCCGAAGGCGACCTCCGGCACCGGATCCAGACCGGGCTGCAGCCGAGTTCTGGCCAGGGATTCCACGCAGCGGGCAATGTACGACATCCCCGCCGGATGCTCGGACGGCGGATAACCGATGATCGTCGCAAGGTGTTCGCGCGGCAGGAACACGCAGTAATTCCACAGGACCTGGGGCGGCCACACCTCGATCCGCACGGAACCGCGCTGCCTCCGCCGCAACTCGATGACGGCCCGCGCCGCCATCTCGGGGAGCCCGTTCGCGTTGTTGTGCACGAAGGCCCACCTGTCCATGCTGTCACCCCAGTATTTCAGGGCTGTGGTGAAATCACTCTCGACCTTCTTCGTCACATATCTCTGATTCGGGTTCGTCGCCCCGTAGCAGGCCAGCATGAGCCCGCCCACCCAGCCGTCGCACCCCTTGTCACCCCGTCCGCCCGGATCGACCGCCACGAATTCACCGGGGTGCACCGAATGCATGAGATCGTTGACGAACGCCTGCCATTCGAAGCCGGTCTTCCTGGTCGACAAAGACATGAACTGGCTGTGGAACCAGGCCTTGTCCTGGTCACCGTATGCGTTCATGGTTCCCTCGAGGTAGCACAGTCCGGCGGCAATGCCCCACTATGCCGACTTTACTGTAACCGTTACCACTGTTGGTTTACCAGGCAGGGTGTCCTCGGTTAACCGTGCAATTCGCGTAGATGTCTAATAAATCAGACGCGCGACGCGTTATCACCGTCGGCCAAAAGAGTTCCGAACGATGTTCTCCTCCCGCCCCGGAATCAGCGATCGTCGCGGCCTGACACTCTCATGTCCGACTGGGCGAATGGATCAGCGCCGGTACTCGCACCTTGGCTTCGATCGTGCCACGTTCGCACAAATGCGCGCTGCTCTGGAGCTCTATCCGGACATTTCGGCCTTATAGAAGCTGAGATGCGCACCCGTTTCGATGGGTGGCGCACTGATCTTTCCCGAAACCAGCTCCTGTCGCACGCTGAGTTACTGGCTCTGGCCCGAACTTGGGGGTGTCTACTGGCGTCTCGCCTTTCAGGGGTATCAACCGACCCATGGGTGGGGCCTTTGGCGAGCGGGGTTCTGGGTGGGCTCCAGCAGGCCAGACCAGCAATCGGGTCACGGGTGGGCGAGCCTGGCCCACCTACCCGGATGCCTACTCGTGGCGGGCTGTGCTGTCTCGGACGATGAGTTCTGTTGCCAGTTCGACCCGCTTGGTCTCCGGGACCTCACCGCGGCCCATGGCCAGGACCGTGCGGGTGGCGAGGGCGGCCATCTCCTGCAGCGGCTGGCGTACCGTGGTCAGGGGTGGCCAGGCGGACTTGGACAGGGGCAGGTCGTCGAAGCCCACCACGCTCAGGTCCTCGGGGACGCGAAGGCCGCGCTGGCGGGCCGCCTCGAACACGCCGAAGGCCATCAGGTCGCTCCCGGCGAAGATCGCCGTCGGGGGCGCGTCCAGGGAGAGCAGCGCGTGGCCCTCGTCGTGGCCCGACTCCACCAGGAACGTGCCGCGGCGGATCAGCTCCGGCTCGATCGGCACCCCGGCCGTCTCCAGGGCCGCGCGGTAGCCGTCCACGCGGGCCTGGCTGCACAGCATGTCCGTGGGGCCGCTGATCATGCCGATGCGCCGGTGGCCGAGTTCGAGCAGGTGGCGGGTCGCGGCCAGGCCGCCGTTCCAGTTGGTGGCCCCGACCGAGACGACGCCGGGTGCGGGCTCGCCCTCCGGGTCGACCACCGCGAACGGGAGCGAGCGCGCGCTGAGCTGGGCCTGGATGCCGGTGGACAGGCGCGAGGCGACGATGACCACGCCGTCGGTACGGCGGGCGGCCAGGCGTTCGAGCCAGTCGCGGCCCGGTCCGGCATGGGTGTGCAGGACGGAGATGACCACGCTGGCCCCGGCCTCGTGGGCCGCGCCCTCCGCGCCGCGCACGATCTCCATGGCCCACGGCGACTCGATCTCGGCGAAGACCAGGTCGACCAGGCCGGCCGGGGTGTCGTCCTGGCTGATGCGCCGCTGGTAGCCGTGTTCCTGCAGGAGTCGTTCGACTCGATGGCGGGTCGCCGGAGCGACCTCTGGACGTCCGTTGATGACCTTGGACACCGTCGGAATGGAGACCCCTGCCTCTTCCGCGATCAGTGCGATCGTCACCCGCCGCTTCGCTGACACGTTCGGGAGTGTATCCGAAAGTTTCGGTTTGGGATCGCTCCCAATCGAGGTGTTGACGCTTTACGCAGCGTTTACCTACGATCCAGAAAGCGAAACTATCGGGGAGGTAACGAAACTTTCGCCCGGTGCGCCGCGCTATGCCCCATGAGTCACGCTGAGTCCCGCGTATCACGTGCAGGGGGTCCGTACGGCAGGCCGAGCCAGTCTGAGGGAAGGACCCCTGATGAAACGCAGTCTGGTGTTGATCGCGACCGCAGTGCTCATAACCGGCTGCGGGGGTGGGGGCGGTGGGGGCAGCAGCGCGGCCCCCCAGCAGGGCGGCTCGGCCGCCAAGGTCACTCTTGAATGGTGGCACCTGTCGACCGCGGAGCCGCTCAAGTCCCTCTGGGCGCAGCGGGCCAAGGACTTCGAGGCCAAGCATCCCAACGTCACCATCAAGGCGACCGTTCTGGAGAACGACGCGTACAAGGCCAAGCTGACCACGATCACGCAGTCCGGCAAGGCCCCCGACCTGTTCGCCACGTGGGGCGGCGGCGTGCTCAAGCAGCAGATCGACGCCGGGCTGGTCAAGGACATCTCCTCCGACGTCGCCGACGTCCTGCCCAGCTTCACGCCGGCCGCGCTGAGCGCGTACCAGATCGACGGCAAGACGTACGGGCTCCCGACCGACATCGGCCTGGTCGGCTTCTGGTACAACAAGAAACTCTTCGCCAAGGCCGGCATCACGCAGCCGCCCGCCACGTGGTCGGCGTTCCTCGAGGACGTCAAGAAGCTCAAGACGGCGGGCGTCACCCCGATCGCCCTGGCCGGCAAGGAGAAGTGGCCGGGCCACTACTACTGGGCCTACCTCGCGATGCGCATCGCCGGCCTCGACGCGCTCAAGCAGGCGGCCGTCGACCACGACTTCACCAAGCCCGACTTCGTGGCCGCCGGACAGCAGGTCAAGGCGCTGGCGGACCTGCAGCCGTTCCAGAAGGGCTTCCTCGGCGCGGGGTACGGCACCCCGGACGGCCAGGCGGCCACCGTGGCGAACGGCAAGGCCGCCATGGAGCTGATGGGCCAGTGGGCGCCCGCCGTACAGAAGGACGCCGGCAAGGGCCTCGGCGACGACCTGGGCTTCTTCCCCTTCCCCGCCGTCGAGGGCGGCAAGGGCTCGATCTCCGACGCGTTCGGCGGTGGCGGCGGCCTGGCCGTGGGCGCGGACGCCCCCGCGGAGGCCGTGCAGTTCGTGAAGTTCATGACCGAGATGGACAACCACTCCAAGGCCGTGGCGGCCGGCGGCGTGCTGCCGGTGCTCAAGGGCGAGGAGAGCGCGGTCACGGACCCCAACCTCAAGCAGGTGGCGACCGCGCTGGCCGCGGCCGGCGGCTACCAGCTCTACCTCGACCAGGCCTACCCGCCCGCCGTCGGCCAGCAGGTCAACGACAGCGTGGCCGAGCTCATCGCCGGTACGAAGACGCCGGAGGAAGTCGGCAAGGCCATCACCGAAGTGGCCAAGAGCGAAGGATGACGACCCTCGTCAAGGGGCCGGAGGCGGTCACGCGTCCGGCCCCCGCCCCTGCCGCCAGGCGGCGCGGCCGCTGGGTGACCATCGCCCTGTTCCTGCTGCCCGCCCTGGTCCTCTTCCTCCTGCTGGTCGTCGCACCCATCCTCGTGGCGTTCTACGCGAGCCTGTTCAGGTGGAACGGTTTCGGCGGCCTGCCGACCAACTTCATCGGGCTCGACAACTTCACCAGGCTCTTAGGCACCGAAATTTTCGGCCAGGACCTGTGGCACCTGCTGGTCCTCGTGCTGCTGTCGGTCTGCGTGCAGCTCCCGTTCTCGCTGGCCATCGCGATGCTGCTGAACCAGCGCATCCGCGGGCGGGCGCTGTACCGGGTGGTGTTCTTCGCGCCGTACGTGCTCTCCGAGGTCATCACCGGCGTGCTGTTCTCGATGATCCTCTCGCCCGAGTCGGGCATGGCGAACCAGGTCCTGTCGGTGTTCGGGCTCGACTCGGAGTGGCTGGCCGACCCCGACACCGTGATGCCGTCGCTCTTCCTGGTCATGACGTGGAAATATTTCGGCTTCCACATGATGATCTATCTCGCCGGACGGCAGGCCATCCCGAACGAGCTCATCGAGGCCGCCCAGATCGACGGGGCCACGAGCTGGAAGACGTTCCGGCACATCACGCTGCCGCTGCTCGGGCCGACGATCCGGATCAGCGTCTTCCTGTCCGTCATCTACACGATCCAGCTCTTCGACCTGGTGTGGATCCTCACCCAGGGCGGGCCGTCGCACTCGTCCGAGACGATGGCCGTCACGATGATGGACTGGGGCTTCAAGCGCTCCCAGGTCGGCTACGCCAGCGCGATCAGCGTCGTGATGTTCGCGCTCAGCCTCGTCTTCGCCCTCGTCTACCAGCGGTTCGTGCTGCGCCGCGACCTGGAGGGCGCGACCACCTCGATGGGAGAGCGCCGATGATCCATCGCAAGAAGTCCTCGCCGCGGCGCAACACCCTGCCGCTGCACCTGATCGCGTGGGTCGTCGGCCTGTTCATCATGATCCCGGTGCTGTACGCGCTGATCGGCGGCTTCAAGTCCACCAGCGAGCTGTCCACCAACCCGTTCGGCCTGCCCAGCACCTGGGCGACGGACAACTACACCGACGTGATCGGCTCCGGCTCGTTCTGGCTGCAGCTGTGGAACAGCACGTTCATCGCGGTCGTGACGACCGTGCTGACCGTCGGGGTGTCGGCGCTGGCGGGGTTCGTCTTCGCCAGGTTCGCCTTCCGCGGCAGGGAGCTGTTCTTCACGCTGTTCACGGCCGGACTGATGTTCCCGTTCGCGGTGGCCATCCTGCCGATCTTCGTGCTGCTGCGCACGTTCGGGCTGCTGGGCAACCCGCTCGGCGTGATCCTGACGCAGGCGGCCTTCGGGCTGCCGCTGACGATCATCATTCTGCGCGGCTTCTTCCGCGGCATCCCGGGCGAGATCGAGGAGGCGGCCATCATCGACGGCTGCAGCCCGTTCGGCTTCTTCTGGCGGATCCTGCTGCCGATGGCCAGGCCCGCCATCGCCACCGTCTCGGTGCTGGCCATCGTGGGGAGCTGGAACAACTTCATGCTGCCGCTCGTGGTCTTCAACGAGGAGTCGAGCTGGACGCTGCCGCTGGGCATCCAGCAGTTCCAGGGCCAGTACGCCTCCGACACCGCCCGCATCCTGGCCTATCTCGTCCTGGCCATGGTGCCCGCGCTCGGGTTCTACGCCGTCGCGGAACGTCACCTGGTCGGCGGTCTCACCGCGGGCGCGACGAAGGGGTGATCACCTTCCACCTGCGAACGTGACTCGCCGCACACTGTCGCTTCCAGCTCTTGCGCTAGGTATGCTTCGCCTGCCCTAATTTAGGTAAGCCTTTCCTCAGGGAATGCCAAGCAAAACCTCAGCAAACGGGAGTGACGGTGCTCGCCAGTTACCTCATCGGACTGCGCGAAGGTCTCGAGGCGGCACTCGTCGTCTCAGTCCTGGTCGCCTTCCTGGTCAAAAGTGACCGCAAGGACAAGCTCCCGCAAGTGTGGACGGGAGTCGGCGCGGCCGTCGCGCTGTCCGTGGGGTTCGGGGCACTGCTGACGTTCACCGCCGCCAATCTGGGACACACCGGGCAGGAGCTGTTCGACGCGATCACCTCGCTGCTCGCCGTCGTGTTCGTCACCTGGATGATCTTCTGGATGCGGCGGGCGGCCCGCGCGCTCTCCGGCGAGCTGCGGGGCAAGCTCTCCGAAGCGCTGGAGCTCGGCTCGATCGCGGTGGTCGTGATGGCGTTCCTCGCCGTCGCCCGCGAGGGGCTGGAGACGGCGATCCTGTTCTTCGCCTCCGTGCAGGGCGCCGTCACCACGCCGAAGCCGCTCATCGGCATCAGCCTGGGGCTGCTCACCTCCGTACTCATCGGCTGGGGCCTCTACCGCAGCGCCGTGAAGATCAACCTCACCAAGTTCTTCACCTGGACGGGACTGCTGCTGATCCTCGTGGCCGCGGGCATCTTCAAGTACGGCGTGCACGACCTGCAGGAGGCCAACATCCTGCCCGGCCTGAGCACGTACGCCTTCGACATCAGCGGCGTCATCCCCGCCGACTCCTGGTACGGCACCCTGCTGTCGGGCATGTTGAACATCACGCCCCAGCCCAGCGTCGCCGAGGTCATCGCCTGGGCCTGCTACCTCGTCCCCACCCTTTTCTTCTTCCTGCGCAACACGCGGGTGAAGTCCACGCCGTCGCCCGCTTCCTCCGCGGCCTGAACAGGAGCATCATGCGCACCCCCATCCGCCTGTCCTTCGGGGCGCTCGCCCTGGCGACGCTGGCCGCCTGCGGCTCGGGCAACACCCCCGCCGCCTCCCCCGCCTCCGGCTCCGCCCCCGCCAAACCGGGCAAGATCACCGTGGCGGCGTCCGACACGGAGTGCAAGGTCGGCGCGTCCGAGGTCGCGGCGGGCACCACGACGTTCACGATCACGAACGGCGGCACCAAGGTGACCGAGTTCTACGTGTTCGCCCCCGGTGACCGGGTCATGGCCGAGGTCGAGAACATCGTGCCCGGGCTGACCAGAGAGCTCATCGCCGAACTGCCGGCTGGCGCGTACGAGACCGCCTGCAAGCCCGGCATGGTCGGCAAGGGCATCCGCAACGCGTTCAAGGTGACCGGCGAGCACAAGGCGCTCACCGAGGACGCCAAGCTCGCCGACGCGGTCGCCAGCTACAAGCGCTACATCAAGTCGCAGAGCGACACGCTGCTGGTCAAAACGCAGGAGTTCGTGGACGCGGTCAAGGGCGGGAAGATCGACCAGGCCAAGGAGCTGTTCCCGGTCGCCCGTACGTACTGGGAGCGCATCGAGCCGGTGGCCGAGATCTTCGGCGACCTCGACCCGGCCATCGACGCCCGCGAGGCGGACCTGGCCGACGGCGAGGAGTGGACCGGCTTCCACAGGATCGAGAAGGACCTGTGGATCAAGAAGGACATCAGCAAGGACGGCCCCATCGCGGACAAGCTGATCGCCGACGTCAAGACGATCGTGGACAAGTCGAACGCCGCCGAGCTGACCCCCCTGAACCTGGCCAACGGCGCCAAGGAACTGCTCGACGAGGTCGCCACCGGCAAGATCACCGGCGAGGAGGACATCTGGTCGCACACCGACCTGTGGGACTTCGACGCCAACCTCGAAGGCTCCAAGGCGGCCGTGCAGTCGCTCAGGCCGGTGCTGGAGGATCGGGCTCCCGACCTGGTCAAGACGCTGGACGAGAAGTTCACGGCGGCCGAGGCGGCGCTGGACGCGCACCAGAAGGGCGACGGCTGGCAGCTGCACAACGAGCTGTCCAAGGCCGAGCTGAAGACCTTGTCGGACGCGATCAACGCGCTGGCCGAGCCGATCAGCAAGATCGCGCCGGTCATCACCAAGTAGCGGGAGGGGCCGGCAATGAGCCAGCGGGTGAGCCGCAGGGGACTGTTCGGGCTGGGAGCCGCGGGCGCCGCCGTGGTCGGGGCCGGGGTCGTGGCCGCGAACACACTCTTCGAGGAGCCGCCGGTCGCGCACGCCTCCTCGACCTCCGACCCGTTCCCCTTCTATGGCGAGTACCAGTCGGGCATCGTCACTCCGGCGCAGGACCGGCTGCACTTCGTGGCGTTCGACGTCACCACGGACAAGCGCGCCGAGCTGGTCGAGCTGCTGCAGGAGTGGACGGCGGCGGCCGCGCGGCTCACGCAGGGCAAGGAGGCGGGGTCGTACGGTGCGGTGGGCGGCGCGCCGGAGGCCGCGCCCGACGACACGGGCGAGGCGCTGGGGCTGCCCGCGTCGGGGCTGACGCTGACGATCGGGTTCGGGGCGTCGCTGTTCGACGAGCGCTTCGGGCTGAAGGACAAGCGGCCGGCCGCTCTCGCCGACCTGCCGAAATTTCCGGGAGAGCAGCTCATTCCGGAAATTTCCGGTGGGGACATCTGCGTGCAGGCGTGCGCCCACGACCCCCAGGTCGCCGTGCACGCCATCCGCAACCTGGCCAGGATCGGCTTCGGCAAGGTCTCCGTACGCTGGTCGCAGCTCGGCTTCGGCCGTACGTCGTCCACGTCCCGCTCCCAGACGACCCCCCGCAACCTGATGGGCTTCAAGGACGGCACCAACAACCTCAAGCTGGAGGACGCCGCCCTGCTCCGCGACCAGCTGTGGGCCGCCGCGCAGGACGGCAGCGACTGGATGGCGGGCGGCTCGTACATGGTGACCAGGAAGATCCGGATGGCGATCGAGACCTGGGACCGCACGTCGCTCGTGGAGCAGGAGCAGATCTTCGGCCGGGACAAGGGCGAGGGGGCTCCGCTGGGCAAGAAGGCCGAGTTCGACCTGGTGGACTTCGCGTCCAAGGGGGCCGACGGGCAGCCGCACATCAAGAACGACGCCCACGTACGGCTCGCCCACCCGACCTCCAACAGCAACGCGCACCTGCTGCGCCGCGGCTACAACTTCGTGGACGGCTCCGACGGCCTCGGCCGCCTGGACGCGGGCCTGTTCTTCATCGCCTACCAGCGCGACCCGCGCAAGCAGTTCGTACCGGTACAGATGAACCTGGCCAAGAACGACGCCCTCAACGAGTACATCAAACACGTCTCCAGCGGCGTGTTCGCCTGCCCACCCGGGGTCCGCGACGCCGGCGACTACTGGGGCCGCACCCTCTTCGGATAGCCAGCAGTAGGTTGCGCGGCAGCACCCACCCCTTGCCCAGTTACCGGCTTGGCCTGCTGGAGCCCACCCCGAGCGGTCCTCGCTGCCGCTCGGGCGCCTTCCCGGGGCGCGCCTGACGGCGCACAAGGTCTTCGCAAGGGGCGCTTCCAGTCGGGCCAAGCCCCGACCCCTGTAGGGCTTCGCTCCGCTCAGACGCCCTCGTCAAGGCGCAGGCTTCGCCTGCGCGTTCCGGTCGTCGAAGAGTGGCAGCGTCGGCCAATGCGGGTGTGAATAGCACGTCCGGCCCCTGAACTCCTGGACTGATCCGGAACCGACAACAGCGCCCCGACCCGCCTTTTTGAGCGCCGCAGTGGGCGGGTGACCTGAACACTTCGCTGGGACGCTCTTCGGCAAAGCGCCCACACAGGCATCGGCAGAACGCCCACGCATCTTGCGGCAGAACGTCCACGTAATGTCCGGCAGAACGCCCACACAGCTAGCGGCAAACTGCCCACACAACCGGTTGACCTCCGGTAATCTCCGTCAGTGTGACACAGCCAGCTCTGTTCTCTCGCCGCGCCCAAGCCATGACCCTGGAAGCACTGGCGGACACGCGGGTGGTCGTCGTCAACGGCGCTCGGCAAGTTGGAAAGAGCACGCTGGCGAGCTTGATCGCCAGCCAGGTGGACAACCCCCGCCAGCTCTACCTGGATGACCCTGCGATCCTGGCCGCAGCCGAAGAGGATCCCGTCGGCTTCGTCCGGCACGACGCACTTCTGCTGATCGATGAGATCCAGCGTGCCCCGCAACTACTCCTGCCGATCAAGCACGAGGTTGATCGGGATCCGCGAGCAGGCCGTTATCTCCTCACCGGTTCCGCACGCCTACTGGACCTACGCGATCTGCCAGACGCCCTGCCGGGCAGGACGGAGACCATCGAGTTGTGGCCACTGTCCCAGGGGGAGATCGACAGCGCTCCGGACGGCTTCGTGGATTACGTCTTCACACATGGCGCCGACGTTCCCATGCATCCCTGCTCGCTCCATAAGCCTGACTACGTCGACAGGGCGCTGCGCGGCGGCTACCCGGAGGCGGTCCGGCGGGACCCGGGACGCCGGCGCAACAGGTTCTTCGACTCCTACATAACCGATCTGATCACCAGAGACGTCCGCCAGATCTCCGACATCGAGCGTCCGGCAGAGATGCGCAGGCTTCTCAGCGTCATAGCGGCCCGGATGGGAGGACTGGCGGTGGTCCAGTCGATCGCCGGCGACGTGGGTCTTCCTCGGGTAACGCTCTCCCGCTATTTGGACCTCCTGGAACTGGTCTTCGTGATCAAGCGCATACCGGCCTGGTCGTCGAATCTCACTCGCCGCGCCATATCCACACCCAAGCTGCTCGTCACAGACAGCGGACTCGGCGGCCAGCTCATCGGCATGTCACCCGAACGCGCTAGAGACGTCACCGCCCCCCTTGGCCCACTGCTCGAGAATTTCGCGATCGGTGAGGTGGCACGTCAGCTCACCTGGGCCAACGAACCCGTCCAGCTGTTCCACTACCGAGACCGCGACAAAGTGGAGGTGGACATCGTCCTGGAGCACGCATCCGGCGAAGTGATCGGCATTGAGATCAAAGCCGCCGAAACCGTCCGAGGCGACGACTTCCGTGGACTGCGCCACCTGGCCGACCGGCTCGGAGCAAGATTTCGCGCTGGGTTCGTCCTCTATACCGGCGAACAGGTCCTGCCTTTCGGCGAGCGGCTGCGCGCACTCCCCATGGCATCCTTGTGGACGCTCGGCAACACGACCGAGAAGGAATAGCCGGGTCAGCGCGCCAAAGCACGTATTTCCCTGTACGGGGCGGGCGGATCTGGGGCCGAACCGGTGGCCCCAGATCTGTTGAGCACACCACGAGAGTCACAATCGCCTCCCGGCCTGCCGCCATTACTCGCCCTTCGTACGGACAGCCTCTGGTCCGTTGCTGGAGAAGGGCAGCCCTTGGGACTATCCGCTGGCGCAGCGGGTCGAGCAGAACTGGCGCTTGCCCGGGCGACTGTGGTCCACGAAAGCGTCCTTACAAGGGTCGGCTGTGCAGAGGCGCGGGTGTTCCCAGTCGCCCGTGGCGGCGAGGTCGAGCAACTCGGCGACGGATCGTACGGCGAGCTGTTCAGCCAGGTCGGGCACCATCCGGAGCGGTGAGCCGCTGGCGTGGTATTCCACCCGCGTCCTCCACCACCAGCGGTCCTCGTTGCCGCTCGGTCGCCTTCCTGGGGCGCGCCTGACGCGCACCATGATCTGCCTGAGTCGTTGGTGTGCGATCACCGCACCCACCTCGCAGAACGGCCCGACACCACCGCTCCGTTAATGGTTGTACGTCCCGGGAGCCGGCCTGGAACCATGACGGCCATGAAACGAGTCGTGATCCTGGGGCGTGGCGGTTCAGGAAAGTCGACCCTCGCAGCCCGCCTGGGCACAATCACCGGACTCCCCGTCATCGAGCTGGACAAGCACTTCTGGCGGCCAGATCTTGAAGCGACCCCTCCCGACCAGTGGGCTGCCATCCAGGGTGAACTCGTTCGGGCCGAGACTTGGATCATGGACGGCGACCTCGGTCCCTACGACGTCTTGGACGTCCGACTCCAAGCGGCGGACACCGTCATCCTGCTGGACTTCTCGTTCTGGCGCTGCGCCTGGCGAGCGATCCGACGCTCTCGGGAACGCGCCGACTTCTGGTTGTGGGTATGGGCCTACCGGCGCCGGAGCCGACCGCTTCTCCTCACGGCGATCGCGACTCACGCCGGTGATGCGAAGCTGCACGTGATCAGGAATCCGTACGCGCTGAGACGCTTCATAGCCCAGGTCACGGCCGATCAGGTCTCGGGCCGACCGTGAATACATCCATGGCAGCCGAGCACCAGTGCCACACCCACTTGCCCGCTGCGCCGGGGCGTGTGGTCAAAGCATTTCTGGCCAGAAGCGTGAAAACCTCGGACGCGGATTTCGAGACTGACGTCGCGGCAGCCCGCAAGGCGATCAATGACGAAGACGGTTCCCTAAGCGTCCCCAAAGAGGAATTTGGCCAACTGGGATCGCTCAGATCGCCGTAGAAGACGCGGATCCGAGTCCGGAGGCCTGGTCAACGTCTCTGGTCCGTCTGCTTTGGGTGTCCTGTCCCAGCACGCGTGATCCACAAGGTGCGTTCCTCGTCGTCGATCGCGTACCACAGCCGACCACCGGACGTGGCTTCGTACTGCCACTGTTCGAGTGCTGCGCCGGCCACTTTCACGATGCCGAGCGCACCTTTGAGCGGGTGCTGGCGGCAGTCCACACGTCGAGGATCGCTGGTGATGGCCACCCATGCCCGGTCCAGGTTTTCCGGAGCCTGAGCGAGCAGATGTGTCCACCCCTCGGCGGCACGCCGATCGGCGAATCGAACGCGCCATGGGTTGGGACGCGGAACGTCGTCTCCCCGGCCTCCCATCAGGAATCGTCTTTCGGGCGTGCGACCTCAGGCCCGTCGCCGGGGAAGGGTCCCTGCAACTCGTCGGCAAGGCGCGGATCGCTCCAGATCACCGCGGTGGAGCGCCACGAGGTCAACGACCTCCCGAACGGCAGCAACTCCCCCGTGTCCGCGCCCGCCATCAAGTGGCTGAGCAGCTCACGTACACACTCCTGGCGTTCCGTTTCGGGCAGCCAGGTGAGCCAGGGAAGCTCCTCCGCGAGGACTTCCTCCGCGAGTGCGCTGTTGCGGCGGGCCACGATGGCCAGCGCGCGAGCGGCGATACGCAGGCTGGTCATCCCCGCCTGGAATCGCTCGGCGCGCATCAGGATGAGGTTCTCGTCATCGCGTCGTTCGAGGATGACATCGGCGTTGTCCAGTGTGGGAAGCACCTCTGAGGGGCCCCTGAGGAACGCGCTGTACGGAAAGCTCTTGGTCGTCACCTCAACAGGTTATCTGAAGTAGTTCAGATGTCGATCCCATTGCTCTGGCGGTCGCCGCCGTGGCCAGGATGGTGGTAGGGCGGGTGAGGCCCGGCGGGCCCCGCCGGAACGTTTCCGGCTTCGTCCACCGCGACGTGATGGACATGCCACAGGACGTACACCTTCACGCTACTCATCCCCGTCGAGGTCGAAGGCGACGTCGGCGAGCCGGACCGTTCGCACCTCCGAGTCGTCCAGGAGCTTGCGCACGTCGGCGAGTTCCCAGCTGTCTACGACAAGCCCGTACACGAAGCCTTCCAGGGCCGCCGCGTCGAGCCACCCATAGTCCAGCATGAACGCGCTGAGATCGTATCCCTCGTCGAGCTGCCCGACCCACCTGCGGAACTCCGCCAGTGCCGGCTCGGGCTCGGTCTCGCACTGATAGGTGAGTTCGCCCTGGAGGAGGTCCTCGGTCATGTCGCGGTTCCAGACGACCGCGTTCAACGGGGGATCGTTGCTGGAGTCGTCGTAGTCGGACCAGGACGGGGCGTAGACGTAGGAGACGTCCCGTCCTCCGCAGATCTTGTGCCTGCGGTTGAAGGCGATGAGCCGCTCGCTGGTCATCGGCTCCGCGAACTGCACGACCGCGACCGCGTCGAGCGTCTGGGGAAGCGCGTCGATGGTCTTCCGAACATCTGCCGGGACGACTTCGGGGTCCGCCTCCAGGACGGAGATCGCGGAGGAGAAGCTGCCGGACGGCCCGTCGAGGGAGGGGGCCCGGACGGTGCCGAACCAGTTCGGCGTGATCTCGTACTCCTTCCAGCCCGCGCTGAAACCGGCCCGGCGCGCTTCGCCCCGCAGGGTGTAGGTGGTGTTCAGCAGCCATCCGGCGTCGCCGTGACCGTCCGACAGGCGTTTGTCCGGGTTCGCGACGCGGGCGGCCGTGCCGTACACCAGGGCCGTCCGCTCGTCGGCGTAGTCGACGAACACCCACAGAACCCGGTCGATCGCGCTCAAGGCCAGGTACAGCGCCGTGGTGACGGCCAGGACCTTGATGAGGGACCGGGTCACGTACGCCCAGTCGGGCTCCCTCACGTTCATCGGCACGCTCCTAGATCAAATCGGGTACGGCGCACCATAGCCGGTGGGACGGAAGTGTCGGCAGGGTCTGGTAGGACAGGACGCGTCAGGCCCCCCGACCCGAGGATCATCCGTGACCGACGACGACAATCCGAGCTGCTCGGACCGCTACACCGGCACCTACGCCGGCCTGCCCGTGGCCGAGGTGCCCGAGGACGAGGACGGGCCGTGGCCCGACGCCGGTTCCGTGGCGTGGCGGCTCAGCGCCGGCTGGGACGGCAGCCGCATCGCCGAGTGCTTCGACCGGTTCTTCGCGCACGTCGACACCGCGAAGGTCACGGCCATCGTGATCGGCGCGTGGGAAGACTGCTATAGCGACAGCAGCGCGCCCATCGTCCGCCGCCTGGCCGACGAGGCCGGCCGGCTGCCCGAGCTGCGCTCGCTCTTCCTCGGTGCGATCTCGTCGGAGGAGTCCGAGATCTCCTGGATCCAGCAGTCCGACATCACGCCGCTGCTGGAGGCGTACCCGAGGCTTGAACGGCTGGAGGTGCGCGGCGGCTCCGGTCTCCGGATGCGGCCGGTGCGGCACGAGGCGCTGAAGAAGCTGCGGTTCGAGTCGGGCGGCCTGGACGGCTCGCTGGTCCGCGCCGTGGCCGCCAGCGACCTGCCCGCGCTGGAGCACCTGGAGCTCTGGCTGGGCGTCCCCGAGTACGGCGGCGACGGCAACGTCACCGACGTCGATCCCATCCTCAGGGGCGAGCGGCTGCCCGCGCTGCGTCATCTGGGGCTGCAGGACAGCGAGATCCAGGACGAGCTCGCCGCCGCCGTGGCCACCGCGCCGATCGTGGCCAGGCTCGAGACGCTGCGCCTGTCGATGGGCGTGCTCACCGACGCCGGGGCGGAGGCGCTGCTCAGCGGCCAGCCGCTGACCCATCTGCGCGTGCTCGACCTGCACCACCACTACATGTCCGACGAGATGATGCGGCGGGTGACCGAGGCCCTGCCCGGGGTGGAGGTCGACGTGTCCGAGAACGAGGAGCCGGACGTGGACGAAGAGGACGGCGAGACGTGGCGTTACGTGGCGGTGGACGAGTGATGCGGGAGTTCGACGAGCAGCCCAGCCACTACGAGACCTACGACCGGAGCTACGCCGGCCTGCCGGTGGCCGAGGTCCCCTGGCAGGGCGACGACAAGCCGCCCGAGGCCGGGTCCGCGGCCTGGCGGCTCAGCGCCCACACCTACGACGACGGCCTCCCCGACCACATCGCCGAGTGCTTCGACTGGTTCTTCGAGCACATCGACACCTCGCAGGTCACCGCCGTCGTGATCGGCAGTTGGGAGAACCCCTACGGCGGCGACAGCAGTCACCTCGTCCGCCGCCTGGCCGACGAGGCCGAAAGGCTGCCCGAGCTGCGCTCGCTCTTCCTGGGCGCGATGTCGCCGGAGGACTGCGAGATCTCCTGGATCCAGCAGTCGGACGTCACGCCGCTGCTGGAGGCGTACCCGAAGCTGGAGCGGCTGGAGGTGCGCGGCGGCACCCGTCTGCGGTTCTCGCCGGTGCGGCACGAGTCGCTGAAGGTGCTGCGGTTCGAGACGGGAGGGCTGCCGGAAGAGGTGGTTCACGGCGTCGGCGCGTGCGACCTGCCCGCGCTGGAGCACCTCGACATGTGGTTCGGGGTCGACGAGTACGGCGGTGACGCCACGGTCGGCGACGTCGCCGGGATCCTGGGCGGGGAGCGGTTGCCCCGGCTGCGCCACCTGGGGCTGCAGAACAGCCAGCTCCAGGACGAGCTCGCCGCCGCCGTGGCCACCGCGCCGATCGTGGCCGGGCTGGAGACGCTGAGCCTGGCGATGGGCGGGCTCACCGACGCCGGCGCGGAGGCGCTGCTCAGCGGCCAGCCGCTGACCCACCTGCGCCGGCTGGACCTCTCTCACCACGACATCGGCCTCGAGATGAGGGCCCGCCTGACCGCGGCGCTGCCGGGCGTCGACGTCGACCTGTCCGGCCCGGGCACGGGCTACGTGGCCGTGACGGAGTGAGTGGCGTGCGGTTCGCCGTGGCCGGGACGCCCGGGGATCGGCGGGTGACGATGTTCCGGGACGCCGCGGTGGCCGCCGGGCTGGCTGAGCCCCACGTGATCCCGTGGCGGGACGTGCTGGCCGGGCGGGAGATCGGCGCGCCTGAGGGTTCGTTGCTGCGCGTGGACTCGCCGGGTGAGGACGCCGGGGCCGACGAGCTGCTGCGCGGGCCCGGGGATCCCGCGCGCGTCGGCGGCGGGGCGGCCTGGTTCAAGGCGTTCACGGCGGGGCTGTCGCGGGTGGCCGCCATCCCGGGTGTGCGGCTGCTCGGCGACGTCGAGGAGATCTCGGTGATGTTCGACAAGCGGCGCTGCCACGCCGTGCTGGCCGGGGCGGGGGTGCCGGTGCCGCCCGCGTTCGAGGCCGGTTCGTACGACGGGCTGCGGGCGGAGATGGAGCGTCACGGCTGGTCCCGGGTGTTCGTCAAGCCCGCGCACGGTTCGTCGGCGTCCGGGGTGATCGCGTTCCAGGCGCACGGCGACCGGGTGCGGGCCGTCACGTCGGCGGCCTGGGTCGAGGGGGTGCTGTGCAACTCGCTGCGGGTGCGCACGTACACCTCCGCCGGTGACGTGCGGCGGATCGTCGACTTCCTCGCCGGCGACGGGCTGCACGTCGAGCGGTGGTTTCCGAAGGCGTCCACCGGCGGGAGGGTGTTCGACCTGCGGGTGGTGACCGTGGCCGGGGTCCCGACGCACGCGGTGCTGCGGGCCGGCCGCAGCCCGATGACCAACCTGCACCTCGGCGGGTCGCGGGGCGATCTGGACGCCGTACGGTCGCGGCCGGACCTGTGGGAGCGGGTGCTGGAGGCGTGCTCGCGGGCGGCGGCCTGCTTTCCGCGGAGCCTCAGCACGGGGGTGGACGTCATGGTGGGGGCGGATTGGCGGTCGGTGGCGGTGGCCGAGGTGAACGCGTTCGGGGATCTGCTGCCGGGGTTGGGGGATCTCGCGGGGAACGGGCGTGACACGTACGCCGAGCAGGTACGCGCGGTCCTGGCGGGGGCGTGGTGAGCACAGGCGAGCCGGCGTTCGACATGAACGGGATCGTGGGGAGCCACGACATCCTCCTCGTCACGCTCGACACGCTCCGCCACGACATCGCGGTCGCGCTCGAGGCCGCCGGGTTGTTGCCGAACCTCCTGCCGCCCGGCGTGTCCTGGGAGCGGCGACACAGCCCGGGCAGCTTCACGTACGCCGCCCACGCCGCCATGTTCGCCGGGTTCCTGCCCACTCCGGTGACCCCGGGGCCGCATCCCCGGCTGTTCGCGGCCACGTTCCCGGGCAGCGAGACCACCGGGGGCCGTACGTGGGTGTTCGACGCGCCCGACCTGCCCGCCGGGCTCGCGCGGGCCGGTTACCACACGGTGTGCGTCGGCGGCGTCGGCTTCTTCAACAAGCTGACCCCGCTCGGGTCCACGCTGCCGAGCCTGTTCGCCGAGAGCCACTGGGAGCCTGCCTTCGGCGTGACGAACCCGTCGTCGCTGGAGCGCCAGATCGACCGCGCCGAGGAGGTGCTGACCGGCCGGCGCGAACCGGTCTTCCTGTTCGTCAACGTGTCGGCCCTGCACCAGCCGAACCACTTCTACCTGCCGGGAGCCGCCGGCGACTCGCTGGAGAGCCACGCGGCGGCGCTGCGGTACGTCGACCGGCACATCGGACGCCTCTACGCGCTGATGCGCCGCCGCCGTCCGTGCCTGGTGATCGTCTGTTCCGACCATGGCACGGCGTACGGCGAGGACGGCCACGTCGGCCACCGGATCGGCCACGAGGTGGTCTGGACGGTCCCCTACACCGAGTTCGTTCTGGAGAGCAATGCGGCCTTATGAGGGTTACGTCTACGCCTATCCGCACAAGACCGCCTACCGGCCGCTCGATCCGCGACCACGGCTCAAGGAGGTGTGGGCCGGGGAACGGCCGGGCGCGTTGTACGTACACATCCCGTTCTGCGAGATGCGCTGCGGCTTCTGCAACCTCTTCACCCGCACCGGCGCCCCGGAGGAGCTGGTCGCGGCCTACCTCGACGCGCTGGAGCGCCAGGCCGCCCAGGTGCGGGACGCGCTGGAGGAGACCGCGTTCACCACGGCCGCGTTCGGCGGCGGGACGCCGACGTACCTCAGCGCTCGCGAGCTGACCCGGCTGTTCGACCTGACCGAGCGCACGATGGGGGTGGATCTCGCCCGGATCCCGCTTTCGGTGGAGACCTCCCCCGCCACCGCGACCCCCGACCGCCTGTCCGTCCTGGCCGAGCGCGGCACGTCCCGCGTCTCGATCGGCGTGCAGAGCTTCGTCGACGCCGAGGCCCGCTCCGCCGTACGCCCGCAGAAGCGGGCCGAGGTGGACGCGGCCCTCGACGCGATCAGGGCCTCGGGCGTGCCGGTGCTCAACATCGACCTGATCTACGGCATCGACGGGCAGACGCCGGAGTCGTGGCTGTACTCCCTGGACACCGCGCTCGGGTGGCGGCCCGAGGAGCTGTACCTGTACCCGCTCTACGTCCGGCCGCTGACGGGGCTCGGCAAGCAGGGCCGGGCCTGGGACGACCAGCGGCTCGAACTGTACTGGGCCGGGCGCGAACACCTGCTGGCCGCCGGGTACGAGCAGGTTTCGATGCGGATGTTCCGGCTGCCCGGCACGGGTTCGACCACCGGCTACTGCTGCCAGACCGACGGGATGGTGGGGCTGGGGTGCGGGGCGCGCTCGTACACGAGCGAGCTCCACTACTCGTTCGAGTATGCCGTTGGGGCGCGGCACGTGCGCTCGATCATCGACGACTACGTGCGGCAGGACGAGTTCGACCTGGCCAACGTGGGCTTCTCCCTGTCGCTCGAGGAACGCAAGCGGCGGCACCTCATCCAGTCGCTGCTGCAGGGGGACGGGCTCTCGCGGCGGCTGTACGCGGAGCGGTTCGGCGGCGACGTGCTGGCCGACTTCGCCCTGGACGAGTTCGGCGAGTGGCTGCTGGCGGACCCGGCGACGGTCCGGCTGACGCCGGAGGGGCTGGCGTACTCCGACGCGATCGGGCCCGCCCTCTTCTCGCCCGAGGTCAGGCGGCTCATGGAGGGGTATGCGGCGTGCTGACCATCCTCTACCGCGGGCCCCTCGCGAGCTGCGACTACGACTGCTCCTACTGCCCGTTCGCCAAGCGGCGCGACAGCCCCGAGCAGTTGCGGGCCGACCGGGAGGCGCTGGAGCGGTTCGCGGGCTGGGTGGGCGAGCAGCCGTTCGAGGTGTCGGTGCTGTTCACGCCGTGGGGTGAGGGCCTGGTCAGGTCGTGGTACCGCCGGGCCCTCGTGGAGCTCTCCTGGCTGCCCAACGTCGCCAAGGTCGCCATCCAGACGAACCTGAGCTGCCGTACCGACTGGCTCGCCGAGGCGTCGGACCGGGCCGCGCTGTGGGTGACGTATCACCCGACGCAGGTCGCGTACGACCGCTTCCTCGGCAAGCTCCGCTCGCTGCCGGTGCGCCACAGCGTCGGCATCGTCGGCGACCCCGCGCACCTGCCGGACGCGCGGCGGCTGCGGTCGGACCTGCCCTCGGAGACGTACCTGTGGGTGAACGCCGAGGAGGGCCGCCTCTACACCGACGAGGAGGCGGCCGAATGGTCGGCGATCGACCCGCTCTTCCACGTCAGCCGCTTCCCGCACCGGAGCGCCGGGCTGCCGTGCCGGACGGGCGACAGCGTGATCTCGGTGAACGGCGACGGCACCGTGCGCCGCTGCCACTTCATCCCGGAGGTGCTGGGCAACCTGTACGACGGCTCGTACCGAGCGGCGCTGCGGCCCCGGCCCTGCCCCGCCGCGGCCTGCGACTGCCACATCGGCTACGTGCATCTGGAGCCGCTCGGCCTCTACGACGTCTTCACCGGCGGCGTCCTCGAACGCATCCCGGCGGTCTGGCCCTGACCTCAGGTCTCGCGCTCGGGCCGGTAGTCCTCCTCAGTGACCCCGAACGTCCACGCGACGCCCTCCCGCGCCCGCTCGACCCACGGCGGCACCCTCAGGAAGTAGGTGCGGCTGGTGCCGTCGGGCTCGGGCGTGGAGTTGACGACCTCCACCATGGCCAGCGGTTCGTCGTCGGAGAGCTCCACCCGCCACAGGACGCCCGTCTCGTCGGAGTGCACCGGCTTGGCCCCCGACTCGGCCAGGTAGCGGTCGAGGCCGAAGTGCTCCAGCATGGCCCGGCGCAGCTCGGCGTTCTCCTCTTCGCGGATCCGCTCGACGGTCAGCTCGCGCATCGCGGCGCCGAAGTCGGCGGGAACGGGCATGCCGTGCCAGGCGTGCAGCGCGAACCCGTCGGGGTAGGACAGGGCCGGGCCGACCGCCCGATGCAGCCGCCCCACATCGTCGAGGTGCAGCTCGGCGGGGCGCTCCGTGACGATCGCCAGCCGCTCGAACGGCCACCACCAGCCGGTGCACTCGGCCGCCCGCTTGAGCCCGTCGAGCCCGTCGAACGCCGACAGCCAGGGGGCGTCGTGCTGCCCCAGCACCGCGTCGAGCGTCACCCGCCGCAACGCCACACCGACCTGACCGGCCTCACCGCCCAGCTCGGCGATGCCCCGGCGGATGTCGTTGACCAGCCGGTTGACCTGCGGCCAGAGCCGTCCGCCGGTCTCGTCCCACAAGGCCGCCCAGCCGACGGGGCCCAGCTCGGCGTAGGCGGCCGCCCTGGCCCGCTCCCACGGCACCGTACGGACCGCGCCCCGCACCGACCGGCCGGGATCCCCGTACGACTCCCACGACCTGAGCGCCTCCCCCACCGCCCGACGCAGCTCTGGTACGCCCTGGTCACCGGGCTCCTGTTCGTCGGAGCCGCTCTCGCCGCGCGGATCGCGCATCACGGCGCGGCCATCCCCACTCGTTGACCTGGTTGACGAGCCACCGTCGCCCGCCGACCCGGTTGATGAGCCGTCCCCGCTCGGTGATCCGGCCGGCGAGCCGCCGTCGTCCGGTGAGCGGTGCGGCAGGGCCCCCAGTCCGGCCTCCTCCAGGGCGCGGCGCACCGCGTCGCCGCCGGTCAGCCAGGCCGCCGCGACGGCCCCGGCCGCGGGCGAGGGCAGCACGAGCACGTGCTCGGGCTCGGCCAGCCCGGCCTCGCGGTACGCCTGCCGGACGGCCGCCTCCGGGTCCTCGCCCGGCCCGGTGGCCACGGCCACCTGCTCCCACGTCAAGGTCGTCATCAGTCGGCCACCACCCGGTAGGAGCCGGGCACGTATTCACGCTGCCTGATCACCCTGTACCAGCCCTTGGGCAGCGAGATCGCGGCATGCTCCTCGTGCACGAGCCGCCCGCCTTCGGGCAGGTGCAGGAAGCCGCCGGCCAGGGTGCCGGGGCCGGGGATCGCGTGGCAGTGTCCGGTGGCCTCGCCATAGGCCAGAACCAGCCGCCCGCGAGCGTCCCGCGGCTCCGGCCGCAGCGTGCGCGGGGCGGACTCCTCCGGCACGGGCATGATCAGGATGTCGCCCTGTCGATACATCGACCAACCTCCATCGTCGGGGGGATGATCGAAAGCTATCTACCCTGACCGACAATTCCCGGTGCCCGGGACGCCGCGCGCCCACGCCCGCATGCGACCGGATCCCACGTCGGCAACACACCACGCGGTCCGCAACCACCGGACGGAGACAGGACACCGAACCGGGGCGATGGCGAGCCGACGGCGGCACCCGGCCACCCCCTGGTCACCGGACCCCTGCGAGGCGGACCCGCCTTCGTGGCGCGGTTCGCGCAACACCGGGCCGCCCTCGCCCAGGCAAACCGTGCGCGCTTCGACACATCTGCCTGAACTTAGAGTCATCGAGTGATAACGTTCCGCGCATGCCCTCCTCCCAGCATGAGGCGCTCCATCGCATCTTCCGCGACAAACCAGAGCTGTTCGCTCATGCCTTCAAGATCCTCAACATCGACTTCCCGACCCCTGCCGAGGTCGCTGTGGTCGATACCGACCTGACGGAAATAGCGCCGATTGAGCGGCGCGCCGACACGGTGATGATGTTCACCTCCCGGTGGGGGTCCAAAACCGTGGTGATCATCGAGTCGCAATCACGCATAGACGACGACAAGGCGTCCGCGTGGGCCTACTACCTTCAGCCACGCGCACATCAAGTTCGACTGTCCCGTCATGCTCCTCGTGACCTGCCAGGACAAGGCCACGGCCACGTGGGCCCGCGAGCCGAAACGGATCGGCCTGCCCGGCTTCCCGTGCTTGATCGTCTATCCCATAGCGCTCGGCCCTGACAACGTGCCTCAGATCATCAACCCGGCCGAAGCGTGCGAAGACGCGGTGCTCACCATGTTCTCGGCACTCACACATGCGCGTTCACCCAAGGTCAATGCGATACTGGAGGCCCTGGACGTCGCGCTGACCGCGGTCGACACCGACACCGCCGCATACCTCGCCGAACAAACGGAAATAGGCCTCGGAAACACTAAAGCCCGGCAGATCTGGAGATCTCTGATGGCCATGCAGAACTATCGATTCAAATCCGAGTTCGCGGAGATGCTCCGGGCCGAAGGACGAGCCGAAGGACAGGCCGAAGGTGAGGCTCGTGGCGAAGCGAAGTCCGTGCTGAAGATCCTGGAGCAGCGCAACATACCCGTCTCGGACTCCATCCGGGAGAGAGTCCTCGCATGCACCGACCTCGCCCTCCTTGAGAGCTGGCTCGTCCGATCACTCAAAACCACCACCGCCGAAGAGCTCTTCGATTGAAGATCCCAGCTCAGCTGAAGCCCAACCGCCCACAGCTGGGATACCTGAACCCCCTCCATCACACCGTGCGTGGTCACTCGCGCCAACGGCACCCCTGCGCATCCGGCGACGCGCCACGACAACGCGATGAGCAGGCGGCGCGACCAGACGACCTTCTCCAGCGGACCTCATGGAGGCGTTCGCGCCCGACATCATCCCGCTCCCCCGTAGAAGATCCAGCGCAAGATCGGCCAGATCACCGCCGGACCGGTACACGTGCCGGTCGCCTGGATATCGCCGTATGCCCGAGGCTCAGCGGCGGCGGGCGCGGGAGGCGGCGGCGTGGGCGCGGTTGGCGCAGCGGGTCGAGCAGAACTGGCGCTTGCCCGGGCGGCTGTGGTCCACGAAGGCGTCCTTGCAGGGGTCGGCCGCGCAGAGGCGCAGCCGTTCCCAGTCGCCTGTGGCGGCGAGGTCGAGCAACTCGGCGACGGATCGTACGGCGAACTGTTCGGCGAGGTCGGCTCCCTCCGGTGCGGTGAGGCGCTGGCGTGGCGCGCCGTCCGACTCCTCCACCACCACCCGGATCGGCAGCTCGCTCGCCCACCGCGCCAGGGCGCGCGTCCGATCGGAAGGGTCGCAGGACAGCACGGCACGCAGCCGCTCCCGGACCGCCCGCACCGCCCGCAACTCCCTCGCGTCCGGCCCGTCGGCTCCCGCCGGACGCTCGCTCGGCCCGCCTTCGAGCGGCTCCCCCACCGATTTCAGCCCCGGCCCCGCCTCCGGCGACTGCCCCGGCCGCGCCCCTTGCGACTCCCCCAACTGGGCCTCCGATGACCGCTCCGGCCGGGTCTCCGGGGAAGGTGCCCCCGAGGTCTCCAACGACGACCCCGGCCGCGCCTCCGGTGACGCCACCGGCCGGAGGGCTGGGGACGGGGCCGGGAGTGCGGGTGGGAGTCCGGTGGGGGCGGGTGACAGGTCCAGTTCGTGGCAGAAGCGGTGCAGGGCCGCCGTGTCGGGCAGGCGCTCCGGGTCGTCCAGGTACTCGTCCCACGTGTTGGCCAGATCCAGTGCCACAAGACCCGTTTCAGCGAACTGGCGCATCCATCCTCCCTCTGTTACCGTCACGACTATGAACAGAATAACCCCTGACAGGCACCTGACGATCCTCGACGCCCCGTCCAATCTCGGCCTGCGCCCGCTCGCCCCCGACACCATCCCCGGCTGCTACAAGGCCCCCTGGGCGCTGCGGAACGCGGGCCTCGTGCAGCGGCTCGGCGCCGCCGACGCGGGGACGCTGGTCCCGCCCCGCTATGTCGCCACCTGGGAGCCCGGCAGCGGCGTGCGCAACGGCCCAGCCATCGCCTCCTACACCCGCAGGCTCGCCGACGAGGTGACCGGCATCCGGGCGGCGGGAGGGTTCCCGGTGCTGCTCGGCGGCGACTGCTCGATCCTGCTCGGCCCCGCCCTCGCCCTGCGCCGGAGCGGGCGGTACGGAGTGGCGTACCTGGACGCGCACGCCGACTTCCGGCACCTGGGCAACAGCCCGCACGTCGGGGCGGCGGCCGGGGAGGACCTGGCGCTGATCACCGGGCGCGGTGACGACTACCTGGCGGACATCGACGGGCTGCGGCCGTACGTCAGGGACGAGGACGTGATCGTGATCGGGGTCCGGGACGAGGAGGACCTGCGGGACATCGCGGACAGCGGCATCGCGCACCTCCCGGGCACCGACATCTCCCTCGACGACGCGAGCAAGGTGCTGGTGCGTGACGAGCTCGACGGGTTCTGGATCCACGTGGACGCCGACGTCCTCGACCCGTCCGTGCTGCCCGCCGTGGACTCCCCCACCCCGGGCGGGCTCGACGCCGCGCAGCTCACCGAGCTGATCCGCGGCCTGGCGCAACTGCCGGGAGCCGTCGGCCTGGAGGTGACGATCCTCGATCCCGACCTGGACGAGGACGGCAGCCAGGCCACCCTGCTGGCGGACATCCTCGTGTCGGCGCTGACCTAAGGGGCTGACCTAAGGGGCTGACCTGAGGGGCTGACCTGAGGGCCTAACGGATCGCGTAGCCGCTCGTGCTGGAGTGGCCGGTCTCGTTCGTGGCGGTGATCGAGGTCCAGGGGCCCGTGGGTACGTACGGGGCCCACGCCGACTCCAGCCGCCCCCGCCCGTACCACTCCTGCCTGACCACCGCCCCCTGCGGGTCGAAGCGGAGCGTCCCGCCGCGCAGGTTGTAGCCCTCGACGAGGATGCCCTGCCGCCCGTTCATCTCCTTGCGGGTGGCGCCGACGATGATCGGCTGCCGCCAGCCGTTCACGATGTCGTCGGCCAGTGAGGGCGTGTCGAAGCGGGCCTGGCACGTGAAGAACGGGTCCCACCCATAAGAGATGATTTTTCCGGCGTAGGTCCCCGCCGCCATCACCTGCGAGTCGATCCGGCCCTTCGTGGTACGCCCCCGCAACGGCAGCGGATCCACCCGCCCGCACTCCCCGTCCACCGGCGTCGGCTCGAACCCCTCCACGTTCACCCACAGCTCCACCCCGGACGGCACCCGCCGCGCCGCGGCCTCGATGTAGTCGCGCGTGGACCCGTAGTACGCCCGGGCATTGCTCACAGCCCCGACCACCGGCATCAATCGCGGAGCGACGGGCGCCGCCTCCTCATGAACCCCGTACACCGGCACCTTCCCCGTCCCCCGCCCGTCCTGCACGGCGACGGCCATGGGCGCTCCGGCCCGGGTCGCGGCGATGTCCGCCAACCCCTTCTCCACCTGCCC
This sequence comes from Nonomuraea sp. NPDC052116, assembly GCF_040680035.1. NCBI lineage: Bacteria > Bacillati > Actinomycetota > Actinomycetes > Streptosporangiales > Streptosporangiaceae > Nonomuraea > Nonomuraea sp. NPDC052116. The sequence goes on along the minus strand of NZ_JBFAWA010000006.1, from coordinate 261,320 downwards.
GGGCGGGAACCCGCGCCCCCTCCGGGCGTCGATGTACGGGCTGACCACGATCTTCTTCCCGGGCAGGGCCGCGGCGACGACCGCGTGCTGGGCCGCGTACAGCTCGATGATCGGATCCTTCGGCCCCCGCCCCCGCATGGCCAGCTCGAACGACTGGTACACCCCGCCGAACGCCGCCGACCTCCCGAACCGCTCGCGGTAGTCGGCCAGCACCCGCGCGGTGAAGGCGCTCAGCGCGGGGGTGTGCGCGGTGTCGGGCTCCCACGGCTTGCCCTCCTGCTGCGGCGCGGCGGGCAGCCCGGGGAACACCGTCATCCCGTACGCGGCCGCCTCGGTCATCAGGTTGCCGAGCCCGTCGCCGTCCGTGGAGACGAGCACGAGATCCTGGACGGGGTCCGCGCAGGACCCGGCCAGCGAGACCCGGTAGAAGATCCGGCCCCGGCTCTCGATCCGCCGGTCCAACCCCGGGCAGCGCAGCAGCCCCTTCCCGAATTCCTCGCTGGTCACGTACGTGTAGACGTGACGGACCCCGGGCACCTCGGCGCACGGCCGCCCGTCCACGAGACAGTCGGCGAAGACGGGATCCTCGCGGGCGCTGAACCTCGGCCCGAACGTGATGAGCGTGTCGCCGCCGATCGCGTGGACGGCCTCGACCATGCGCCGCGTCACGCACGGATCGGCGCGGGGGATGACCCAGTAGCCGGTGACGGCGTACGGGGCGACGACCCGGGTGTCGCGCGACTGGCACTCCTCCACCCCGGAGGAGTCGCCGGGCACGACCAGACTCGCCACGAAGGCGCCCGCCACGACCAGCCACAGGATGATCCGGTGCACCCACGCCCCTTCCACGCCACCCCAAGCCTACGCATCCGGCGCGCCGTGCACGTGTCCCGGCGTGACCTCCGGCACCTGATCACCGACAATGACAACGTGCGCATCGATCTCAGCGGCAAGACCGCGCTGGTCACCGGCTCGACGCAGGGCATCGGGGCGGCCATCGCCGAAGGGCTGGCGTTGGCGGGGGCCCGCGTCGGGATCAACGGCCGCACCGAGAGCTCCGTCGCGATGGCGATGGAGCAGATCGGTGTCGGCGACCTGATCGAGGCTCCCGGCGACGTGACTTCGGACGAGGGCTGCGCGGCGGTGCTGGACGCGCTGCCGCAGGTGGACATCCTGGTCAACAACCTGGGGATCTTCGGGGCCAGGCCCGCGCTCGAGATCGACGACGCCGAGTGGCGGCGCTACTTCGAGGTCAACGTGCTGGCCGCGGTCCGGCTCACCCGTACGTACCTGCCGGGCATGATCGAGCGCGACTGGGGCCGGATCCAGTACATCGCCAGCGACTCCGCCGTGGCCATCCCCGTCGAGATGATCCACTACGGCATGACCAAGACCGCACTGCTGGGCGTCTCCCGGGGGTTCGCCAAGGCGGCCGCTGGCACGGGGGTGACGGTCAACTCGGTGCTCGCCGGGCCGACGCACACCGGGGGCGTGGAGGAGTTCGTCTACCAGCTCGTGGACAAGGAGCTGCCGTGGGAGGAGGCGCAGCGGGCGTTCATGCGGGAGCACCGGCCGCAGTCTCTGCTGCAGCGCCTGATCGAGCCCGAGGAGATCGCGAACATGGTCGTCTACCTCAGCTCGCCCTTCGCCTCCGCGACCACGGGCGGCGCGGTGCGGGTGGACGGCGGCTACGTGGACTCGATCCTCCCGTGAAGACCTCCTCCGAAGACCTCCCCTGAAGATCTTCCATGATCAGTACGACTGGAGCTCGATGAGGTTGCCCTCCGGATCGCGCAGGTGCGCGGTCCGCAGGGTGGGCGCCCAGTCGGGGCGGTCCTGGGGCGGGGCGACGACCGTGGCGCCGTGGCGGGCCAGGCAGTCGGCGGCCATGTCGACGTCGTCCACCTTCATGACCAGCATCGACGCGTCCTGAGCCGTGTTCTGAGCCGTGTCCTGAGCCGCCTGGGGCAGGTCCGCGGTGCCGACGGCGGCCGCGAGCCGGTCCCGGCCGAACAGGACCAGCCCGGCCTGCCCCTCGATGTCCCAGTTGGCGTATCCGGGCAGGACCTTCACCGGCTCGACGCCGAGCAGCTCGCGCAGCACGGCCTGGTAGAAGGCGGCGCAGGTCGGGAAGTCACGCACCAGCAGGCGGGGGTAGAGCGCGTCCATCGGAGGGCCTCCAGCGAAAAATAGTGGGTGACTACCAATTATTGGTGACAACCTACACTAAGGGCATGGACCTGCCGCCCACCCTGCTCGCGATCACGACCTTCGTCCTGCACAAGGTCGGGGTGGGGAGCCGCCGCGCCGTGGCGGCCCGGCTGGCGGACGAGGCCGGGCTGAGCCTGTGGCAGTTCGCCGTGCTGGCCACGCTGGCCGACTCCGGACCCGCCGCCCAGCGCGAGATCGGCGGCCGGCTGGGGCTCGATCCGAGCGACATGGTGCGCCTGATGGACGAGCTGATCGGCGCGGGGCTGGCCGAACGCGACCGCGACCCGGCCGACCGGCGGCGCTACCGGGTCTCGCTGACGCCCGCGGGCCGCGACGCGCTGGAGCGGGGGCGGGCCCTGGTGGAGCGCGTGGAACGGGAGACGCTGGCGCCGCTGACGGCGGACGAGCGAGAGCGACTCCACGAGCTGATCACGAAAATCTTCAGATAGCGGCGATGAACAGGGAAAAAGCCGCCGGAGTGATAGGTCCGGCCGTTCACGGCTGTCCCGACATCGAATCGTGATTACTCAACCGTCACATTCTGCACAGCAACACCACATGCCCTCTTTGCACACAGTTACAGATCATGTTAGATGGAGGCGAGCAGAGAGGACCGGCACAGTGACGCTGATTCTCGATGGCGTCTTCGTACGGCAGCGCGGGGAGACCTGGCTTGACGACGTTCGCCTGGAATTATCCAACGGAATGACCACACTCGTCGGCCCGATGACCGCGGGAAAAACGACATTGATGCGCGTCGCCGCCGGACTGTTACCGCCGGATTCGGGCCGCGTCGTGGTCGATGGAAAAGACGTCACCGCGATTTCGGTGCGGAAACGCTCGGTCGCCTTCGTCTATCAGCAATTCATCAATTACCCCTCCCTGACCGTCCACGAGAACATCGCCTCTCCCCTCCGCCTCGACCCGAAGTTCCGGGGCGCGGGGATCGACCGCCGGGTGCGCGAGGTCGCCGAGCTCATGGGCATCGCGGGGCTGCTCGACCGCCGCCCCGCCGAGCTGTCGGGCGGCCAGCAGCAGCGCACCGCCATCGCCCGGGCGCTGGCCCGGCCCGTGGACCTGCTGCTGCTCGACGAGCCCCTGGCCAACCTGGACTTCAAGCTCCGCGAGCAGTTACGCGCCGACCTGAAGACCATGTTCGCCGACTCCCCCGGCGTGGTCCTCTACTCCACGGCCGACCCGAACGAGGCGCTGACGTTCGCCGCCCCGACCGTGGTCCTGGGCGAGGGCAGGATCCAGCACGTCGGCGACGTGGCCGGGATGTACGCGCACCCGCCGACGCTGGCCGTGGCCGCCACGCTCAGCGACCCCCCGCTCAACCTGCTGCCCGGCGTCGTACGCGACGGCCGGATCGAGGTCCTGGGCACGTCGTTCCCCGCGCCCCGCGCGCAGGCGTCGGGCCGCGAGGTCATGCTCGGCATCCGCCCCCACCAGGTGAGCATCGAGCGCGCCGGTCCGGGGGCGCTGGAGCTGCCCGCCGAGATCAGGCTGGCCGAGGTGACCGGCAGCGCGACGTTCGTGCACCTGCTCCTGCAGGGGAGCGTGCACCTGGTCGCGCACCTGACGGGCACCCGGCTGTTCACGCCCGGCGAGTCCGCGGTCGCGTACGTGGACCCGGCCCACGTCTTCGTCTTCGACGAGGACGGCGGGCGCCTGCTCGCCACCAGCGCCGCGGAGGTCGACCTGCATGGCTGACATCCGCCTGGAAGGCGTGGGCCACAGCTACGACGGCGGCGAGACCTGGGCGCTCAAGCCGATGACCTGGACCTGGCAGAGCTCCCGGGCGTACGCGCTGCTCGGCCCGAGCGGCTGCGGCAAGACCACACTCCTGAACATCATCTCCGGCCTGCTCACCCCCACGGTGGGCCGGATCTTCTTCGACGACCGCGACGTCACCGACGTGCCCACCTCGGGCCGCAACATCGCGCAGGTCTTCCAGTTCCCGGTCCTGTACGAGGAGATGTCGGTCTACGACAACCTCGCCTTCCCCCTCCGGAACCGGAAATATCCGAAGAAGGAGATCGACGAGCGGGTCCGCGAGGTCTCCCGGCTCCTCGGCCTCGACCACCTGCTCGGCCGCAGGTCGCGCCGCCTGGACGCGGGCCGCCAGCAGATCGTCAGCCTGGGCCGCGGCCTGGTGCGCTCCCAGGTGGCGGCGGTGCTGCTGGACGAACCGCTCACCGTGGTCGATCCGGCGCTGAAGTGGACACTGCGCAGCAAGCTCAAGGAGATCCACCGCGACACCGGCCACACGCTCGTCTACGTCACGCACGACCAGACGGAGGCGCTGACGTTCGCCGACGAGGTCGTGGTACTCAACGACGGGGCGATCGTGCAGGCGGGCGAGCCGGCCGAGCTGTTCCTGTCGCCGGCGCACGAGTTCGTGGGGCACTTCATCGGCTCGCCCGGCATGAACATGCTCCCGGCCGAGATCGTCGGCGACGTCGTACGCGTCGGCCAGGCGGACGTCGGCCTGGTCGCCGACGAGCTGCCTCCCGGGCCGGTCAGGATCGGGGTGCGCCCCGAGTTCGTCGAGATCAGCGGCGCGGGCCGGTCGCCGGGCGTGCCGGCCACGGTGACCGGGATCGACCGGATGGGCGCGTACGACCTGGTCCACGCCAGGGTCGGCGAGCACCCGATGATCGCCAGGACCGAGGCGGGCTCGCCCTACCGGCCCGACTCGGTCGAGTTCCTCCACTTCCCCGCGGACCGGACGTTCCTGTTCCGGGACGAGGTCAGGTGCGGCTCCCTCGCGCCCTTGAGCGGAAGGGGTACGGCGTGACCGAGGTCCAGGAGGAGCCGCGGGCCGCGGACCTGAAGCGGAAGGACAACCGGGCCTGGTTGCTGGTGCTGCCGGTGGTCGTGTCGGTGGCGTTCACCGCCGTGATCCCGCTGATGACCGTGGTCAACTTCTCCGTGCAGGACGTCTTCAACCCCAATGACCGGATCTTCGTGGGCCTGGACTGGTTCCGCTCGATCTCGCGCGACCCGGAGGTGCGCTCGGCGTTCGTGCGGACGCTGCTGTTCTCGGCGCAGGTGCTGCTGCTGGAGATCCCGCTCGGGGTCGCGCTCGCGGTGGTGATGCCGCGCCGCGGCTTCTGGGTGTCGGTGGCGCTGGTGCTGGTCGCGCTGCCGCTGCTCATCCCCTGGAACGTGGTGGGCACGATCTGGCAGATCTTCGCCCGCGGCGACATCGGGCTGGGCGGCTGGACGATCAACAACGTCCTCGGGATCAACTTCAACTACACGCTGGACTCCACGGACGCCTGGATCACGGTCCTGGTCATGGACATCTGGCACTGGACGCCGCTGGTGGCGCTGCTGGCCTACGCGGGCCTGCGCTCGATCCCGGAGCCGTACTTCCAGGCCGCGCAGATCGACGGCGCGTCGGCGTGGGCCACGTTCCGGCACATCCAGCTGCCCAGGCTGCGCGGGGTGCTGACGATCGCGATCCTGCTCAGGTTCATGGACAGCTTCATGATCTACACCGAGCCGTTCGTGGTGACGGGCGGCGGCCCGGGGAACGCCACGTCGTTCCTCAGCATCCTGCTGTCGAAGATCGCGGTCGGGCAGTTCGACCTGGGCCCGGCCGGCGCGTTCTCGCTGCTCTACTTCCTGATCGTGCAGATCCTCTGCTACGTCTTCTTCACCGTGCTGACCAGGTCGGGGAGGTGACCCGATGGCCAGGCGCACCGAGCGGCGACTCCCCTGGGCACGGACGGTCTTCTGGCTGTACGTGGCCACGCTGATGCTGCCGCTGCTGTGGATGTTCGGCATGTCGATCCGGCCGAACGAGGACATCCTCGGCAGTTTCTCGCTCATCCCGCAACGCGTGACGTTCGACAACTACGCCACTTTCTTCTCCGACTCCTCCTGGTATTCGAGCTATCTGAACTCCATCATCTACACCTCGATGAACGCGGTGATGTCGCTCGTCGTGGCGCTGCCGGCGGCGTACGCGTTCTCGCGGTTCCGTTTCGCCGGGGACAAGCATCTGTTCTTCTGGCTCCTGACGAACCGCATGGCGCCGCCGGCGGTGTTCCTGCTGCCGTTCTTCCAGATTTACCAGAGCGTCGGGCTCTTCGACACGCACCTCGGCGTCGCCATCGCGCACATGCTCTTCAACGTGCCGCTCGCCGTGTGGATTCTCGAGGGCTTCATGTCGGGAATTCCCCGGGAAATAGACGAGACCGCGGCGATCGACGGCTATTCGCTGCCGCGTTTCTTCATTCGCATATTCCTGCCGATGATCCGGTCCGCGATCGGCGTGACGCTGTTCTTCTGCTTCATGTTCAGCTGGGTCGAGCTGCTGATCGCCAGGACGATCACCTCGGTGAACGCCAAACCGATCGCCGCCACGATGACGCGGACGGTGAGCGCGGCAGGCGTGGACTGGGCGCTGCTGGCGACGGCGGGCGTGCTCACCATCGTCCCCGGCGCGATCGTCATCTGGTTCGTCCGCAACTACATAGCCAAGGGATTCACCATGGGGAGGGTCTAGGGATGCTGGAGTGGATGGTCTGGACCGTCCCGACGGCCCTGGTGTTCGCCGGGCTCGCCCTGCTGCTGGTCGTCATGGCGGTCTGGGCCCGCGTCTCCCCTCCCGTGGCCAGGCGCGGCTTCCTGCGCATCGAGACCGACCGTGGCGACCGGCTCTACATCGGCCTGATCAGCGCGGCCGTCGTGCTGGCCGGCTGGATAGCTGTCACCGACCTGTCCATGTGGCTCGCACTCGGTTGCGCGCTGCTGGTGGCGGTCGTGATCGGGATATGGGGCTAACAGAGGAGGAGCCGAGCGATGAGGCATCGGGCAGGCAGGTCCGCGGCGGTAGGTCTGGCCGCGCTCGTCCTGGTAGTGGCCGGCTGCACGCAGGGCGCGAAGAAGCCCACGAGCGATTTCAAGGAGTCCGACGGCAAGGCCGCGGCGCAGCGGTGGGTGACGGAGGAGTTCACGCCGAGCACCCTGTCCAAGGACCAGCAGCTGGCGGAGATGGACTGGTTCATCAAGGCCGCGGCGCCGTACCGGGGCATGCAGATCAACGTGGTCTCCGAGACGATCACCACCCACGAGTACGAGTCTCAGACACTGGCCAAGGCGTTCACCGAGATCACCGGGATCAAGATCAAGCATGATCTGATCCAGGAGGGTGACGTCATCGAGAAGCTGCAGACCCAGATCCAGGGCAACCAGAACATCTACGACGCGTACGTCAACGACTCCGACCTCATCGGCACCCACTCGCGCGGCGACTACGTCTTCCCGCTGTCCGACTACATGGCCGGCGAGGGCAAGAACGTCACCTCGCCCACGCTCGACCTGGACGACTTCATCGGCATCAGCTTCACCACCGGCCCCGACAAGAAGATCTACCAGCTCCCCGACCAGCAGTTCGCGAACCTGTACTGGTTCCGCTACGACTGGTTCACCGACCCGGAGATCAAGAAGCAGTTCAAGGCCGCGTACGGCTACGACCTGGGCGTCCCGGTCAACTGGGCGGCCTACGAGGACATCGCCGACTTCTTCACCAACAAGATCAACGGCAACGGGACCATCGACGGCAAGAAGGTCTACGGCCACATGGACTACGGCAGGAAGGACCCGTCGCTGGGCTGGCGCTTCACCGACGCCTGGCTGTCCATGGCGGGCAACGGCGACCCCGGCATCCCCAACGGCCTGCCGGTGGACGAATGGGGCATCAGAGTCGAGAACTGCCGTCCGGTCGGCTCGTCGGTCACCCGCGGCGGCGACGTCAACGGCCCCGCGGCGGTCTACGCGCTCACCAAGTACGTGGACTGGCTGAAGAAGTACGCGCCCCGGGAGGCCGCGGGCATGAACTTCAGCGAGGCGGGCCCGGTCCCGGCGCAGGGCAACATCGCCCAGCAGGTCTTCTGGTACACCTCGTTCACGGCCGACATGACCAAGCCGGGCCTGCCGGTCGTCAACAGCGACGGCACGCCCAAGTGGCGCATCGCGCCGAGCCCGCACGGCGCCTACTGGAAGCAGGGCAACAAGCTCGGCTACCAGGACGCCGGCTCGTGGACGCTGCTCAAGAACACGCCGCAGGACCGCCGGGCCGCGGCCTGGCTGTACGCGCAGTTCGTCACGTCGAAGTCGGTGTCGCTGAAGAAGTCGATCAAGGGCCTGACGTTCATCCGCGACTCCGACATCCGCAGCGACTTCTTCTCCGAGAACTCCAAGAAGTACGGCGGGCTCATCGAGTTCTACGCCTCGCCGGCCCGCAAGCAGTGGACCCCGACCGGGACGAACGTCCCCGACTATCCCAAGCTCGCCCAGCTCTGGTGGCAGAACGTGGCCACCGCGGTGACCGGTGAGACGACCGCCCAGCAGTCGATGGACAACCTGGCCAAGCAGCAGGACGAGATCCTGGCCCGGCTGGAGCGGCGCGGCTACGGCGGCAACTGCGCGCCGAAGCTGAACCCGGAGCGGCCCGCCCAGTACTGGCTCGACCAGCCGGGCGCGCCCGCGCCGAAGCTGGCCGACGAGCGGGGCAAGCCGGAGACGCTCGACTACGACAAGCTCATCGCCACCTGGAAGTCGGGTAATTAGTCCCGTTCAGGAGCGCCGCCGCCCGGGGGCAGGTCCCGGGCGGCGGCATTCTCCTAGGCCTTCAACCGCTGAGCCAGCCAGTCGAAGGCCTGCTCCTGCCTGGTCACGTCGAAGCTGTGGGGCACGTCTGCCCACACCGCCTCGTAGGCGTCAGGAGCCTCGCGATAACGTTCCTCGATCATGGTGTGCGCCCGGCGCATGCCCGGCTCGGGGAAGAGCTCGTCGCGCAGGGCGTACTGGACCATGAGCGGCTCGGGCGCGCGGGCGGCCACCAGGTCGGGCCAGTCGCCCAGACGCGGCAGCCCCGGCGGCCAGAGCATCCAGGTGTGCTTCTCGACGTACCCGTCGATCATGTCGCGGTAGGACGAGACCATCGCGGCGACCACGACGGCCCGCATGTCAGGGTCGAACGCGCCGAGCAGCGCGGCCCGCAGGCCGCCTCCGGAGAGCCCGACGCATCCGACGGTGCCCACGTCGGGCCTCGATCGGAGATACGCCGCTGCGGCCAGGTCCTCGCCCGCCGCCACGCCCGCGAAGGACGTGCCGAGCGCGGCGCAGTACTTGGCGACCACGTGCTCGTGATCCCTGGCCGCCGTGTCGTAAGCGCCGGGCTCGTCGACGCCGAGCGGGAAGCGGCGGCTGCCCCAGGTGAGCACGTCGGGGGCCAGCACCACGAAGCCGCGCCGGGCCAGCTCGTTCGCGTACGCGCGACCGCCGTAGAGCCGCTCGCGGACCCGCTGGACCTCGAGGGATGGCCCGGAGGGACCGTCGGCGATCTTCTCCTTGCCCACCCACTTCATCCCGCCGTGGCAGTGCAGCGCCACCACCCCGGGCAGCGGCCCGGCCGCGTCAGCGGGACGCAGGAGGTAGGCGTGGGTGCGCGGCCCGAACCCCACCGACCAGGAGAGCTCCTCCCCGGCGAGGTCCCCGTCCGTCCACGAGCGCTCGACCCGCACGTCACCGGCGGCCAGGTCGAGCACCCCCATCGCGGCGCGCGCAGCCCGCCGCAGCTCGGGCCCCGGAAGAGACGGGTACGGCCCGAACTGCGCGGCGGCGACCTCGGCCAGCTCAGCGAACACGCGTGCCGTCGTCCACCAGGTGCACCGGCTCGCCGGTCGCGGCCGACACGTTGGCCGAGTGGCCGGTCAGCACGCTGCGGATCCCGTCGCGGTAGCCGGCCTGCCGGGCCAGCGGGTCGTCGCCGGGGCCGCGGAAGACGTCGTTCAGCAGCAGCCGGTCGCCGCCGCCGTGGCCGCCGGCGCCGCTCTCGATCGGCACCTCCTCCGCCTCGCTCCAGTGGCGGTGCAGGGTGAGCTTCTCCCAGGAGTCGGCCTTGTGCTTCTTGGAGGCGGAGCTCGGGTCGATGGCCGCGTGCGGCGGGGTCCACGCCCGCTCGACGACCTCCAGCTCCAGTCGCCCGCCCGTGCCGTTGAACGCCACCCGGTAGCCCTCGGCGGGCGCGTAGGCGTTCAGCGCGTAGGTGAGCACGGCGCCGTTGGTGTAGCGGACCATCACCGACATGGTGTCGTCGATGGTGATCCCGTCGCCGAAGACGTCCTGGTCGCGGAGGTAGCCGTCCTCGTGCTCGGCGTCCAGGTAGAGCCGCTTGAGCCTGGGGTCCTTGGAGATGTCCAGGATGAACGGGTCCGTGCCGAGGCCCGGGGCGCCCTGGCCCCGCGCCGGGCGGTCGGTCAGGCCGCGCTCGCGGGCGTTGTCCGAGCCGTAGAAGCGCAGGTCGGCCTGGGCGAAGACGGTCTGCGGGGCGGCGGCCAGCCACCAGTTGACCAGGTCGAAGTGGTGGGTGGACTTGTGGACGAGCAGCCCGCCCGAGTTGATCCGCTCGCGGTGCCAGCGGCGGAAGTAGTCGGCGCCGTGGATGGTGTCGAGCGTCCACTCGAAGTGCACGGACGTCACCCGGCCGATCGCGCCCTCCTGCAGCAGGCGGCGCACGGCCGAGTTACGCGGCGAGTAGCGGTAGTTGAACGTGACGATCAGCTTGCCGCTGCTGCGCTCGGCCGCCTCGGCGATGGCCGCGCAGCCCTCGGCGTCGACGGTCAGCGGCTTCTCCACGATGACGTCGCGCCCGGCGTCGAGCGCCGCGCACACGTACCGGGCGTGGGTGGCGTCGACGGTGGTGACAATGACCGCGTCGGCGAGCTCGAGCACCTTGTCGAACTCATCGGGCGCGAAACGCGGCACCTCGTGACCGATCCGCTCGACGTAGTAGTCCATGCGGGTCCGGTTCGTGTCGCACAGGGCGACGATGGTGCCGGCGTCGCGCCACTCCCCGAGCAGCGCGTCGACATACATCTGCGCACGATGCCCGAGCCCGACGAACGCGTACTTCATGTCTCTCCTTTAGCCTGCGATCGAGGCGTTGGCCTCGGTGATGAACTTCTGCGCGGCGTCGTCGGGGGTCATCCTGCCGAACAGGACCTCCTCGGAGTAGCGCGTGAGGATGTCTTCCATGGCGCTGGCGCCCTTCGGCGGAGCGGCCGGCGGGTCGGCCAGCTCGCCCTTGACCTTGTCGAGGAACTCCAGCGTCTTCTTGTCCGTGGGCGGCAGCTTGTCCTTGACCGCCGCCAGCACCTTGGAGCTGGCCGGCAGGCCGCGGTCGCTGAGGATGATCCCGCCCGCCTCAGGGTCGTTGATCATGAAGTCGATGAACTTGGCGGCCTCGGCCGCGTGCTCGGACTTCGACGAGGCGGTGTAGAACATCGCGGGCTGCAGGAACATGCCGCCGGTGGTGGCGCCCGGCAGCTTCGGCATCCGGAGCAGGTCCACGTCCTTGCCGGACTTCTTGGCGATGCCGCCGAGCTGGTTGCTCCACCACATGCCCATCGCGCCGGTGCCGGTGGCCAGCAGCGACTGGTCCACGCTCTGGGCGCCGATCTCGGCGGTCTTGGCGGCGTCGGGCGAGCCCTTGGTCTTGATCAGGTTCTGGTGAGTGGCCCACCAGGCCTTGATCGTCTCGGGTGAGACGCCGATCTTGTTGCCGTTGTAGAAGGGCTCGCCCTTCTGCGCGGCGAAGATCTGCAGGTAGGCCGGGTTGAAGCTCTGCTGCGTGCCGTAGATCTTCCCGGCGCTCTTCTCGCTGACCTTCGACGCCAGGTTGACGTAGTCGTCCCACGTCCACTTGGTGTCGTCGGGGAGCTTCTGCCCCGCGGCCTCCAGCTCAGTCGGGCTGACGACCAGGGAGAAGGCGTTGACGCCGGTGGGGATGGCGAACTGCTTGCCGTCGATGGCGCCGGTGGCCAGCACCTTGGGGTCGATGTCGCCGGTGTTGACCGTGCTGGCCAGGTCGGCCAGCGTGCCGCGGTCGGCGTACTCGCGCAGGCCGCGGATCTCGAGGGTGATGACGTCCGGCGCGTCGCTGGCCGCGACCTTCGTGGACAGCGACTCGTAGTACGCCGCGAAGTCGGAGAACTCGCCCTCGACGTCGATGGTCGGGTTCTTGGCCTCGAACTTCTTGATCGCCTCTTCGGTCATCTGCTGCCGCGCGGCGCTACCCCAGTAGGAGAAGCGCAGCTTGATCTTGCCATCGGCGCTTTCGCCGCCGCTGCCGCTGCCGCAGGCCGCGGTGACCGCCAGCATCGCGGTGGCGAGCAATGCCGCCGACCACACCTTCTTGCCAGAGCTCACGGCTCTACCTCCTAGGGGTTTTCCTCTTGTTGGGGGGTGAACGGAACTACTTCAGACCGGTCGTGGCCACGCCACGGATCAGGTACTTCTGGCCGGCCAGGAAGAAGCCGAAGATGGGACCGAGCGCGATGATCGACATGGCGAACATGGGTCCCCATTGCGAGTCGCTGCTGGCGTCCAGGAACGTGCGCAGCGCGACCGGGACGGTGAAGTTGTCCGGGTTGTTGAGGTAAAGGAGCTGGCTGAGGAAGTCGTTCCAGGTCCAGATGAACGTGAAGATCGCGGTCGTGGCCAGCGCGGGCAGGCAGAGCGGCATGACCACTCTGATGAAGATGCGCCAATAGCCCGCTCCGTCGATCTCGGCCGCCTCGTCCAGCTCCCTCGGCAGCGTACGGATGAACTGCACCATGAGGAAGACGAAGAACGCGTCCGTCGCCAGCACCTTGGGCATCACCAGCGGCCAGATCGTGTTGATCAGGTCGAGCTTCGAGAACATGATGTACTGCGGCACGATCACGACGTGGTGGGGCAGCATGATCGTGCCCAGCATGATGGCGAACCAGAGCTTCTTCAGCGGGAAGTTCAGCCGGGCGAAGGCGTAGGCTGCCAGCGAGCAGGCCACCAGGTTGGCCACCACGGACAGCGCGGTGACGACCGCGGAGTTCCACAGGTAGTAGCCGAAGGGGTGCTTCAGCGCCGTCCAGCCCTCGGTGTAGTTCTCGAACGTGACCTGGCTGGGCCACAGCCCCGGCTCCCGGAAGATCAGCTCCTCCGGCTTGAGCGAGCTGGAGATCATCCAGAGCAGCGGATAGAGCATGACCAGGCCGAAGCCGATCAGCAGGATGTGCTTGACCACCGGCCCGCCCTTGAGGGGGCGGAACAGCACCGGGAGCGGCCTACTTGGTGTCGCCATAGAAGACCCAATACTTAGACGCGAGGAAGTTCACTCCGGTCAGGGCGGCGATGATGAGCAGCAGGACCCACGCCATCGCCGCGGCGTAGCCCATGTCGTAGCTCTTGAACCCCTTCAGATAGAGGTAGAGCGTGTAGAAGAGGGTGGAGTCGGCCGGGCCGCCCTTGCCGTTGCTGACGATGAACGCCTGCGTGAACGACTGGAACGACTTGATGACCTCGAGCACGAGGTTGAAGAAGATGATCGGCGTCAGCAGCGGCAGCGTGATCGAGCGGAACTGGCGCAGCGTTCCGGCGCCGTCCACCGCCGCCGCCTCGTAATAACTGCTGGGGATCTGACGCAACCCGGCGAGGAAGATGATCATCGGGGCGCCGAACGTCCACACGTGCAGGAGGATCAGCGTGCCCAGCGCCGTGTCGGGGTCGCCGACCCAGCCGGGCCCCTGGATGCCGAAGATCGACAGCGCCGCGTTGACCAGGCCGTCGGCGCCGAACACCTTGCGCCAGAGGATCGCGATCGCGACGCTGCCGCCCAGCAGCGAGGGCAGGTAGAAGATCGAGCGGTAGAACGACAGCCCGCGCAGCCCCCGGTCGAGCACCAGGGCCAGCGCCAGCGCGAAGGCCAGCTGCAGCGGGACCGACACGACCACGTAGATCGTGGTCACCTTCAGCGAGGACATGAACCTCTCGTCCTCGGTGAACATCTTGACGTAGTTGTCCAGCCCGACCCACTTGGCCTCCTTGAGGAGGCTGTAGTCGGTGAAGGACAGGTAGAGCGAGGCGATGATCGGGCCGACCGTGATGACAAGCAGGCCGACGAACCAGGGCGCCAGGAACAGGTAGGCGGCCCTTGCCTCGCGGCGGGCGCGTAGGGAGCGGGGTCCGCCTCCGCCGGCCTGCGTGGCCGGTTCGCGCGGGGCTCGGGTCTTCACCGCCACCGTGTCAGCCATGACGGAACTCATTCGTCATTCACGGACCTTCCGGCGAGATGTGAATGGATAGCGCTTTCCTATAGCTGGCGGGAAAGTTACGTCAACCCTTTGCAGACGTTACATAGCCGTTACCGATATATCGTTACGACGTTTTCCCAGGTAGAGAGCCTGCCCGCCCGAGAAGTCAGATGAATTCGCTGCTCAGTTAGTACAACCGTTTGCAGCCGACCCGCTACCGTGGCGGAGCAGTGGAGTCCCTGATCACCAGGCGCGTCTCCAGCGAGGTGGTGGCCGTGACCTCCTGGATGAGCAGATCCACGGCGAGCCGGCCGGCCGCGGCGGTGGGCATGGCGACAGTGGTGAGCTTGGGGCGGTTCAGCCGTCCGGAGACGATGTCGTCGATCCCGATCACGCTGACGTCCCGCGGCACGCTCAGCCCCAGGTCACCGAGCCCTTCGATGAGCCCGATCGCCACCAGGTCGTTGTAGGCGAGCACGCCGGTCGCCCCGGAGTCCCGCACCCGCCGCGCGGCGGCGAGCCCGCCCCGCTCGGTGGGCGCGTTGGGGCCGATGACGACCAGCTCGACCCCCTCCACCTGTTCGGCGGCCGTACGGATCTCCGCGCTGGTCCACGAGCCGGCCGGGCCCGACACGAGCGCCACACGGCGGTGCCCGAGCCCGGTCAGGTGCTCGACCGCCAGCCTGGCCCCGTGGCCGACGTCCATCAGGACCGTGGCGGCGCCGCGCAGCCGCCGGTTGATCACCACGAACGGCACCCGCGCGGCCAGCCGTTCCAGCGCCTTGTTGGACGAGCGCGGGCTGCACAGCACCAGGCCGTCCACCTGTTTGGAGAACGCCTGCACCAGCTCCTCCTCGGTGGCCGCCTCCTCGTCGGTGTCGGCCACGAACAGGTGGTAGTCGCGCTGCCTGGCCGCCGAGTGGGCCGCCTTGATCAGCGGGGGGAAGAACGGATTGGCGATGTCGGCCACGATCAGGCCGAGGTTGTGGGTGCGGCCCGTCGTGAGCGCCCTGGCCGCCCGGTTGGGGCGGTATCCCAGCTCCTCGGCCACCGTGAGCACCCTGGTACGGGTGGCCGCGTTCACCATGTGCGGTGCGGAGAACGTCCGCGACACGGTCGATACATGGACACCGGAAGCCCGGGCCACATCACGAATCGTCACTGTCACAGTCGCCCACCCTAACGCAACCGCTTGCAGAATCCCTGAGTAGCATGAAAGCGCTTGCCGCCCCGTTGCATCAGGAAACCCCTGCTCCAGCGAGGGGGTCGAAATCACCCCTTGACGACCTCGCCCTGAGGACACAAAGGTTTAGTGCAACTGTTTGCAGTCTTGAAGGAGCCCTCACGGTGAGCAGAGTCCTCGTCACCGGAAGCGCAGGACGCCTCGGCCGTAGCGTGGTCACCACGCTCGCGGCGGCCGGGCACGAGGTCATCGGCGTCGACCGAACGCCCGGCACGCCATCCGAGGCCGCGATGGCCTTACCGGCCGATCTCACGGACACGGGCGAGACCTTCGAGGTCATCGCCAGGTTCCGGCCCGAGACCGTGATCCATCTGGCCGCGATCGCGACCCCGTTCAGCCTCCCGGAATCGGTGATCTTCAAAGTCAACACCCAGCTCGCGTTCAACGTCTGCGAGGCGTCCGTCGCGCTGGGCGTGCGCGGCGTGGTGGTGGCCAGCAGCCCCACTGTCATCGGGTACGGCGCCCCCGGCGGCTGGGCGCCCGCGTACCTGCCGATCGACGAGGACCACCCGGTGCGCCCGTGGAACGCGTACAACCTGTCCAAGGTCACGGCAGAGCAGACCATGAAGGCGTTCGCGCTGGCCGGGACGACCAGGATGGCCGCGATCAGGCCATGCTTCGTCATCCCGCCCGAGGAGTGGGCGGGCGCGCCCACCCAGTCGGGCCACACGGTGCGCGAGCGCCTCGACCGGCCGGAGCTGGGCGGGGTCTCGCTGTTCAACTACATCGACGCCCGCGACTGCGCCGACATGATCACGGTGCTGGCGGGGGCGCTGCCCGAGCTTCCCAACGGCGAGGTGTTCTTCGCCGGGGCCGCGGACGCGCTGGCCCGCAAGCCGCTCGCCGACCTGCTGCCCCAGGTCGTGCCCGGCACCGAACCGTTCGCCGCCGGTCTCACCGGCACCACCCCCGCCTTCTCGATCACCAAGGCAGAGCGCCTGCTCGGCTGGCAGCCCAAGCGGAGCTGGCGTACCGAACTGAAGGAAGCTGAATGAACCTGAGCGGTGTGCTGTTCTTCCCCGTGACCCCCTTCGACGCCGACGGCCGGCTCGCCGAGGAGGTGCTGGCCGAGCACATCCGGCAGGGCATGGAGCATGGTCCCGGCGGCGTGTTCGTGGCGTGCGGCACCGGCGAGTTCTCGGCGCTGTCGGAGGCCGAGCACGCGCGGGCGGTGCGGGTGGCGGCCGAGGTCGTGGGCGGGCGGGTGCCGGTGTTCGCGGGCGCGGGCGGCCCGCTCGGCACGGCGCTGAACCAGGCGCGGGCGGCGCGCGAGGCGGGCGCCGACGGGCTGCTGCTCATGCCGCCGTACCTGGCGCAGGGGCCGGGGCACGGCTTCGCCGCCTACGTGGCCGCGGTGGCCGCGGAGCTGCCGGTGATCGTCTACCAGCGGGGCTCCGTGGTGCTGGAGCCGGAGGCCGTGGTGGAGCTGGCCGGGACCCCCGGGGTGATCGGGCTCAAGGACGGCGTCGGCGACATCGACCGGATGCAGCGGATCGTGCTGGCGGTGCGGGAGGCGTACCCGGACTTCCTGTTCTTCAACGGACTGCCGACGGCCGAGCTGACCATGCCCGCCTACCGGGGCATCGGCGTGGAGCTGTACTCCAGCGCGGTGTTCGCGTTCGCGCCGGAGATCGCGCTGGCCTATCTGAACGGCGACGAGCGGCTGCTCACCGGGTTCTACGCCCCGCTCGTACGGCTGCGCGGCAAGGTCCCCGGCTACCCGGTCGCCCTGGTCAAGGCCGGGGTACGGCTGCGCGGCCTGGACGTGGGCGCCGTCCGCCCGCCGCTGGTCGAGCCGACCGACGAGCACCTGGAGGAGCTGGAGGCGCTGATCAAGACGGGGCTGGAGCTGGCCGCGTCATGACGATCGCCGACCTGCGTACCTCGCTGCGCACGGCCCCGCTGCCGCGACCCTGGGGCGCGGACGTGCCGGCCAACCACGTGATCGTGTGCGAGGTCACGCTGGAGGACGGGCGGACCGGCACCGGGTTCTCGTGGACGCCGCAGATCGGGGCGCACGCCGTGCAGGCGCTGCTCGACCACGACCTGCGGGAGGCGCTGATCGGGCTGCCCGCGCACCCCGAGGTGGTGTGGGACCGGCTGTGGCGGCACCTGCGCGAGGCGGGTCCCGGCGGGATCACCACGATCGCGCTGGCCGGGATCGACCTGGCGCTGTGGGACCTGCGCTGCGGCGACAGCGGCCTGACCGACGTGCTGGGCCGCCGGCGTGACGAGGTCCCGGTCTACGGCAGCGGCGTCAACCTGCACTACCCGCTGGAGGAGCTGGTGGAGCAGGCGCGGCGCTGGGTGGCGGCCGGGTACCGGGGCGTCAAGATCAAGGTGGGCCGGCCCGACCTGGCGGAGGACGTGGCCAGGGTGGCCGCCGTGCGCGAGGTGATCGGGCCCGACCGGCTGCTGATGATCGACGCCAACCAGCGGTGGGACCTGCACCGGGCCAGGCGGGCTCTTTCCGCGTTGCGGGAGTTCGGGCTGCACTGGATCGAGGAGCCGCTGCCCGCCGACGACGTGGCCGCGCACGTGGAGCTGCGGCGCTCCATCGACGTGCCGGTGGCGGTCGGGGAGAACGTCTACACCACCTACGGCTTCCGTGACCTGCTCGCGGCCGGGGCGTGCGACATCGTCCAGCCGAACGTGGTGCGGGTCGGCGGGATCACGCCGTTCCTGCGGATCGTGGAGCTGGCCAGGACGTACGACGTGCCGGTCTATCCGCATCTGCTGAGCGAGGTGTCCGGGCAGCTCGCGCTGTCCCTGCCGCTGCCGGTCATGGCGGAGGACGTGGAGGACGCCTCGTTCGCGGCCCTCGGGCTGCTGGCGGAGCCGTACCCGGTGCAGATTTCCGACGGGGTCCTGCGGGCGGGCGCGCACGCGGGGCTCGGACTGAGGTGGTCGCGATGAAGGTGGTACTCGCTGGTGCGCACGGCCATGGGCGGCACCATCTGGGCAATCTGCGCAGGCTGGCCGACCAGGGGCTGATCGAGCTGGCCGGGATCTGCGACGTGGTGCCCGTCGAAGTGGACTTCGGCTCGCCGCTGCAGTCGCCCGACCTGGGCGAACTCCTCGCGAAGACCGGCGCGGAGATCACGGTCATCTGCACGCCGATCCACACGCACGCCGACCTCGCGGTGACCGCCCTGCACGCGGGATCCCACGTGCTGCTGGAGAAGCCGCCTGCGGCGAGCCCTTCCGCGCACGCCCGGATCGCCGCGGCGGTGGCGGAGACGGGGCTGGCCTGCCAGGTCGGCTTCCAGTCGCTGGGCTCGGCGGCGGTCCCCGCGCTGCGCTCGCTGATCGCCGACGGCACCATCGGTCGCGTACGCGGCATCGGCGGCGCGGGCGCCTGGGAACGGCCCTCGACCTACTTCACCCGGTCGGCCTGGTCGGGCAAGCGCCGGCTCGACGGCGTGGACGTGGTGGACGGCGCGCTGACGAACCCGTTCGCGCACGCCGTCGCGACCGCGCTCGCCCTGGTGGACGGCCCTGTCGCGGGGATCAAGACCGAGCTCTACCACGCCCATCCGATCGAGTCGGACGACACGTCCTGCCTGCGGATCCGTCTCGACGACGGCTTCGTGATCACGATCGCGGTGACGCTCTGCGCGACCGGCCGGAGCGAGCCGTACCTCGTCGTGCACGGCGACGCGGGTCGCGCCACGCTCGTCTACACGCAGGACCGGCTCAAGGTCGAGCTGCCGGACGGCGCGGTCACGACGACCGCGTACGAGCGCACCGACCTGCTGGAGAACCTCATCGACCATGTCCGCACGGGCGCCGAGCTGATGGTGCCGCTGTCCGCCACGGAGACGTTCACGCAGGTGCTGGACGCGGTGCGGCTGGCTCCCGAGCCGCTGCCGATCCCGGAGCGCTACCAGGACGTCGAGCGGGACGCCGCGTCGGGCGAGGTCACGCACCGGTTCCTGCCAGGCGTCGCCGACCTGACGGCCCGCAGCGCCGAGACGCTGTCGCTCTACTCGGAGCTGGACGTCCCCTGGGCCCGGGTGGAGCTGCTGGCCTCCGGGCGGGCGGTGGCCTCGTACGAGCTGCGGCCCGACCTGCCGGCCACCGACTCCCCGCGGCCCTACCTCCACAGGGTGCGGACGCTGGGCGGCGTCGAGGTCACCGAGGTGCGTCCCGAGGACCACGTGCACCACCTCGGGGTCGGGGTGGCGATCTCCGACCTGGGCGGGGCGAACTTCTGGGGCGGCCGCACGTACGTCAAGGACCAGGGGCCCGCCTGGCTGGACGATCACGGCACGCAGCGGCACCTGTCGTTCTCCCGGCTCGACGACTCAGGCTTCGTCGAGCACCTGGAGTGGGCGGGGCCCGGCGGGCGGCCGGTGGCGCGCGAGGAGCGGACCGTGACGGCCCGGCCGTTCGGGGACTTCTGGGCGCTGGACTTCGCGTTCACGCTCACCAACCTCACCGGCGCGCCGCTGGAGGTCCGGAGCTCGGCCACCAAGGGGCGCGTGGGCGCCGGGTACGGCGGCTTCTTCTGGCGCGCCCCCGGCACCTCCACCGCCCGGATCGCGCTCCCCGGGGACGAGGAGGCCGTGCACGGCAGCCGCGACCCCTGGGTCGCCCTGTCCGGCACCACGCCGGAGGGTCAGGATTGGACGCTCGTCTTCGTGCAGCCGGACGGCGACCCGTGGTTCGTGCGGGTCGAGCACTATCCGGGGGTCGGGCAGGCGCTGGCCTGGGACCGGCCGCTCGTCGTCGAGGACACGCTGACCAGGCGGGTCGTGACGGCGGTGGTGGACGGCAGGCTCGACGCCGCCGCCGCGTCCGCGCTGGCGGACACGGTACGCGAAGCGACACCGGCCCTTCGGTAAGCCCTCACTCGGCGTTTCCTGGCGGTTACGCGTTCGGTGGCTAGGGTGCGTGATCTGTGACCTCTCCCGCCACTGTGGACACCCGGCCCGTGACCGCCAGGGACCCGTTCTTCGACAACGCCAAATACCTGGCCATCCTGCTCGTGGTGTGCGGTCACCTCATCGAGGACCAGCGGGACCACCCCCTCGCCCACGCGCTCTACTTCTACGTCTACGTCTTCCACATGCCGCTGTTCATCGTGCTGAGCGGCTATCTGTCGCGCCGGTTCACGTTCTCGGCGGGGAAGGCGCGCAAGCTCATCTCCACGCTGGCGGTGCCGTACCTGATCTTCGAGGTGGCGTACTCGCTGCCGCGGCTGATCCTGTACGGGAAGTTCGAGCTGACCTTGCTGGATCCGTACTACCTGACCTGGTTCCTGCTGTCGTTGTTCCTGTGGCGGCTGTCGACGCCGGTGTGGCAGCAGCTCAGGTGGCCGCTGGCGGTCGCGGTCGTGCTGTCGCTGCTGACCGGGATGAGCGCGCTGCCCGACGAGCTGGCCATGAACCGGACGTTCGCGCTGCTGCCGTTCTACGTGCTCGGGCTGATGCTCAAGCCGGAGCACTTCGCGTGGCTGCGCAGGCCGTACATGCGGCTGACCGGCTTCCTGACGCTCGGGCTGGGGCTGGCGGCGGCGTTGCTCGTGCACGACCAGGTGCCGACGGAGTGGATCCGGTGGCGGCTGTCCAACTCGGCGCTGCACGTGGACGACCTCACCGGCACGGCCGTGCGGCTGGGGCTGCTGGTGGCCGGGGCGGTGCTGGTGGCGGCGTTTCTCGCGGTGACCCCGGCGCGGCACACGTGGTTCAGCGATCTGGGCTCGGCCACCATGTACGCGTACCTGCTCCACGGGTTCGTGGTCAAGGTCGCCGAGCGGTTCGAGCTGGGCGTGCCTTTGTCGATCCTGCTCGGCGTCGCCGCCGCCACCCTGCTCTGCACGCCGCCGGTGCGCAAGCTCTTCCACTGGGCCGTGGAGCCGCGCATGTCCTGGGCCTTCACGCCGCTCCGCCGGCCGTGACACGGTGGCGGGTATGGCCATCGACTTCACCCTCGCTCCCGAGCACGAGGAGATCCGCAAGCGGGTCCGCGCCTTCATCCAGGGGACCGTCATTCCCGCCATGGAGGAGGTGAAGGAGGCCGACCGGGACGCCTACCTCCGTACGATCTTCCGGCTCCGCTCCCAGGCCAAGGCCGAGGGGCTGTGGCTGCCCCACATGCCGAAGGAATGGGGCGGCATGGGGCTGGGCCACGTCGAGCTGGCCATGGTGCAGTCGGAGGCGGCCAAGACCCGCGTCGGGCCGTGGGTGCTCAACTGCATGGCCCCGGACGAGGGCAACATGCACACC
This sequence comes from Nonomuraea sp. NPDC052116, assembly GCF_040680035.1. NCBI lineage: Bacteria > Bacillati > Actinomycetota > Actinomycetes > Streptosporangiales > Streptosporangiaceae > Nonomuraea > Nonomuraea sp. NPDC052116. The sequence continues at coordinate 239,547 of NZ_JBFAWA010000006.1, read as the reverse complement.
CTGCTGCACTGGGCGACGGACGAGCAGAAGGAGAAGTACCTGCGGCCGCTGCTGGAGGGCACGCAGATGTCCTGCTTCGCCATGACGGAGCCGGAGGTGGCGGGCTCCGACCCCACCCTGATCCGCACCACGGCCGTCCGGGACGGGGACGAGTGGCTGATCAACGGCCACAAATGGTTCATCTCCAACGCGCGCCGGGCCAACTTCGCGATCCTCATCGCGCGAACGGAGCCGGACGTGCCCGAGGGCTCGCGCGGCGCGAACACCGCCTTCCTCGTCGACCTCCCCGACCCGGGCTGGAACGACGTACGCGAGGTCGAGACGATGCACGGCTCCACGGGCCACAGCGAGATCGTCATCACCGATCTCCGCGTGCCCGACGGCCAGATCCTGGGCGGTCGCGGCAACGGCCACCGCCTCGGCCAGTACCGCCTGGGCCCGGCCCGGCTCGCCCACTGCATGCGCTGGATCTCCCAGGCGGAGACGGCCCTGGACATGATGGTCGAGCGCGCGCTCAACCGCTACAGCCACGGCTCGCTGCTGGCCGAGAAGCAGGGCATCCAGTGGATGATCGCCGACTCGGCCATGGAGCTGTACCAGTGCAAGCTGATGGTCCTGCACGCCGCATCCAAGATCGACAAGGGTGAGGACTTCCGTACGGAGGTGTCGATGGCCAAGCACTTCGTGGCCAACAGCCTCAACCGGATCGTGGACCGGGCGATCCAGGTGCACGGCGCGCTGGGCTACTCGACGGACACGCCGCTGGCCGGCATGTTCCAGCACGCCCGCTGGGCCCGCTTCGCCGACGGCGCCGACGAGATCCACCAGATGCGCATCGCCGAACGCACCATCGCCGCCTACCGGGCCACCGGCTCCACCAACTCCGCCACCGGCGGCCTCCCCCTGTGACGGACGGTCGTCACCCGGGGCGGCTTCAGACGGTCGTCGGCCGGGGAGCCGGCATCGTCACGATCTCCCGCTCGTAATAGGCCCGGAAGTCCTCCCCGGCCGCGAACAGCTTGTCGAGCTCGCCCCGGCACGCCGCGATCACATCAGGGTCGTCGATCCGCCTCGCGCCGCTGTGGGTCCCGCAGGCGTCGTACGTCACCTCGTACATGACGGACGACCCCAGCACGACGAGCTCCGGCAGGCGCCGGTCGATCTCGAGGTCGGACACCTCCGCCGCGTCGAGCACCCGCACCTGCTCGGCCACGTCCACCCGCAGCGCCAGCACGTGCATCTCCCACTGCAGGTACGGCGTGACGGGTTGCTCCACGATCCGGATCCGCCGGCAGGGGTAGACCCTGCCCCGGCCCCCGTCACCCGTGTCGTCGACCAGCTTGAGCGAGCGTTCCCAGTCGCAGTCCATCATCGCGAGCCAGCTCGGCTCCCCGGCCTCGAAGCGCTGAATACGCTGGAGTTTCCAGAACACGTCATCAATATTCCGGAAATTCGGCCAGAAATCGTCAAGATATCCGTCCGCACTTAGCAAGACTCCCGATATCTCGTGAATGCGCTCAAGCATATGACGACCGTACCCATCAGATTCGCGACGTGAACCCGTGAGCAGCGGCTACGCTGGCCGGGATGCTCACACAATTGATCGTCCTGCGCGGCAATTCCGGCTCGGGCAAGACGAGCGTCGCCCGCGCCCTCCGCAAGGCGTACGGCAGGCGCGGCCTCGCGGTGGTGAGCCAGGACGTGCTGCGCCGCGACATCCTCCGCGAGCTCGACGTCCCGGACGGCGTCAACATCGGCCTCATCGACACCGTCACCCGCTACGCGCTCGACCACGGCCACCACGTCATCCTCGAGGGCATCCTCACGGCCGGTAGGTACGCCCCGATGCTCCAGTCCCTGCGTGAGGACTTCCCCGCCCGCAGCCGCTTCTTCTACCTCGATGTCCCCTTCGAGGAAACGCTCCGCCGCCATGCCACCCGCCCGCAGAGCGCGGAGTTCGGCCCGGACATGATGCGCGAATGGTACATCGAGCGGGACCTGCTGCCCGGCGGCTACGAAACCGTCATCGATCAGAACAGCTCGCTCGATGAAACGGTACGACAGCTGCTCTCCGAAACACTCGAATGCGCAGAAACCAGCAATTACCAGAAATCCACCCGAACCCCAGCAAATCACCTCATCGACTAATCGCTTATACGCCCGTGCCTATCCTCTGCGGCGGGCGTAGGCCGCGGGTGGCATCCCGACCGCGGCGGTGAAGTCGCGGGTCAAGTGAGCCTGGTCCGTATAGCCGAGTTCGACGGCCAACGTCGCGAGGTCGAGCCCTTCATAAACCCGCTCCGCCGCCTCGTGCAGCCGGAAGCGGCGGATCACCCATTTGGGACCGATGCCGACATAGTCCCGGAACAGCCGCTGCAACGAGCGCACCGACCGCCCCGATCTGGCGGCCAGCTCATCGACCCTGGTCAGGGAGACCTCGTTCTCGGCCATCTCCACCAGCGCCGCGACCTCTTCGGCCAGCGGATCCCGCTCCGGCCCCAGACTCAGCAGGAACCTCTCGACCAGCCCGATGGCGTCCCGGGCATCGGGCTCGGCCAGAACCTGCTCGACCAGCGAGGCGCCCGCCGCGCCGTACATCTCGCCGATCTCCACGAAACGGTCGGTCCACTGCGACACCGGACCGCCGAGGAACGGCCGGAAGCCGCCCGGGCGGAAGCGCGTGCCGAGCACGCGGCCGCTGCCCCGCATCGTGTACGAGAACCCGCCCTTGATCACTCCCGCGAACTGGTGGAAGTCCGTGGTGATCGTCATGTTCACGGTGGGGTGGGAGACGATGCGCTGTTCGTACGGCTGGGCGAGGTCGGTCCACGTGACGACCCAGAAGTGCTCCACAAACGCCGCAATCTCCGCTGATGGCGCCTGTCTGAAGAAATCGAAGGCGTCGAGCCCCGCGTACGGGTCGACCCAGCCGCGCTGTCGCGTTTCTACAAGCCGCGCCTGGGTCAGGCGGGGCATCATGGCTGCCATGGACGACATGATGCCGCTGATGACGCGCGCCACCGAACGGACCGCGGGATTGGTCCGCGCGGTGCGGCCCGAGCAGTTCGGTTCCCGTACGCCCTGCGCGAAGTTCGACGTCAAGGACCTGATCAACCACCTCGAGTGGGTGGCGGACCTGTTCGAGTCGCTGGGCCGCCAGGGGGAGAGGATCGAGCAGGAACCGTACGCGGGCGACTTCCCCGAGCGCGCGGAGCGCACGCTGGCCGTCTGGTCCCGCCCCGAGGCGTGGGAGGGCACCAGCCCCGCCATGGGCCTGCCGATGACCACGCTGGCCCACATGTACCTCGTCGACATGGTCGTACACGGCTGGGACCTGGCCAGAGCCACCGGCCAGGACTACGAGCCGGACGCTGAGACCGTCTCGCGGGCACTCCACTTCACCGACCAGATGGCGGAGATGGGCCGGCAACGCGGCGCCTTCGGCCCACCGGTAGACGTGCCGGACAGCGCCCCGCAATTCGACCGCCTCCTCGGCATCATCGGCCGCGACCCCGCCTGGACCCCGTAAGCCGCTCCACCCTCGACGAGCCGCCGCCGCAACGAAGGGAGACACACCAATCCCCCCGCCCGCCGAACCGATCCGAACGCGACGCCCCCTCTCGCCGAACGAACCGGCACGCGGCGATCCCCCCTCCCGCCGACGCAAACCGTCGCATGGCGCCCCCTCTCTTCGCACGGCGCCCCCTCCCGCCGAGGCAAACCCACACGCAGCGATCCCTCCACCCGCCGAACCAAACCCGAGCACGGCAACCCCCTCCTACCGCACCAAACGTGGACACCGAATCACCCCTGAATGCCGATGCCGAGGCCGCTGCCCCTCCCCCCGGCGTGTGTTCCCCGAGGCGTCGCCCACCGCCCTCCCCGTGCGGCCGCCTGGCCCCAGCACCCTGCCGAGCCCCTGGACACCAGGCGTTGGGCACCCGATTCGGGCCGATGGACGAGATAGCGCTGCAGCACCGGGTGCCAGCGGTTGGCGGGCAGGTTCCGGAGGGCCGCGACGGCCAGGCAGTACTTGCTCACGCTGACCGGCCGCACCCCCAGCCCGCGCAGGACCTTGTCCACCAGCGCCTTCCCGTCGGCGGACTTCGACTCCAGCAGCACCAGGTCGCGGCGCGCCGGTGCGCTGGAGCGCCCGTCGTGGCAGAGCAGGCCCGTGTCGCAGGTGAGCCTGGCCGCGCCCGAGGGGTCGATGAAGGTCACCCGCTTGTAGTCGGTGGCCAGCACCGGCCCCAGCGTCTCCGGGGCGATGAGGTGTAGCTCGGCGAGGAGGGTGTCGCGCACGAAGTCGAACGCCTCCCGGGTGAGCGTCCGGCTCGGCGCGTCGTCGTACGGGATGCGGTGTTTGTCGGTGCTGCCACGGGTGCCGTTGAGCTTGAGCTCCAGCCACCGGCCGCCCCCGTCCAGGTAGGTGCGGGTGCGCAGCTTGAACCTGCGCCGCCGATCCTGCCGGTGCTGGTGGAAGGTGAGCAGGTCAGGCGTGTCGAAGTACGTCGATGTGTAGCGGAACTGGCGTCGTGCCCCGATGCGCAGCACGGCGAACCGGTCTCCCAGCTCGGCCGCGAGTGCCGCCATGGTGGCGGCCGTCACGATGTATTTGCGATCGACCCGGCTCATCAGCTCCGGCACGTCCTCGAGCCCGATCGGCGCCACCTCGGCCGCGATCCCGGCCAGCAGCACGTCCGCGTCCAACTCACCCATCACCACACCTCCACCACCTTCTGCATGACTCCGGCTCACGGGGTTCAGCGGACGCCGGCCCGTTGGGGAGGGGCCACGTAGCGGACGTCGACCACCGTTATGTCGCGGACGTAGTCGATCTGGGTGACCACGTAGTGGAGGACGTGTGCCCGCAGGCGGCTCTCCAGGTCGACCCGGAGCAGGTCCGGGTCCGAGTGGACGACGTCCAGGGTGATGACCTGGTGGCGGGTACGGCCGAGCAGGGCCGGGTGGTCGGCGACGTACATCACCACCAGCAGGACGCCGTCCAGCAGGAGGGCGGTCAGCGGCCACGCCCCCGCGATGCCGTTGACCAGGCCCAGCACGATGGCGATGAAGTAGTAGGCGATCTCCTGCTGGGTGATCTCGCTGGAGCGGAGGCGGATGATCGACAGGACGCCGAACAGGCCGAAGCCGACGGCGACGTCGACGCGCTGGACGAGCAGGAGCGAAACCACCGCGAAGATGCCCACGTTGAGTGCCACGTAGGCGAAGAGCAGGTCACGTCGATGATGTCGCCGGTAGTAGAGGCCATAGGCCAGGGCGACGATCGACGCGAGATCCATTACCAGTCCGGCTGTCACGGCGCTCCCTCCGTCGGTGCTGCTGAGAACAGCTTTTCGGAACGGGGTGAAGCGGGGGTGAGGTGATGATTAGGCGGCTCTCATGCGGTAGCCGGTGCCGCGGACGGTCTCGATGCGGTCGGCGCCGATCTTGCGGCGTAGGTAGCGTACGTAGACGTCCACCACGTTGGAGCCGGGGTCGAAGTCGAAGCCCCACACGTGGCTGAGAAGCTGTTCGCGCGTCAGGACCTGGTCGGGATGCCGGCAGAAGATCTCCGCCAGCGCGAACTCCCTGGTCGACAGGTCCACCGCCCGGTCCCCGACGTACGCCCGCCGCGTACGCAGATCCAGCGACAGATCCGACACCCGCAGCACGGTCACCTCCGGCGTGCGGTCGGCGCGCACGCGCAGCCGCAGCCGCACCCTGGCCAGGAGTTCCTCGAAGGCGAAGGGCTTGGCGATGTAGTCGTCCGCGCCGCCCTCAAGCCCTGCCACGGTGTCGCTCACGCTGTCGCGGGCGGTCAGGATGATCACCGGCATGGCCACCCTGGACTGCCGCAGCCTCCGCAACACCGTGAACCCGTCGCTCAGCGGCAGCCCGATGTCCAGGATGAGCAGGTCGAACCCGCCCGCGCAGGCCAGGTCGTACGCCGCGACCCCGTCCGTGACCACGGCGGTCACGAAGCCGTTGGCCCGCAGCCCCTTCTCCACGAACGACGCGATCCTTGCCTCGTCCTCGGCGATCAGTATCCGGTTCATCCCAGCCTCCAGAGCTCCCACAGCGGGATGGACATGACGAAACGGGCTCCGCCGCCCTGGGCCTCCGTCACCTTGACGTTGCCGCCGTGGGCCTCGGCGATCGATCTGACGATGGCCAGGCCCAGACCGGCGCCTTCGTACGTCACGGTGCGGCCCGCGCCGCGCACGAACCGTCCGAAGATCCGCTCGCGCTCCGCGGGCGCCACCCCGGGGCCGCTGTCGCGTACCCACAGCTCGACCCACCCGTCGCGGACGGCGGAGCCGACGGCGATCAGGTCGTCGTCGGTGGTGTGGCGGACGGCGTTGGCCACGAGCTGCATGAGCGCCTGCGTGAGCCGCTGGCGGTCGGCGGGCACGCGGGCCTCGGCCACCTCGTCGACCCGCCAGCGCCGGTTACCGAGCGCGCGGGCCTTGGCGACGACGCTGACCGTGAGGTCGGCCACCTCGACGTCGTGTATGTCGAGAAAGCCCGGCTGCTCCGCCTTGGCGAGGGTGAGGAGGTCTTCGACGATGCGGTTCATCCGGTCGAGCTCGTCGGTGACCAGGGCGAGCGTCTCCGCGCGATCGCGCGGATCGTCTCCCATGAGCTCCAGGTGGCCGCGGACGACGGTGATCGGCGTACGCAGCTCGTGGCCGGCGTCGTCCATGAAGTGCCGCTGCACGACGAAGGCGTTCTCGAGCCGGTCGAGCATGTGGTTGAACGTCGCGGCCAGCGCGGCCACGTCGTCGTCGCCCGGCACGTCGAGCCGGCGCGTGAGATCGGTGGAGTCGCTGATCTGCTCGGCCGTCTGGCTGATCAACCGGACCGGCGCCAGGACCCGCCCCGCCACGAACCACCCGGCCGCCCCCGCTAACGCCAGCGCCGCGAGCGCGGACAGCCCGAGGACCCGAACCGCGTCCACGATCTCGTCGCGGTGGCGATCGTAGAGGATCGCCACGACGAGGTGGCCCGGGCGGGGGTCGGGCTTCACCGTCACCGGGATCACCGCATAATGGACCGTTCCTTTCGGGCTCTCGATCTCACCGCCGCCGGGCTTGACGGCCGTGGCCAGCCGCGCGACCAGCGCGTCGTCGATGTCGAGGCGTACGGGTGGCGGGATCGCGGTGATCTTGTGCGCCTTGCCGTCGACGATGCTGAAGAACGTCTCCCACCTGTCGGGCGCGTTGAGCGCCAGATATCCCGTGAGCAGCTCTCCCACGTCGGTGATCGTGCGGCCGGTCTCCGGGTCGCGCGCGGTCGCGGCGTACCGGCGCAGCTTCTCCGCCTCGTTGCTGAGCTCGAGGTTCGTACGGTCGTCGAGACGAGCCAGCAGGATGGTCCAGGTCGCGAAGATCGAGACCGCGAGGGCGAGGCCGACGACGGCGAGCATCCAGCCCACGATCCGGGCACGGGCGCTCACCCGCATTCGATCGCCTGGTCAGTCGTCGCCGTCATCGTCGTCTCCACCGCCACCGTCGTCGTCATCATCGTCACCGCCGCCCGGTCTCGGCGCCGGCGGTCTGACCGGCTCGGCCCTGGTCTGGCGCGGGGCGGGCCGCACGGCGGTCCCGCGCGCCGCGGCCTCGTCGCCGTCGCGCGACCCGGTGGCCCTTGCGGGTCTCGGGCCGGTGCTCGTGCCGACCTTCGGCCTGGTGCTCGCGGTGGGTTTCGGTTTCACGCCTGTGGTGGGCTGTGGCCTCACCCCGGCCGCGGGCTGGGACCCGGCGTCGGCGGCCGGCCGGGATCCTGCGTCAGCGGCAGGCTGGGATCCGGCATTCGTGGCAGGCCCGGACCTGGCATCGGCGGCCGACCGTGACGCCGTGTCCGTGGCGGGCGGTGGCGTCGTGCCCGCGGTGGGCTCCTGTTTCGTGCCTGGGGTGAGCTCCGGTCTCGCGCCCGGGGTGAGGCCTGGTTTCGCGCCCGGGGTCGGCGGGCCGGAGCCCGGCCCGGGGGCGCCGCTCCCCGCGGGGGCCGACATGCCGGCCTCGCCCAGCGCGGGCGTGTGTGACACCACGACGGCCTCGCCCAGATCGGGCTCGCTGTCGGCCGCGCGCACCAGCCCCACCGACATGAACCCCGCCATCGCCGCGGCCAAGGCGAGGAGGACCAACGTTCCCCGATGCTTCATGACCTTGACCTTGACGCCCTTCGAGGAGACCACGCTGAAGCCCAGATGAGAAACCTCTCATCTGATCACGCCGAGCCGCAGTAGAATCACGCTCTAATTGCTGGGGTTCGTCGCCCATACCGCCTCTTCTCGGGCGGGGGTTTCCCACGGGAGGCGTTCAGGGTGGGTTCGCCTTCTCGGGCAGGGTTCCCGGCGGGAGGCAGTCAGGGTGGGCTCGCCTTCTCGGGCGGGGGTTCCCGACCGGAGGCGTTCAGGGTGGGTTCGGCTTCTCTGGCGGGGTTCCGGCGGGAGGCAATCAGGGTGGATTCTGCCTGGGAGGTCGAGCTTCGGCTGAAGCGGTCAGAGGCGGTCGAGATACGCAAGGGCGGAGTCGTTCCCGGCAAGGGCGGGGCGGTGGAAGTGCCTGCCCGGCACGGCGGACGTGCTCGGGACCGGAAGGAGTGCAGATGCGGGTACGGGACAAGGTCGTCGTCGTCACGGGTGCGGCCGGTGGGATCGGGAGGGCGATGGCGCTCAGGTTCGCCGCCGAAGGAGCGGCCGGGGTCGTCGTCGCGGACCTCGACGAGGCCGGGGCGATCGCAGTGGCCAAGGAGATCGGTGATCGCGCCACCGCAGTACGCGTGGACGTGTCCTCGGAGCCGGAGGTGGCCGCCCTGGCCGAGACCCCGTTCGGGCCGGTCGACCTGTTCTGCTCCAACGCCGGCATCATCGGGGGTCACGGCCTGGACGCCCCCGACCAGGAGTGGAGCCGCCTGTACGCGGTGAACGTGCTGGCCCACGTGTACGCCGCCCGCGCCGTCGTGCCCTCCATGATCGCCCGAGGCGGCGGCTACCTGCTGAACACCTGCTCCGCCGCGGGCCTGATCAGCTGCCCCGGCGACGCCCCGTACGCGGTGACGAAGGCGGCGGCGATCGCGTTCGCCGAGTGGGTGGCCATCCACTACGCCTCGCGGGGCATCAAGGTCAGCGTCCTGTGCCCGCAGGGCGTGCGTACCGGCATGCTGGAGCAGGGGCTGGAGGAGGACCATCTGACCGCGAGGGCAGTGGCCGCCTCGGGCACCATCCTCGATCCGTCGGACGTGGCCACCGCGGTCGTCGAGGGCCTCGAAGCGGAGCGCTTCCACATCTTCCCGCACCCGGAGGTGGCCGAGTTCGTCCACCGCAAGGCCGAGAACCCTGACCGATGGCTGGCCGGAATGTCGCGCTTCGTGGACTCCCTGACCTCTACCCCCTGACCCCGACCCCCTGACCCCGACTCTCCGGCATCGACTCTCGGACATCGGATTACCGAGCCGCGGATGCCGGGCGCCGATCGCGCACGGAGCACCCGGCTGCGATCGGCGATTCGGCTGCTGGGGGTTCGGCCGTCAGCGGTTCGGCGGTTCATCCGTCGGCGGTTCGTCCGCCGGTGGTTCGGCGGTCGGCGGTTCGACGGCCAGCGGCTTACGTTGGAGGAGTTCGAGCGGCGGCCGAGCGGGATGCTCGGTGATCGCACGTTCGGCGAGGCCGCGCCGAACGGTCCGGTGGACGTGCTAGGCGACGTCGAGCAGGATCTCCAGCAGGTCCTGTGGTGCGTCGCGCATGAGGTTGTGCGCGCTGGCCACCGCGTGCGTAGTCCACGCGGGGTCGTGGCGCAGCCGCTCGTAGACGGATGTGAACGGCGACTCCCCCTCCCATCCCGCCGCGTACACGTACTCCCTGCGGCGCACGTGCGCGAGATCCCCGGCGAGCCGGAGCGGCTGGAGCAGCGAGGCGATCGGATGGGCCGTGGCGCGCGGGTCGAAGAACGGCAGCGGCCGGGTCGCGTAACCGCTGTCCACCACGTCCACGTACCATCGCCGCTCCTGATCGGTGACGAGGCTCCAGCAGGAGTCCCCGTGGCCGGGCACTACGGCGTCGAGGTAGACCAGGTCGCGCACCCGCTCGGGCGCGCGGTCGGCGGCCCCGGTGATCACCATCCCGCCGTAGCTGTGGCCGACCAGGATCGCTTCGGTGAGGTTCTCGGCGGCCAGGACGCCGGTCACGTCCTGGATGTGCGTGTCGAGGTTCACCCCGCCGGTCAGCAGGTGGCTGCGCTCGGCGATGCCGGTCAGGGTCAGCGGGTACGCGCGATGCCCCCGGCTCCGCAACTGCTCGGCGAGCTCGTCGAAGCACCAGCCGCCATGACACATTCCGGGGATCAAGACAAATATCGCCACAAGTCCGGATCCTAACAGAGATCGAACCGATCGGTTCTATCTTGTCGGGTCGAGGACGAGCTTGCCGACGGTCCGGCGGCCGCGCAGGTCCGCGTGCACGCGCCGTACCTCCGACATCGGGTGGTCGCCGCCGTGGACCACGCGCAGCTCCCCCGCCGCGACCTGCCCGGACATCTCCATGTACGCCTTGCCGAGGACCTCCGGGTACGCGAGGGCGTTCATCAGCCAGAAGCCGCTGACCGTGGCCGAACGGCGCTGCAGGTCACGCGGCGGCACCGGGGCGGGCTCGACCCCGCCCGCCATCCCGTAGTAGGCGAGCCTGCCGAACGGGGCCAGCGCGGCAAGGCTCTGGTCGGTGACGCGGCCGCCCGTCATCTCCAGGACCACGTCGACGGGTTCGCCGTGGTTCGCCGCCCGCAACGCCCCGGTGAGGTCGTCCGCCGCGGGGTCCACGGCGGCGTCCGCGCCGAGGGACAACGCGAATTCGCGCTTGTCCGGCGTGCCGGCCGTGGCGATGACGCGGGCGCCGCGCAGCTTGGCCAGCTGTACGGCCAGCGAGCCGACCCCGCCCGCCGCCGCGTGGACGACCACGCTCTCCCCCGGCCGCACCCGCGCGATGCGATTGATCAGCCACCAGGCGGTCAACCCTTGGACGAGCAGCGCGATGGCGGTCACGTCGTCCACCCCGTCGGGCACCGGGAAGGCGCTGTCCTCCGCCACCACGGCCTTCTCGGCGTACCCGCCGTCGGAGATCATCGCGGCCAGCCGTCGCCCGTCCGCGGTCCGGCCGACGACCTCGATCCCGGGGATCAGCGGCAGCGTGACGGCGGCGATGTAGCGGTTCTCGCGCAGGAGCGCGTCGGCGAAGTTCACCCCGCATCGCGCCACGTCGATGAGGACCTGACCGGCTCCCGGCCGGGGCTCGGGCACCTCTCGCACGGCCACGACCTCGGGCCCGCCGAACTCGGTTATCTGCACCGCTCGCATGTCCAGCTCCTTGGAATGGAGTACCTAAGTGGTACTGCGTACCATAATGGATCGAAGTACAGGACGACTAGACTGAGGCGGTGCCCCGATCCACCCTCCGCGCCCGCAACCAGCAGCGAGCCCGTGACGAGATCGTCGCGGCCGCGTACGAGCTGTTCGCCGAACGCGACTACGCCGGCGTGACGGTCGCGGACATCGCCGATCGGGCCGGGGTCGGCCGCACCACGTTCTTCCGCTATTTCGGCGACAAGCAGGAGGCCGTCTTCGCCGGCGAGGAGGAACTGCTGGACGACATCGCCCGGCGACACCGCGAGCTGCGGCTCGACCGTCCGCCGTCGCTGCCGGAGGCGCTCGCGCTGCTGCGCGACACCGTGGCGGCGGTCTGCGCATGGGCGACGCGGGACACCGACCGCTACGTCCTGCGCGAACGGCTGATCGCGGCGAACCCCGAGCTGGACGACCGCGCGGCCCGCAAACAGCGACGCCTCGTCGAGCTGGCCGGCGAGCTCCTGCGGCAGCAGGGCGCCTCGGCGGAGACCGCCGCGCTGGCCCCGCAGGTGGCGCTGGCCTGCTACAAGGCCGGCCACGAGGTCGCGGCGGGCGACCCGGCCGCGCTGTGGCCGAGCGTCGGTGCGGCCTTCGACCAGCTCGGCGTCACCTCAGGCACTGGGCCGCCCCAGACCTGAGGGCTCGGCATCCCCTCAGACGCCGAGCGGGACCCGACCTGAGGGCTGGAGACGGTGACCGTCACGCCGCCCTCCGGGGAACGTCGCTTTGAGTAAGGGGGTACTCATGCGATCCCAGCCGGAGGAGCCGATTCTGGGGCTTGATGAGGGATCGGCGACGCGCTCCAGGAGGATCCATGACGCCATCGCGGGCACGCATGCTCATCATGGCCGGAATCCTCGGCCTCGTGGCGGTCCTCGGGATCGCCTGGCTGGCCGGCGTCGCCACCGGCAACGGCGCGGAGCCGGTGGCCGGCACCGGGACGAACGCCACCGCGGACGCCCCGGACGGCTCGGCGGACGCACCCGACGACGGTACGGCAAGCAGCGCGCCCGACGACGGCAGCTCGGCGACCGGAGTGCCCGACGGCTCGACCGGTCAGGGCAAGGATGCCGACGGGCAACCGACCGGCGACAGGTCCACGCCTCCGGGGACGCGCAACAACCGCCGCAGCGTCCACTGGAACGGCGTGCACCTCGACGGCTCCCCCGGCGACGACGGTTGCGTCACCATCATCAACAAGACCTCCACCGTCGGGACGATCGAGTCCGTCTCCTTCACCGTGCAGTCGGGCCCCGGCCGCGCCACGGCCCGATCGGCCCCCGGCCACTGCGACCCCACCGGCGACCCCTTGTGCCAGGGGGTCCAGCTGAGGGCCGGTTCCCAGTGCCTCGCGGGCGCGATCATCACGGGCGAGGCCTCTGACCGCCCGTACGTCATCCAGGCGGTGGTCCACTTCCGCTACCTGTGCGTCAACGTCGAGGACGCGCCCTGCGACCAGGTCCGCGACTGGGGCGGCCCGCCGCCGACGGCGGAGACGCCGGTGGAGGTGACCGGCCAGACATCCAACAACGTTCCGCAGTTCTCGTACTACATCGGCGATTCGGGCACCTCCTCCGAGGAGTCCCCGACGCCGTCGCCGAACGACGACACCGGCACCTCCACCGACGACTCGGGCACCTCTCAGGAGGACTCGGACTCCGGATCGCAGGACGACGGGCCGGATACGGCGGATGACGGCACGACCACGGCTCCGGAGGGAGAGTGACCACCACGCACGAGCCCGCAAGCAAGACCGCAACGGGGCAGGAGCCGACGACCGAGCGGGGGACGGCACCCGAGCAGGAGACGGCGAGCGCGCAAGAGACGACACCCCGGCAGGAGACGGCGAGCGCGCCGGAGGCGGCATCCGGGCAGGAGGCGGTTTCGGCGCGGGTGCGGCAACTCGCCGAGGCCGTAGGCCCCACCACGCTGGCGACCGCGCTGCTGATCTACTTCGGCTACGTCGCAACCCGCGCCCGCTTCGACTACTTCGGCATATCCCTCGACATGACCGGCCTGTCCAACCAGAGCCTGCTCCTCGACGGCCTCGAAGTCGTGCACGTCCCGGCCGCCCTGATCTGCCTCGGCGCGCTGCTGGTCATCGCCGTCCACGCCACCGTCTCCCGGCAGCTCGCCCGCCGCCCCGGCGACACCGTCAACACCTTCCTGGCCGCCGGCTTCACGCTCGTCGGACTGCTCCTGATCGGCCGCGCGATGATCGGCATCTTCCTCGGGGACGCCGACACCAGCGTCGTCATCGGCGCGACGCCGCTCGCGCTGGCGTCCGGCCCGGCCATGATGGCGTACGGGATCCACGTCCACGGCAAGAACCGCGGCCGCCCGCTCATGTCACCCCGCCTGGCCAGGAACGGCGTGCTGAGCGTGCTGGGCCTGGCCGTCGCCGGCCTGTTCTGGGCCTCGACCACGGTCGCGTGGGCCTACGGCACCGGCCGGGGCGAGCAGGACGCGCACGACCTGCCCAGACGCGCCGAGGTCATCCTCGACATGAAGGAGCCGCTGCAGGACGTACCTCCCGGCATCACCCATATCCGGCTGAAGACCACCGGCAAGGACGCGAGCTTCGCGCACCGCTACCGCGGCTTCCGGCTCCTGCTCGCCTCCGGCGGCCGGCTGTTCCTGGTCAATCCGGAGTGGAAGCTCGGCCGCGACCAGACGATCGTGGTCCCGTACGACAACGGCATCCGCGTCCAGCTGATCTCCCAGCCCTGACCAGCGCGCCGGCGCTCTACCCCTCGGGGATGCCGGACTCGGCGCGGTCGGCGTCGATCACGTCGCCGAGCAAGGTGACCACGGCCGCGGCGACGTCCCGCAGTGTGGCGTCGGGGACTTCGGACTCGGTCTCGAACGCCCGCCGGACGGTACGAGAGAGCAGGTCCGCCCGCTGCTCCCGGCCGTCCGAGGCGCCCCCCGCCCGCAGGAACCCCTCGAACGTCGCCTGGTAGGCGAACCCGAGCTCATCGACGCTCATGTCGTCGCGGAGCAGGCCGTGCTCGGCGAGCAGCCCCAGGTAGTCGCGGGCCATGGCGCCGTGCCGCTCGTCGCGGGCCAGGTCGGGGGAGCTGGTCAGCTTGCCGACCAGGTCGGGGTCGGCCAGGAGGAAGCTGAGCAGCAGCGGCCGGTTCGCGATGGCCAGGAAATAGGCACGCGCGAACCGGTGCAGCAGGCATGCCCGCGGATCCTCCCGGAGCGCCTGGCGCAGCTCGTCCATCGCCCGGAGCACCTCACGCGCGAAGACCGCGCCGAACAGCAGCTCCCGGGTCTTCCAGTGCAGGTAGACGGTCCCCTTGCCGATGCCGGCCCCGGCGGCCACGTCGTCGATGGTCACCCGCCGGTAGCCGTGGCGCAGCAGCAGCTCCGCCGCCACCTCGAGGATCCGCGCTGCCCGTTCGGCTCGCTGCCGCGGGTCTCGGAGTCGTTCGGCGCTCACCCGCAGACCATATGACCAAATGCGAAATCTGGTCAACTCACTAACTAGCGATTGACTAACTTTCAAATCGCGTCATATGGTCACGTCGAAACCACAGCAACCCGAGGAGTGAGTCATGAAGACAGTCCTGATCTCCGGAGCCGGCATCGGCGGCACCACGCTGGCGTACTGGCTGGCGCGGCACGGCTTCCGGCCCACCGTCGTCGAGCGCGCCACTGGCCTGCGCTCCAGCGGCAACCCCGTGGACGTCCGCGGCCCCGCCGTGACCGTGGCCGACCGCATGGGCGTGATGCCGCGGCTGCGCGAGGCGGCCACGCAGGTGACGGCGCTGAGCTTCGTCAACGCCTCCGGCCGCCAGGTCGGGCGGGTCAACATGCGGGCGCTGCGGCAGGCGTCCGGCAGCCGGGAGGTGGAGGTGACGCGTACCGACCTGGCGGCCATCCTGTACGAGGCGAGCCGCGACTCGGCCGAGGTCCTGTTCGGCGACACGATGACCGCGCTGAGCCAGGACGGCGACGGCGTGGACGTCACCTTCGAGAAGGCCGCGCCGCGCCGGTTCGACCTCGTCGTCGGAGCCGACGGGCTCCACTCGACGACCCGGCGGCTGGCCTTCGGGCCCGAGTCCGCGTTCGTCCGCCACATGGGCCTCTACGTCGCGACGATGCAGCTCGACGGCCCGGCCGGCAACCAGCGGGACGTCGTCCTGCACAACGCCCCCGGCCGGCTGGCCTCCGTCCACCCCGTCCACGGCCGCGCCCTGGCGGCCTTCATCTTCCGTCACCCGGAGGTGCGGGGCTTCAACCACCGCGACCTCGCGCAGCACAAGCGGATCCTGACCGACGCCTACGCCGGTGACGGGTGGCGCGTGCCCGAGCTGCTGGACCAGGTCCGCGCCACCGACGACCTCTGGTTCGACTCCGTCAGCCAGGTGCGCCTCGACTCCTGGGCCAAGGGTCGCGTGGCGCTGCTGGGCGACGCGGCCTCGTCGGTGTCGCTGTTCGGCGACGGCTCCACCCTGGCCATGGCCGGCGCCTACACCCTCGCCGAGGAGCTGGCCGCCACCCCCGCCGACCCGCGATCGGCCCTCGCGCGGTACGAGGCCGAGCACCGCACCCTGGTGGACCCGCGCCAGGGGAACGTCGCGACGGCCGCGGCCATGATGGTCCCCGCCACCCGCGCCGGGATCGCCGCACGCAACCTGGCGAGCCGCTTCTGGCCGACCGCGGCAGCCGCCTCATGGGTCCGCAACCGGCTCACCCCGGTGGCCGTCTGAAGAACCCCGCGGCCGCGGTCAGGGGCGTACGAGCCTGACGGCGAGGAAGGACGGCCGCTCGTTCAGCTTGTCGTAGGCGGCCTCGTCGATCTCCCGCAGGGCGGCCACCGGACGCGGCTCGACGACCCGTTCCAGGACGAACCCGGCGGCCAGCAGCTCCCCCAGGAAGACCTCCAGCGACATCCGCTGGAAGTGGATCGAGAACGGGCCGTCGCCCACGGGAAGCTCGACCCAGTCGGCGGCGTGGTACGAGCCCCCGAAGTGCTGCCAGTCGGCGGTCGGATGGCCGGTCGAGACCACGAGCCACCCTCCCGGCCGCAGCACCCGGCGCAGCTCGCCAAGCAACTGCGCGCGACGGGTGACGTGGGGATACACCAGCGCGCACACGGCCCCGTCGAACGACGCGTCATCGGCGAAGTCCAGCGGCTCCTCCAGATCGCGCAGAAGGAGCTCGGCCCGCTCCCCCACCCGGGCCCGCGCGTGGCCCAGCAGCGCAGCGCTCCCGTCGACACCGACCACCTCGGCCCCGCGAGCCAGCAGCTCGGCCGCGTAGTGCCCGGCTCCGCACCCGACGTCGAGAACCCTCGCCCCGGCGAGGTCACCGGCGAGCTCCAGCATCGCGGGCCGGTCGACGTAGGCGTTGTACGGACTCGTGGTGGCATGCTCGGCGAACTGGTCTCCGAGCGCGCCGTGGTAAGCGGTCTCCGGGGGCATCAGCCCATCATGACAGCGCCTCCACCCTGCTCTCCACCCTTCGGAGGTGTCGCTCCACCCCGCCCCGTCCCTACCGTCCCAGGTATGGACAAGCACTCTGGACGGCCGGGCAGCCTCTGGCTCGAACTGCTGCACCGGCTCCTGGACGCCAACGGGGGAAAGATGAACGGCAAGTTCCTGCTCGCGATCGTCGTCGTGGCGCTGCTGGTGGTCGTCGGTTTCGTGGCCTTCCGGCTTATCTTGGTGGACATGATTCTGACCTTGAAGGACTCGCGCTAGGCGATGCGAGAGGTGTGGGGGCGGGTCGTACGGCTCCTGGCGGCCGACGACCCCGAGACGGGGCGCCTGGTCAGGCTGCTGCTGAGCCTGGTCCTCGCCTGGTCGCTGGTGGCCGCCGAGCCCGATCGCGTCCCCGCGCTGCTGTGGTCCGCGCTCGGCGTGTCGATGGCGTGCTGGCTCGCCTTCGTCCTGCTCGACGGCCGGTTCCCGCGCGTGGCCGTGGCCGCGCTGGCGGCGGGTTCTGCGGTCGCGGCGTCGGTGTCGGGGTCGGTCGAGCCGGCGCCGACGGTGTTCGTGTTCGCGATGTTGCTGCTGTTCGCGGCGCACATGACGCCGAGCATGGCGGCGATCGCCGCGGTCACCGCGACCGACCTGGTGCTCATGGTCGGCAGCCTGCTGTGGTGGGAGCAGCCGCGATCGGCGATCATGGTCCGCGGGACGGTCGTGATGCTGACCGTGCTCTTCGCGCTGCAGCGGCGCCAGTACCGGCAGGCCCAGCACGACCGGGCCAGGGCCATGGCGCTCGACGAGCGGACCCGCATCGCCAGGGAGCTGCACGACGTGCTCGCGCACTCCCTCGGCGCCCTGGGGGTGCAGCTGGAGGTCGCCGAGGCCATGCTCACCGAGCGGGGCGACGTGGAGGGGGCGGTGGCGCGCATCCGCAGAGCGCGGGCGCTGGCCAGGGAAGGGCTGGTCGAGGCCCGTTCGGCGGTGGCGGCGCTGCGTGAGGACGTGCTGCCGCTGCCCGACGCGCTGAGCCTGCTGGTCACCGAGCACCGCAGGGACCACGAGGTGCCGGCCGAGCTGCGTACGACGGGCACGCGGCGGCCGATCACCCCGGCGGCGGAGGTCTGCCTGCTGCGTACGGCCCGCGAGGCGCTCACCAACGCCGCCAAGCACGCGCCGGGCGAGCCGGTCACGGTGGAGATCGGCTACGGTGAGGGCGCCGTCCGGCTGGTGGTGCGCAATCCGTACGCGGCCGCGGCGCCGTCATCCGGGCACGGGCTGCAGGGCATGCGCGAGCGGCTGGCGCTCGCGGGCGGGACGCTGAGCGCGGGGCCGTCGGGGGGCCTGTGGGAGGTACGGGCGGAGGTGCCGGAATGAAGGTCCTGGTCGTGGACGACCAGCAGCTCATGCGCGAGGGCCTGGTGGCGCTGCTGGACCTGGTCGACGACGTGGACGTGGTGGGCGACGCCGGAAACGGCGAAGAGGCCCTGCGCCTGGTGGCCGAGCTGCGTCCCGACGTCGTGCTGATGGACCTGCGCATGCCCGTGATGGACGGCGTCGAGGCCACGCGGCGGATCGCCCGCGCGCATCCGGAGGTGGCCGTCGTGGTGCTGACGACGTACGACGACGACCGGTCCGTGGACTCCGCCCTGCTGGCCGGGGCCTGCGGCTACCTCACCAAGGACGCCGGGCGCGCGGAGATCGCCGCCGCCCTGCGCTCGGCCGCCGCCGGGCAGTCGACGTTCTCGGCCGCGGTGTCCCGCCGGCTGGTGGACGCGCTCTCCCGTGCCGCGCCGCCGCCGGTCTCGGCGTGTCCCGACGGGCTGACCGTACGGGAGGTCGAGGTGCTGAGGCTCGTCGCCGGGGGGATGAGCAACGCGGAGATCGGCTCGGCGCTCTTCATTGCGGAGACGACGGTCAAGACGCACATCAACAACGCCTTCGCCAAGATCGGCGTACGCAACCGCACGGAGGCCGCCGCCTACGCGCGCGACAGCCTCCTGTAGCGCCTGCGCCAGGGCCAGCGGGCCGATGGAGAATGACATAGGCTCGTTCTCGATCCGGACAGCTGACCATGGGGAGATGGGTTCATGCCGTCAGGAGCACGCGACGGCGCCGAGGCGGGCCGTCCGGTCGGGGGGCCGGGCCTGGGCGCGTTGTTACGGAGCTGGCGTGAGCGGGCGCTGCTGACCCAGGAGCAGGTGGCGGCGCGGGCGGGGCTCAACGTCCGCACGGTTCGCCGGTTGGAGGCGGACGAGCTGCGGCGGCCGCGCAGCGCGTCGGTGCGCTCGCTCGCCGAGGCGCTGGGCCTGGACGCGGCGGAGGTGTCCGTTCTGACGCGCGCCGCGAGCGGCCAATCAGAAAGCGCGCGGCCGACACCGCGGCAGTTGCCCGCCGACGCGGCGGCGTTCATCGGCCGGGCACGGGAGCTGGCCGTTCTCGACGACGTCGGTGACGCCGCCACGGTGGTGGTCACCGCCATCGACGGCATGGCGGGGGTGGGCAAGACCGCGCTGGCCGTGCACGCCGCCTATCAGCTGGCTCCGCGCTTTCCCGATGGTGATCTGTTCGTCGACCTGCACGGCTACACGCGGGGCATGCCCGCGGCGGACCCGGCCGACGCGCTGGCCCGCGTGCTGGAGGTGCTGGGCGTGCCCGGGGAGACGATTCCGCAGCACCTCGACGACCGGGCCGCGCTCTATCGCAGCGTGCTGGCCGACCGGAAGATGCTGATCGTCCTGGACAACGCCGCCGACGAGGCCCAGGTGCGGCCCCTGCTGCCGGGGGCGGGCGGCTGCCTGGTGCTGGTGACGAGCCGGCGGCGGCTGGTCGGGCTGGACGACGCCCGTATGGTGTCGGTCGACGTTCTGCCGCTGGCGGACGCGATCGCGCTGTTCACCGGCACCGCCGGCGAGGAGCGGGTCGCGGGGGTGCCGCGCGAGGTGCTGGCCGCGGTGGTACGGCGGTGCGGGCTCTTGCCGCTGGCCATCCGCCTGGCCGCGGCCCGGCTGAAGACCCATCCGGCCTGGAGCGTACGGCACCTGTTACAGCGGCTGGAGCAGCACCAGCACCCGCTGAGCGAGCTGCGCGCCGGGCAGCACAGCGTCACCGCCGCGCTCGACCTGTCCTACCAGGAGCTCACCGCCGCCGAGCGGCGGGCGTACCGGCTGCTGGGGTTGCACCCCGGCATGGACCTCGCGCCCGACGCGGCCGCCGCGCTGCTGGCCACCACCGTCAAGCGGGCCGCGACGCTGCTGGACCGGCTGCTGGAGGTCCACCTGCTGCAGGAGCCGATCCCCTGCCGCTACCGATTCCACGACCTGATCAGGACACACGCCGCCGAACGGGCCGCCGGCGAAGAGTCCGAGTCCGACCGGCGCGCCGCCTCGGCGCGGCTGCTGAACCACTACAGCCGCGCGGCGTCGGCGGCGATGGACCTCCTCTATCCCTACGAGGCGGACATGCGCCCGCGTATCGCGCCGGACGAGGTGGCGCCGCCCGCGGTGGCCGACGCCGCCGCGTGGCTCGATGCCGAGCTGTCCAACCTGCTCAGCCTCGCGCAGCTGGCCGCCGAGCAAGGCTTCGCCGAACACGTCCGGCACCTGTCGGCCACCCTGCACCGGTGCCTGCGCACCCGCGGCCGGTATGCCGAGGCCGAGACGCTCCTGGAGCGGGCGCTGTCGGCGGCCCGGGCGGCCGAATACCGTACGGGCGAGCTGGAGGCCCTCCTCGGACTCGGCGAGATCCGTCAGATGCGGTGCCGGTACGAGGCGGCTCTGGAGGACTCCTCCCGCGCCCTGGCCATCGCCTGCGCCATCGGTCATCGAGCGGGCGAGTTACGGGCGCTCAACGGCATCGGCATGGTCCGCGGGTTCCAGGGGGAGTACACGCGGGCCGCCGAGCACTTCGAGCAGGCGCTGGACATCGCCCGGGCGATCGGTCACCGTACGGGTGAGCTGGACGCGTTGATCGCCGCCGGCAACGTCCACCGGATCATGGGATGGTACGACACGAGCGCCGACGAGCTGGCGCGGGCGCTCGTCATCGCCCGCTCGATCGGTCACCGCACCGGCGAGTTACGGGCGCTGCTCGGCATCGGCTTCATCCACCTCGGGCAGGGCGCGCACGGCCCGGCCACCGACTACTTCACGCTGGCCCTGGGCCTGGCCCGCGGCACCGGGCACCGGCTCGGCGAGCTCGACAGCCTCAACGGCCTCGGCCACCTGCACCGCTTCCAGGGGCGGTACGAGGAGGCGTACGACTGCTACGAGCAGGCCCTGCGCCTGGCCTGCGAGATCGGCAACAGCAACTGGCAGTTCGAGGCCCTCCACGGCATGGGCCGGCTGCAGCATGCCCGCGGCCAGGCCGACCAGGCGCTCGACTGCCACCGCCAGGCGCTGGACC
The DNA here is from genome assembly GCF_040680035.1 of Nonomuraea sp. NPDC052116. Lineage (NCBI taxonomy): Bacteria > Bacillati > Actinomycetota > Actinomycetes > Streptosporangiales > Streptosporangiaceae > Nonomuraea > Nonomuraea sp. NPDC052116. The sequence continues at coordinate 218,302 of NZ_JBFAWA010000006.1, read as the reverse complement.
TCGCCTCGGACCTTCACCAGCCGAGCGACCAGGCCCGCGCCCACGACGGCCTCGCCCACGCCCACGCCGCGCTCGGCCGGCCCGACCACGCCCGGCGCCACTGGAGCGAGGCCCTGACCATCATGTCCGTCCTCGGCATCGACCGGACCGAAGAGACAGGGGTGGACGCCGAGAGCATCCGCGCCCACCTGGCGTCAGCCGAGTCGCATCAGCTGCCCGCGGCCGGCCCGTAGGCGCAGGGCGGGGCCGTGCTGGCAGGTCGTGTAGCTGAAACTGACGCCGGCGGTCCCGCTGATCAACGTCAGCCGTCCGGTGGCCGCGTGCGCCGTGCCCGTCGTGCCCGCCACCGTGATGCAGGCCAGCGCCGACCCGGTGAGCAGTGCTTTCGTCATCGATTTCATGACGCGAGTGTCGATTGCCGCTGCCTGAACATCCAGGGCAATAACCGGCTATTTTCCGGACATATCACGGAAGATCTGCAACTTTACCGTACCGAGATATACCGATTTCGCTACTGTCGCATCCATCACATACGAGAGGAAAACCTGGATGCGCCGCTTACCCACGGTTCTCGCCGCCGCGCTCGCCGCGACCTCGCTCCTCCCTGCCTCCGCCCTAGCCCAATCCGGCCGGAGCAAGGAGAGCACCGCGGCCACCCGCGCGTCGGCGAAAGCGACCAGCGGTAAGGCGACGTTCTACGAACTCCGCTCCGGGGGCGGCAACTGCTCCTATCCGTCGCCTCCCGCCGGCGATCTCTACGTCGCGCTCTCCCGCGGCGAGTACCGCGCCGCGGCCGCCTGCGGCGGCTACCTGACCGTCACCGGGCCGAAGGGCTCCGTGCAGGTCAAGGTCGTCGACCAGTGCCCGGAGTGCCCCGCCGGGCACATCGACCTCAGCCGCAAGGCCTTCGCCCGCGTCGCGGACCCCGGCAGGGGCCTGGTCGGGGTCACCTACAGGCCGGCCGCCAACCCGAAGATCGGCAAACCGCTCTCCTTCCGCGTCAAGGAGGGGTCGTCGCAGTGGTGGCTGGCCCTGCTGGTCAACAACCACGGCAACCCGCTCACCTCGGTCGAGGTGAAGACCGCCGGCGGCGCGTGGCGCAAGCTGGCCAGGGCCGACTACAACTACTGGATCGCCGAGTCCGGCGCGGGCCGGGGCCCCTTCTCCGTACGGGTCACCGACACCCGCGGCCACCGGGTCACCGCCAACGGCGTCCGCCTGGCTCCCTCCGCCGTCCAGCACACCACCACGAAGATGTACTGATCAGCCTTGGGTCTGAGGATCCGCCGCGGGCCGGTGGCCGGCCAGCCGGAACCGATTCCGGTACGCCGACGGCGCCACACCGAGCACCCGCAGGAACGCCTGGCGCATCGTCTCCTGCGAGCCGAAGCCGCACGCCTTGGCGATCTCCCGCACGATGGCGTCCCCGGACTCCAGCCGGGCCTGCGCCGCTTCGACCCGGAGCCGCTCCACGAACTGGGCCGGCGTCGACCCCAGCTCGCGCCGGAACAGGCGGGTCAGGTGACGCTCGCTGACGGCGAGGCCGGCGGCCATCGTGGCGAGGCGATGGTCCGCGGACAGGTCCGCGGCGACCAGGTCGAGCGCCCGGCGTACGGTCGGGTTGCGGGGCGCGGGAGCGGCGCCGCGAACTCGGCGCAGGCGTCCCAATGGGTCGTGGCCCGCCGGCCGTCGAGCAGCCCGGCCTCGGCGAGCAGGAACGCGCCCGTGCACACGGACACCACCCGCCGGGCCCGCGGCGCCGTCACGTCCCTCCTGCTCCTCACCCGCCTGCACGACCGGCAGCTCGCGCGCCTGCGCCGGGATTGACAGGAAGAGTCCACAAAAAGCGCCGCGCTCACGGTCCGGTCGTTTTAGGCGACGACGGCGAGCAAGGTCGTCATGGCCGCGGTGAGCTCCGGGTCGCCGCTCGGGTTCGAGCGTGCGCGGGCCCCCTCGACGCTGATGCCTCTGGTCGCCAGCCGCCAGAAGGTGTCCTGGTCCATCGAGACCCGCGCGGCCGGGCGGTCGCCGGGCATCACCGGCTGCCACCGGCCGCCCTGCCAGGCCACGCTCCACTGCCCGCCGGCCGCCCCGAGCACCTCCAGGTGAGCCACTGTCCCCTCAGGGCGTTCGTACGTCCTCAGGGTGTGCGGCAGGGCGCGCGCGAAGAGGTCCAGCACCGGCGCCATGAGATCGGGCTGCGTGGCCCCGGGCCGGGAAACCGCGTCGCGGACCTGCTGCTGGTGCACCCAGAACTCGGTGTATTCGCGGCCGATGTCGAGCCAGGCGGGGCTGTCGAGGTCCGTGGCGGCCCAGGACACGTTCAGGTCGGCGGGCGCCCGCAGGTCGCGTGCCGCCCAGAGGGCGTCCAGCTGCGGCCCCAGGTGCTCCAGCAGGTCGATCAGCAGTTGCGGGCTGAGCTGGCGGCCGGCCCGGACGAACTCGTCGTTGGTCCGCGCGAGATAGGCGGGAAGCGTCTCGTCGTCGGCGAAGACGGCGCCCCCGTACCCGTCGCGGCTGCCCGACAGGCGCCGCATGTAGTCGTTGAGGACGTGACAGACCACGTCGTGCACGTCCCAGCCTGGACAGATCGTCGGTTTGGCCCAGTCCGCCGGGTCCAGGGCTCGCAGCAGGTCCAGCATGGCCTGCCGCTCGCGCGGGAACAGGGGGCGTACGTCGATGACCGAACCGAAAAGCGTCATGACGTGACCCTATTGAACCGCCGTATCCAGGGAGAACTCGTTTTCGAGCTGCCATCCGGTCAGTCCATGAAAGCGCTCCATGCGACGGCGTTGAGGTTGTCGGCGAGGAAGATGTCGGTCCCGCCGAGGCGCTTGTCCCACGACGCCGGCATGAGCTCTGCCGCACGTGCGACGACCGCGTCCATCCAGACCTTGAGCCGGGCCTGCCGATTGTCGTCCGGCACACCGGCAGCGGCGGCGGCCTCCCTCAGGTCCACCTCGCGCAGCGCCTCGGTGGCGGAGGTGCGCAGGTCGCGGATGTACTCGCGATGCGTCTGGACGTCCTCAGGAGTGCCGAAGAGGGCCATGTGACCCGAGACGACGGTTTCGAAGTCGTATTCCAGCATGAGGTCCATCGCGGCGAAATACGTGGGGACGTGAGGGGTGAAGAGAAGACGGAAGAACGGCGCGTTCTTGACGGTGAAACTGTCGATCGCCGTCAGGATCCGATGTTCCGGGAGGTGGATGAACAGATTGCCCGGCAGGTGCCAGTCTCCTTTGTACTCGAGGACGAACCGCTCTCCGTCGATGTCCAGCTCGCTTCTCGTTCCGCCGAAGGTTTCGGTGGGCAGAGGCCGGTTGCCGTCGTGCGCCTCCTTGATGAATTGGGCGGTACGGTCGTGGGCGATGATCTTCAGATCGTCGCGGGCCAGCAGGTGCGCGGAGCCGATGTGGTCGGCGTGCGCGTGGCTGTAGATCAGGTGGGTGATCGGCTTCGGCGTGACCTCCTCGATCCCCGCCGGCAGGTTTCCGCCCAGGTCCAGCGGGGCGTCCACGACGACCACGCCTTTCTTGGTCACCAGGAACATGGTGTTCACCATCCCGCTGGTGATGCCGTAGGCACCGCCACCCAGCTCCGTGACGAGATAACCGGAATCAGGGATTTCCGGTCCTCGCGCGAACTCCGGCACAGGTGCGAATTCGTTCATGGAAACCTCCTGGTGAACAGAGCCCTCCGTAACCCACCTATCCAGGAGAGGGCCATGCAGTCACCGACCTGCCTGCACGACCTGCTGGTCTCGACCCTCTGTACCGAGGGGCTCGACGGATCCCGCTGGGTGGCCGAGGTCAACGGCTGGATCGCCATCGTGCCGGCGCACGGCCACGGCGAGTTCCCGCGCTCGATCACCTGATGGACGGGCTCCCCGCGCGATATTCCGAAGGCGACTGACCGGTGGTGGCTTTGAAGACTCGGCTGAGGTAGAACGCGCTGCGATATCCGCACCGTTCGGCGATGGTCTGCAGGGTGAAGTCGGTCCCGGTCAACAGCTCCCGTGCCTTCTGCAACCTGACGCCACGAAGGTACTGGCCCGGTGTGACACCTCGAACGTCCCGGAAACGTCGCGAGAGCAGCGAAGAACTGACGCCCAGCGTCCTCGCGAGGTCGCCGAGTGAAAGATCCGGCGAGGTGAAGCACTCCAGGATGAAGGCGATCGCCTTACGCACCAGGACGTCCTCCCGCACCTCTCCCCGCGTCCGCTCCCAAAGCAGGGTGATGAGGACGTCGTCGACCACATGCGCCGCGACCATCTCCGCATCCAACCTCTGATGGCCTTCATCGGAAGCGGACTGCGCGGATTCGAGAAGTGCGAGGTCGGCGCGCAGGCGATCGACGTCGCGCAATCGACTGCAGCCGATCGGCGGCTCCAGAGCGGTCAGGAATCGCGCGAAGAAGAACGACGTCGGCGTTTTCATCTGCCGCCGTAACGTGCTGCCCGGCGGGCTGATGACGACATCGCCGAAGTACGCCTCGCCCCGAAGCCCGGCCTCACCCACCGCTCTGGTTCTGTGCGCCGCTTCATCCTCGACTTCATAGAAGAACGTTCCGTTCCTCGCCAGCAGCATGCACCACCCCTCGTACGTGTCAGAACCGAAACTGAACTGCGGCCGCCGAGGTGCCAGAAGGTAACCGTCAAGCCCCATCCCATGGCCTCTCATCAAAATGTGCATGATCTCCATCAAAATCGCCATTCCGTGGTCCTGCGCAGTCCGAAAAAATATGGGGACCAATCTCGAACAGGACGGAATCGATGACGCTGAGGGCCGATATCTGCGTGTACGGGGGAACGCCCGCAGGCTGTGTCGCCGCCATCACGGCACACCAGGAGGGCAACTCCGTAATACTCGTCGAGCCAGGCCGTCGCCTCGGAGGAATGCTGGGCTCGGGCATCAAACCGCTCCAGGACTGCCCCCTTCCCGAGGCTGTCGGAGGACTGACGAACGACGTTATCTTCCGCTTCGGGGACCATCCCCCGGACATCGTGCGCGGGTTCCACGAGTGGCTTGCCGAGGCCGGCATCAAGGTGATCTTCGAGCACCGCGTCCGCTCGGTGACGCGAAACGGCGACCATATCGACACCGTCCAGCTTGAGCCTTCACCGCCGAGCAAATGGGGAGTGCCGCCGCCGGCATCCGAATCGGAAGAGCCTTTCAGCATTTCGGCGTCGATTTTCATCGACGCTTCTTACGAAGGCGACCTGATGGCCCTCGCAGAGGTTCCCTATCGAACCGGACGCGAATCACGCCAGGCGTTCGGCGAGGCACCGGCCGGCGTCGGTCACATCACGAACTGGACGCCGATCGACCCCTACGTCGTACCGGGCGACCCCACCAGTGGGCTCATCCCGCTCATCGACGAGGACCACGGACTGCCGATCGGCTCGGCGGACGGCTACACCCAGGCATACAACTTCCGTTTCTATCTGACGGCGGACAAGCGTCACAGGGCTGAGATCACCGCGCCGGACGACTACTCACCCGACACATTCGAGTTGGTCCGCCGCTACGTCGAGCACATCAAGTCCGTGAGCACGAGCACCGGCGACCAGCTGGACAGACTCCGAGCCGTGTTTCCCGGATGGCTCAATTCAGGTGAATACAACTACCAGCGCGCCTCCCTGGTCACGAATGCGCCCGTCGGCGTGAGCCACGACTACCAGGACGGCGACTGGAACGTCCGGTCGCGGATCTGGCGCCACCACATCGACTATCTCCGCGGCCTGCACCACTTCCTCTCGACCCACCCTGAGGTGCCCGAGGAGTTCCGGCGAGAGACGGCCGCGTACGGCTTGGACGCCGGCGTCTTCCCGGAGACCGACGGGTGGCCGCACCAGCTCTATGTACGGGTATCCCGGCGCCTCAAGGGCCGATACACCCTTACCCACGCGGATGTGTTGAACCAGGGCGATCCCGCCGATGCCATCGGGCTCGCCCTCTTCGGCGTGGACGTGTACCCGGCCCGGCGCATCGCTCAACGCGATTCCGCAACAGGGCGCCTCGGGGTGGCGACCGAGGGTGACATGTTCATCGGCGGACACATGGGAACGGGCCGGCCATACCCCATTCCTTACCGGGTCATCACGCCGCACAAGAGCGACTGCGCGAATCTGCTCGTGCCCGTCTGCCTGTCGGCGACGCACATCGCGTACGCGGCCACCCGCATGGAACCGGTCTTCTGCGTACTCGCGGAGTCGGCTGCCGTCGCGGCGACGTTGTCGATCCGGAACCAGGTTGCCGTTCAGGACATCGACCCCGAGCAGCTTCGGAAACGCATCACCGAAAGGGGCCAGATCATCGCCTGGAGCCCCCACGAATCCGGGTGAGAAACGGCCGGCTCCCATGCCGGGGGAACTCAGCTCGCGGACCGACCGGTGCGGATGTCGTCGGGCCACTCGAGAGTGACACCGAGGTCATCACGAAGACGTCGCTGCAGGCGGCGGAGGCTCGCCGGATCGGCCCGGAGCTGCGCCGGTGTCTGGGCCGTCTCGGCGACCTGGGCCGCCAGAGCGCCGACCGCCTCGCCGATGGACCATTCGACCGGATGCAGCCGGTACGCGCCGTTGGCGACATGGGTGGTGCCGATGTTCTTGTTCGCGGCGACGAGGTTGTCGACGTCGACCGGGATGAGGGCTCCGAGCGGAATCTGGAACGGGAAGCAGTCGATGTCGACATAGCCTCGGCCGGAGGTGCTGGGATGCAGGTCGATGCGGTAGTGGCCGATGCCGACGCTGTCCTCGAAAAGGGCGCTCCCCTCGCCGGGCCCCCGCATCTCCACCCCGATGTGCGCCTCGGTCACCCGGAGCAGGGGACGGATCCGGCGTGATTCGCGAATGTACACCTCCTTCGCCAGGCCATCCGAGGTACCCGTGACATCGCCCCTGGGCCGCAGTTCGGGATAGCCGGTGCCACCGTCGTGGCGAGGGGCCTCGGTCTGCATCCAGTGGACGAAGCTACGGGTGAGGGAGCGCGCCTCCGCCAGCGCCTGCTCGCGCTCCTCCGCGCTCACGCCGAGCAGCGGACGCTCCCAGTAGTCGATCTGCGGCCAGTTCACCAGCGTGATCTCGCCACCGGGAAAGCTCGGGTCGAGGTTCTGCCGCGACAGGATCCGGCGGTAGTGCCACAGGTCGTCGGCGCCTGTGTGGACGGCCTGCTCGGGCGAGTGGGCGAACAGCGGCCGCCACCGCACCGCACCCGTATCAGGCACGATGTCCTTCCAGGACAGCTGCGGGCCGGGCCAGCGGGAGTCTACGGTGTCGCGCCAGTGCTCATAGTCGCCGGGTCTGTCGATGGTGTGGTCTTCGCCGTCGCGATATTCGAGTGCCACGCACCAGGTGACCGCCTGCTGATCCCGTGGATCCGGCTCCGGCGGTGCGTGGAGTTCGCCGGTGTCGTCGCGCGACTCCGCCCCGATCGTGAAGAACATGCCGGCCTGCTCCAGGAGGTCGCCTTCTTCGGTGGCGTCGGCCACGAGGCGGGCGGTCACCTCGACGAGGTCGCCTTCCCGGCTGCGCAGCCGTACGTTGGCGATCTGCCGGTCGCGGCGGTCCACGTTCACCACGTCGTGTTCCCGCAGCACGGTGATCGCCCCCGAGGCGAGGTGCGGAGACAGCAGCTCCTCGATCGCCAGCGCGCCCACCCTCGGTTCGTGACAGAGCCGCGAGACGTTGCCCCGACCCGGATTCAGCTGCGGGTCCGCGGCCGCGTCCGGCGCAAGCGGATAGAGGCGGCGATAGTGGGCGCGGACGGTCTCGCGGAGCTCGCGGTACGAGGTCGAGCCGAGCTCGGTCTCGATCCACCGGTGCTCGTCCGGCGGAACCGCCTGCGTGGTCAGCTGGCCGCCGAGCCAATCCGACCGCTCGGCGAGCACCACCCGGATGCCGAGGCGCGCCGCCGTCAATGCGGCGGCGACTCCCCCGAGCCCTCCTCCGACGACCAGAAGGTCCGGGTGAAGCGTACGCTCGCTCATCACATGCCCCTTTCATGAACGATTGCGGGTCCGACGGTCGCCTCCATGCGCGCGAACCAGCCTTCGGCGAAATCGATGTCAGGCGCCCGTCCAGCGGGCAGGACGATCGTCGGCTCCGCTGCCGCCGGTCCGCGTGGCCGGTCACGCAGTTCCGCGACCACCTCGGCCACCCGTGATCCGATCGGTTTCATCCGTCCTTCGGCGTCTATGAGGCCCAGGCCGTACTCGAGCTCGTCGAAGCCGATGAAGCGGCGGCTGATGTCGTGGGACGCCCACCAGGTGACGGCGCCCAGTCCGGGGATCGCGGCGGCACGCCGCAGCATCCGCTCGGCGAAGTCCGCCACGGCCACGTCCGTGAGCCAGAGCGGGGAAACCCCCAGCTCCTGGATCCACACCGGCTTGCCCGCGGCGCCGGGAGTCGCGCGGGCGACCTGCGCGAGATAGTCGGGGACGGCCCAGGCGCGCTCCTCCCCGACCCGGGCCAGCGCACCGGTGAAGAACGGCCACGCGTGCACCGGGACGAGATCGCACGCGCCGGCCACGAACTCCCGCCCGATCGGGGCGTCATCGCTCATCCACGGCACATGGTCGACTCCCACGGTGACCGGTACGGAGGCCGCACGCGCGGCGTGGAGCATCCTCGCGGCCCAGGCCTCGCCTTCGCCTGGCTTGAGATGGCGCATGAGGACGTTGGGCTCGTTCGCGACGTCGACGCACCAGAGCGCCGGGTGGCCTTCGACCGCTCGCGAGACGGCGCCGACGAGCAGTTCGGCGGCGCTGACGGCCGCGGCGTCGGTGAAGGGATCGACGTCCTTCAGCCAGGACGGCCGGAAGTCGAAGCCGCTCAGCCAGCCGTTCAGCACGGTCACGCAGACGTCGAGCCCGCTCTCCGCCGCACGGTCGAGCAGGCGGACGAGGCCGCGCAGCGCGCGCGGCGACACCCAGGACGGGTTGGGCTGGAAGAGCGGCCACAGGCACTGCACGCGCACATGGTCGAACCCGAGCGAGGCGATCTGGTGGAGATCCTCCGCGAACGCGTCGTCATCGTCCTCTGCCCAGGCGTACCACCAGTTCTCCCGTGGCAGGTAGTTGACCCCGAAGCGCGCGCTCATGCCTGTGCCGTCCCCGTCAGGAGGGCGACCTGCCGCGGCCATTGGCCGGCGGCTCCGCCTTCGTGGCCGTTGAACGAGTACACAGTGATCTCCTTGGGGCCCGCGTAGGCGTTGAACGCGGCGAAAACCGTCGACGGAGGGCAGGTCTGGTCCATGAGCGCGACCGAGAACAGGGCGGGAGCGGTGGCCTGGGCCGCCAGATTCACGCCGTCGAAATACGAGAGCGTGTCGAAGACCCGCTCGGCGCTCTCGCGGTGCACGGCGAGATAGCGCGTGATCTCCGCGTACGGCTCGCGGTCGGTCAAACCGACGGCACGCTCGAAATGGCACAGGAACGGCACGTCGACGAATACGCCCACGAGGTCCTCCGTCAAGCCCGCGGCGGCGAGCGCGATGCCGCCTCCTTGGCTCCCGCCGGACACCGCCACGCGGGTGGCGTCCACGGACGGGTGCCGGCGCACCGCATCGACTGCACGCACGGCGTCGGTGAACAGCCGCCGGTAGTAGTACGTCCCGGGATCCTCGATGCCGCGGGTCATGACACCGTTCGCCGCCGGTCCGGACCCGTGCGGGTCGGGAGTGGCCCCGCCGACTCCCCAGGTGGAGCCCTGGCCACGCGAGTCCATCACGAAGCACGCGTATCCGGCGGCGACCCATGGAAGATACTCATGCGGCAGTCCGCGGCCTGCCCCGTAACCCAGGAACTGCACGACGGCGGGGTGGGGCCCGTCGCCGGGCGGCAGGAGCAGCCAGCCGGCGATCGGGTCGCCGGCGAACCCCGGGAAACGCACGTCGAGGACGTGGCATCCGACGAGCGGCGTCGTGGCCGGGGTGAAGTGCGGATCTCCGCCCGCCTTCCGGGCGTCGGCGAGCGTCTGCCGCCAGAAGGTGTCGAAGCCGGCGGGGACCCGGACCTCTGGCCGGTACGCGCGGAGCTGGTCGATGGGCAGGTCGAAGTGGGGCATCGGTGTCCTTGCTGCGGGTGCGGACGGAGCGCCGGCTCAGCCCTTGAGCGCGCCGGCGTTGCCTGCCGCCTGCAGGAACTGGCGCTGGAGGGCGAGGAAGAGACCGACGGGGATGATGACCGAGATGAAGAGCGCGGCCATGAACTGCGAGAAGTCGATGGAGCTCTGCAGCCTCGGCAGCGCGACCGAGATCGGCTGGTCCTGCGGGTTCGGCAGGACCAGCAGTGGCCAGAGGAACTCCTTGTAGGAGCCGACGAGCGTGAGGAGGCTGACGACGCCGAGGATCGGGCGTGACATCGGCAGGACGATGGAGAAGAACATCCTGAAAGGTCCAGCTCCGTCGATGCGGGCCGCGTTGAAGAGCTCCCGGGGGATGTTGGCGAAGAATCGCTGCATGAGCAGCACGTTGACGGCGTTGGCCGAGGACGGGAGCCACACCGCCCACATCGAGCCCAGCAGGCTGACATGGACGAGCGGAATGTCGATGACGGTCAGGTAGAGCGCCACAAGGGAGATCACGCCGGGAATGAACAGGGTGGCGAGGAGCGCCGCGAACACGGCCTTGGCGTACTTCGGCCGGAGAACCGCCAGACCGTAGCCGCCGGTCGTGGCGACGAGGAGCCCCAGGAACAGCGACCCGGCCATGAGCGCGAGCGTGTTCCAGAAATATCGCCCGAAGTCGACGCGTGTCCACACCTGAACGAACGAGTCCCAGTGGATGCCGCCGGGCCACAGGGAGAACGGCGCCGACAGCGTCTCGGTGGTGGTCGACGTGGCGGCCTTGAAGAGCCAGAAGAGCGGGCCCGCGCAGAGGATCACGAGGCCGGCGATGACGAGCGTGCCGATCGCCGCGACCGAGACGCGGACGACAGGTCTGCGACGATCGAGGAAGGAGAGGATGCCGCGTTCGGATGTGCCGGTTTCGGTGGTCATGAGGTGCTCCAGCGTCTGGTCGCCCAGAGGTACACGGCGGACAGGGCCGAGAGGACGACTGCCAGCAGGACGCTCAACGCGGTGGCTCGGCCGTAGTCGCCGGAGATGAAGGCATAACGATAGATGAGCATCAAGATCGTGACTGTGCGGTTCTCCGGACCGCCGTTCGTCATGATGTACGGCTCGGTGAAGACCTGGAACGTGCCGATGACCTGGAGCAGGAACATCACCAGAAGGACGCCGCGCATCTGGGGCAGGGTGATGTGCCAGAACCGGCGCGACACCGCTGCTCCGTCGGCCTCGGCGGCGTCGTACAACTCGGTCTGGATGCTCATCAGCGTCGCCAGGTAGATGATCGTGGCGGTGCCGAACGACGCCCACGTCGCCTGCAGCACGATCGACGGCATGGCCAGATCGCCGTCGTTCAGCCAGGGGACAGGGCCGAGGCCGAACCAGCCCAGGACGGTGTTGAACACCCCCTTGGGGCTGGGGTCGAAGAACGCCTTCCACAGCAGCACGGCGACGACCGGCGGGAAGATCACCGGCAGGTAGACGAGGGCGGACGCGATCCTCCGCATGCGCCGCAACTCGCCGATGAACACCGCCAGAAGCACCGGGACCGGGAACCCGATCACGAAGGCCAGGATCGAGAACCACAGGGTGTTCCAGGTCGCCGTCAGCAGAAGAGGGTCCTTCAGGACGCGGGCGAAGTTGTCGAGCCCGACCCACTCGGAGGTGAGGAAGTTCGTGCGCTGCAGGCTGAGCAGCAGGGAGCGGAGAATCGGCCACCAGGAGAACAGCCCGAATGACGCGAGAAGGGGGATGAAGAAGATCAATGTCGAGAGTCCGCCGCGGCGGACCCAGCGCACGACACCGCGCGAACGCTCTGTCGTCGGGGGAATGGTTGCGTCCGTCATCGTTCCGGAGGCGCCTTTCTGCACTGTCGCCCCCGTCGCACCGGCCGGAGAGAGGCCGGCGCGACGGGAGGCGACGGTTCAGCCCGCGTCGATCGCGGACTGGACCTTCTTCTGAGCGTCATCGAGCAGGGCGGTGATGTCGGCGTCCCGTCGGGTCAGCACCGCCTGCACGACGTTGTCGAGGATTCCGTACGTCTCCTGCGCCTTCGCCGCCGGTTCGGGCACGAGCGGCAGCGTCTTGGCCGAGTCGAAGTACGCCGCAAAGTGCTCGCGCGGCACGTTGACGTAATCCTTCACCCACGTCAGATACCGGTCGGTGGTGGCCTGGTCGAAGAGCGGGAGCACCGGTGCGCCCACCGGCAGCTTGTCGGCAGAGGCGGCCTTGGCGCCCGTGACGGCCGCCTGTTCGTTGTTGTACTTGTTGAACTCGGCGAACTCGATCCACTTGAGCGCGGCCTTGATCTCCTCCGCCGAGGCCCGCGGATTGATGATGGCCACGGACCCGCCGCCCAGAGTGCCGAGGCCCCCGGGCGCCTGCGGCATCGGGGCGAGGCCGAAGTCGTCCGGCTTCATCCCGAGAGACTGAACGACCGGGGTGTACGTGTCCGCGCCCTGCACGATCATGCCGACCTTGCCGCTGGCCAGGGCGTTCGTGATGTCCTTGTACCCGATGAGGAAGTCGGACCCGAAGGTGTCGTCGTCCCAGCGCAGGGAGCGGTAGAACTCCAGCGCGGCGCGGGTGGCGTTGTTGTTGACGTTGGCCTGCTTGCCGTCGTCCGACTGGATCTTGCTCCCGAAGGCGTAGCTCATGGTCGTGAGCACCCAGCCTCCGGTGTTGTCCTTGGTCATGGCGCCGAAGCCCTGCGCGCCGGTCTTGGCATGGATGGCCTTCGCGGCGGCCCGCACCTCGTCCCAGGTCTTCGGCGGCGCGTCGGGGTCGAGCCCGGCCTTGGTGAACAGGGCGCGGTTGTACAGCAGCCCCATGCTGTAGGCCTGGACGGGAACGCCGTAGATACGGCTGTCCGGGCTCGTGGCGACCTTCAGGATCGACGGGTTGACCCGCTTGACGGCGGCGTCCGCGCCGACGTGGCCGGTGATGTCCGCGGCCTGCTGCCGGGCGATGATCCCCTGCATCTCCGTGAAGGGCACGTAGAACACCGTGGGCAGTTTCCCGCCCGCGACCAGCGCCTGGAAGGTGTTCACGTCGAACGAGGACTCGTCACCGGTGACCGTGATGCCGGGGTTGGCCTTGGTGAAGTCGGTGATCTTGCGCTTGAACGCCTTGAGCTGATCGGGGTTTTCCTGCGTGGGCTGACCGGCGACGGTGATGGAAACGGAGCCGGGCTGCGACGGGCTCTCGGCGCCACAGCCCGTAGTGAGAGCGAACGCCGCAGCACTGGCACTGAGGGCGGCAGCAAATTTCCGGACATCTGTGGGGGGCATGGGTCTCCTCAGTACTTTGTGCTGGTGTTGTCGCGGTCTGCGGTCAGGGGGCGATGAGTCCTCCGTCCAGGCCTCGGACGCGGGCAGCCCAGGCATCGTGTCCCGACAGCCCCGCGGGGTGGCGGGCGGCGGCGGACTCGTCGAGATCGATGCCCCAGCCGGGAGCTTCGTTCGGGCGCAACCAGCCGTTCTGGATGCGCAAGGTACCTGGGAACACTTCGTGCACGGGTTCGCCGTACACGTGCCCTTCCTGGATGCCGAAGGCCGGGCTCGTCACGTCGAGCGCGACGTTGGCGGCGGCGCCGATCGGCGAGGTGTCGCCTGGACCGTGCCAGGCCGTACGGACGCCGACGAGCTCGGCGGCTGCGGCGATCTTGCGCGCGGCGGTCAGCCCGCCGATGTCCGACACATGCGAGCGGATGAAGTCCACGCCGCCCCCGAGGACCAGGCGTGCGGCGTCCGTCACCGACGTCGTCAGCTCGCCGACCGCGATCGGCACGGGCGAGGCGGCACGCACCTCCGGCAGGCGATCCCAATGCTCGGGGGCGATGACGTCCTCGAGGAAGAAGAGCCGATAAGGCTCGAGCGCGCGGGCGAGAACGACCGCCTGCTTCGGGGTCAGCCGGGAGTGCACGTCGTGGAGCAGCTCGATCTCCTCGCCGAAGCGCTCACGGGCGGCGGCGAACAGCTCCCGCGTACGCCGCAGGTACTCCGGCACGCGCCACCCGCCCGGGTACGGCGCGGACGCCTCGGTGACCTCAGCCGTCGGAGGAGCGCCGTAGGTGCCACGCCCCGACTGGCCGACCTGGAGCCGGATGTGCCGCAGCCCGGCTTCGCGGAGGCGTTCGGCCTGGTCGAGGGTCTCCTCGATCGACGACCCGCCCGCGTGCAGGTACGTGTCGGCGGCGGCGCGTACCTTGCCTCCCAGCAGCTCGTGAACGGGTCTCCCTGCCCGCTTGCCGGCGATGTCCCACAACGCCTGGTCGAGCCCGGAGATCGCGTTGTTGCCCACCGGCCCCTCACGCCAGTAACCGGAGAAGCGGGCCAGCCGCACCAGGTCTTCGATGTCACCGGGGTATCGCCCGACGACGAGCCTGGCGAGATGATCCTCGACGTACGAGGCGACCGCGCGCCACCGCTGCGTGTACGTGGCGCAGCCGAGCCCGTAAAGGCCGTCGTCGCTGGTGGTCACCTTCACGACCAGCAGCGGGATGCCCTCGGGGGCGGTGGCGATCGCCCGGACGCCCGTTATGCGCACGTCGTCGGGCGCGTCCCACGGCTGTGCGAATGCCGTCGTGTCGTCGCTCATGCCGGCGTCTCCTGGAAGGTCGCGTTGATCGGGCCGCTCGGGTCGCCGAGCCGGTGCCGCGGCACCCATCCGAGGACGCGGCGGGCGGCAGTGGTGTCGATGGGGGCGGTGCGGCCCGGGAAGTCGCGGCGGCGTTCGCTCGTGGGGACGAAGCGATCGAGCAGGAGGTCCGTCGGCTCCCCCACGATGGTGTCCTCCGCCGCCAGGAGCAAGGTGTGCATCCCGGAGATCGGGTGCGTCAGCCCGCGCAGCACCGCGTCCAACGCGTCGGCCATCGCCAGGTACGCCCATCCTTCCCGGGCGAGACGCGCCTGCTCGACCGGGTTCCGGCTCAACCGCGCGGCGACCTCCCGCAGTTCGGGAAGATCCCTCACCAGCGGGAAGCGCAGCGCCACCACCGTGATCCCCCAGCGGCTGTGCGCCCAGGCCCCGGTCTGCTCATCGACCCACTTGGACAGCGAGTACGCGTCGTCATGCGCGACCGGCGACAACTCGTCGAGCGGGTAGTAGGCGGGAGTGAGATCGTGCCGGTTGAAGGGAACGCCGAACGCGTTGATCGAGCTCGCGATGACGGCGCGGCGCACGCCGACCTCGCCGGCGACGTTCAGCACGGTGAAGGTGGCCGAGGTGTTGCCCACGAACACCTCACGCGCGGTCCCCAGGCCGGGGTGCGGTATGGCGGCGAGGTGCACGACGGCGTCCACGTCCTCGAGCGCCTGCCGGACCAGAGTCTCGTCGGCGGCGTCACCGGTGAACACCCGGTCGGCCCGCGACGGCCCTGACCATGCGGTCGAGAGTGCCGTCACGGAGATGCCCGCACTCAGCAGTGCCTCCACGACCGGCCGGCCGATGGTGCCGTCCGCACCGGTGACCAGCACGCGCGCGGGCTTCACGGGCGAGGCGGAATCAGTCAAGAGCAGTCCTAAAGATCTCAGCAAAGTCAGTTGCGAAACCGCTTTCGTAGCAGACCATAAGATCGCGGAGCGTGTCAATCACCGCGTTATCCCGTATCGGCCGCCGAATTCGCGGTTTTCAGGGCGCGCGCCATCCCGGGTTCGCCTTTCTGGGGCGAACCCGGAACGGCCCTGCCAGGCGTTCAGACGCGGCAGGTGACTCGCCGGTAGTCGAGCTCACGGTCCTGATAGGCGAAGTTCCCGCCGGCGTCCAGGTACGACGCGGAGACCACCGCGGTGCCGCCGGCCAGTTCCTTGCCCGTGCCGGAGAACGTGTGCAGGACCGCACGGCCCGGCGCGACCCGCGGGTACGCCTTCTCGCCGAGCGGCGTCACGAGGCGGAGGTCGACCGGCACCTTCTCCTGGTTCACCGCCACGACCGTGAGGCGCGGCGGGGACGACAGGCAGGACGACAGCGCCGTGGCCTTCACCCTGACGTTGCCCGCGGGGGCTGCCAGCAGGCGCAACGGCCGGAACTTCGCGGGGTCCTTCGACTCCGCCACGCCCTTGCCCCACGTGCTCCATCCGCGCCGGCCGGCGCCGTCGTTCTCGTTGACGGCGACGGTCGCCGAGAAGATCCCGTTGCCGGGATTCACGCCGATCGCGCCGAACGGGACGGACAACTCGTACGTGGTCGTCTTCGCGGCTTCGTCACGCGTCACCGCCGACGCGAGCCCCTCGGTCGTGGCGTTCGCGGGCAACCAGCGCGCGAGGTCCACCGGGCCGGCGCCGGTGAGGGCCGTGCCGATCTCGCTGACCGGTACGGCGCCTTCGCCGGGCCATCCCGGCGTCGTACCGAGCTGGACGCTGTCGCCCTGCCAGATGTTCATGGCCCGAGCGGGCTGGGCGTGCGCGTTGTCGGTGATCACGGCGGTCACGTACAGGCGCCCGGTGTCGTGGGTGAGCCAGAGACGGCCGCTGTGGTCCTCATCGCCCGCCCAGCCGCTGATCACCTGCTCGGCCGCACCGAGCGTCTGCGCAGGAAGGACCGCTACGGCATCGTCGAGCTTGCCGTCCACCCGCACCGGGCGGAACGCCACATCGACCGGATCCGCGCCGACGAGGGTCCCGCGCGCGGTGGCGGTCGCGTCACCGGTGGCGGTGGCGGACCAGGCACCGAGTTCGGACAGCGGCACGTCGACGGAGACACTGTCGTCGCCGGCGACAGTGGTGCCGGGCAGCGCCCGGCCGCTCGACGAGCCCACGGTCCAGTCGATCCCGTCGATCTTGACAGGTTCGGCGCCGCGGTTCACGAGGGTGAGGCGCAGCAGGCCGGCCCCGGTGGCGTTGAGCGCGTGCGTACCGGTGAGCCCGAGCCGGGCCACCACGTCGGCGGTCGCCGCGAGAAGCCCGACCGTGCGATCGCCCTCGCGGACCTCGGCGGTCCAGGTACGCGTGCCCACGCCCGCCGGCGGCAGCGTGACGGCGACCGACCGGGTCTCACCCTTCGCCACCTGCGCCGACGTCGTGCCGGCGCCGGTTCGCAGGGACACGTCCAGCGCCCGGTCCCCCGCGGTGACCGTCCACTTCGCGGCAGGCGCGAGCCCTTCGATGGCCTGGCCGACCGTGAGCGCGTACGGCGACTGCGCGGACACCTCTCCCACCTCTCCGGTGAGATACACCGGGTCCTTGCCCACGGCGACGTGAACCCGGCCGTCGGCGTCCGGCCGCAGCGTCGCCTCGGCGCCGTAGAGGTCGGTCACCTTGACCTCGCCCGCCGCCTTGATGCTCCAGGTCTCCGGCTTCAGCGCCCAGAGGGCCTGCATGCGCGTGGCGGCGGGCTCGCCGGGGCGGGCGCCGAACTCCACGCCGTAGCGCCCGCTGCCGAGCGCCAGCACCTGCCGGACCTCGCGGTCGTCGGTCTGGCGCGTCAGGATGCCCTGCGCGACGAAGGCCGGCTTCGGCGTGTACGCGCCTCGGGGGTCGTTCTCGTTGCGGATGATGCCGAAGCGGTGCTCGGGGTTCTTCGGGTCGGTGCCGTCGTCCTTGAAGTCGTAGACGGTGTACTTGCCGATCCCCTTGCCGAGGGCCAGCAGTTCCGCACGGGACAGATTGCGGGCCTGCGACTTCTCGTCGGCTCCGAGCGGCGTGTCGGAGGTGTGCCATCCGTGCTCGCTGAGCCAGATCGGCATGTCGCGGTGCCCGGCAGCGTCGAGTTTCGCCCGGATCACCCCCACGTGATCCATGAACGACTCCGGCTCGGCGGCGAAGTCGTAAGGGTGCGTGGTGAACGCGTCGAGGTCGTCGAGGCCGCCGGCGGCGATGAAGTCGTCCACCCACTTGGACCATTCGTCCATCGGGGCCAGCGCCGGGCCGGCCAGCTTCGCGCCGGGATGAGCCGCGCGCACACGGTCGGCGGTCGTCGCCAGCAGCGCCGCGTAGTTCGCCGCGGTCGCGCCGGCGGGCCCGGTCCGGTCGCGCAGATTCCACTCGTTCCACACCTCGTAGAAGGTGTCGTCCGTCCCGAACGTGGCGACCGAGACGTCGGCGTAGTTCGCGAACGCGTCCCGCCCGGCCTGCGTGGCCGGCGCCTCGCCCTCGTGGTAGAGGCTGTTGCCGTACGCGAGGATGTCGAAGAACTGGAGGTTGTTCCTCGACAGCGCGGCGGTGTACGCGTCCACCTTCGCGGGGAAGTCGATCGTGCCCTTGACCTTCTCCGCCTGGGCCCAATAGGCCTCGTCCCGGGCGAAACCGGCTCCCGCGTCGGCGATGAGCGGGATCGTGTCGGTGGACCAGGCCTGCCCGTAATGCGTCGCAACTCCGATGCGCTCCTCGCGCGCGTCGGACGCAGGGAGCACCGACACGTCGGTGCCGCCCGCGACGCGGCGACCGTCCGGCTGCACGGCCACGAGGTCGACCGAGTACCAGCCCGTGGGCAGTTCGCCGAGCGTCAGCGTGCCCCCCAGCTGCGAGGTCTCCTTCGCACCGGAGGTCACCACCGCGTTGTCGACGTCGCGTACGGTCCACTCCAGGGACTTCGCCGCGGTGTGGACGCCGAACGACACCTGCTGCCCGGTGGTGAACGCGTTACCGGTCGTCGTCGGAACGATCGCGAGGTCGGGCGCGGGGCCCCGCACGGTCACGTCGTCCACGTCGATCGTCGCGGCCGGGCCGTTGACGACGCGGAACGCGTCTACCAGGAGCGACAGGTGCTTGAGCGGCCCGTGCCAGACGCCGTCGTTCGCACCGCCCCAGTGGATGTACTCCGCCGCGCCGGCCGGGGCGAAATCACTCACGGTGACGGTCTGCCACTGCGATCCGGGAGCGAGGGGGCGAGTCTGCTGGTGCGCCTGCCCGGTGCTGTCGATCATCCGGACGACGATGCCCTTCAGCTGGGTGCTGCGCAGGGCGAAGGTCAGCGAGCGAGCGTCGATCGAGGGGATGCCGCGTGCCAGCTCCGCGGTCCCGCTGGGCGCGTTCACCTGGAGACGGGCGGCGCCGCTGCCGCTCGCCGGCGCGTCCGAGGTCACGGTCAGCGACGCGGTCGTGCTGCCGCTGGTCGCCGTGAACCAAGGGGTGACGCCGTTCTCGAAGTCTCCGAGTACGACGTCGCCCGGTGCGGCCTGGGCCGGTGTGGCCGGTGCGACGAGTGTCGCGACGGCGACACCGAGCGCGACCAGCCCGGAGACGACCGCTCGGCGTAATGGACTCCCTGTCAATCGGCGGGCGGGGGTGGGGCCAATCGACATGCTCACTCTCCTCGCTGGACGGCGACCTGACCATGGTTGCGAAACCGATTTCGCAATGGCCGAAGTGTGAGCGGCGGCCAAGGTCACTGTCAAGGCACACTTTCCGGACGACGCGCACGCCCGGGGACGCCCCCGGCCTCCCCCGTGCCTCCAACCGGAGCGGGTCATTGACGCGCCTTCGGTACAATCGGCCGGTGCCGTCCAACCGCAAGGGCAGTGTTCGGCTGAGTGATGTGGCTGCGATTGCAGGAGTGTCGCTCTCGACTGCCTCGAAAGTGCTCAACGGAACGGACCGGATTTCCGAGGCGACGCGCGCGCGGGTGCTCGCCGTCGCCGAACGCCTCGACTTCAGGCCAAATGCGCTCGCGCGTTCCTTCGCGCTGGGCCGCAGCCGCACGGTCGGCGTGCTCACCCACCGCGCGGACAGTACGTTTTCCGGGCCCGTGGTCATAGGCGCGGTCCTGCAACTCGGCAGGCTCCAACAAGCCGCCCTCGTCTTCGACGAAGACGTTCTCGTCCATCGCGAGATAACCGAAAGCATCCGCCAGTTCCAGGCTCGCCAAATTGACGGACTCATCGTCATCGGGGACGGGCACGAGCGCCGATCACCGTCGATCACGCACCATTTCACCGTGCCGGTGACATACGCCTTCGCGGCCTCCGACCACCCCGAAGACGTCGTCTTCCTGCCGGACAACGAGGGCGCGGGAGCTCTCGCCACCCGCCATTTGATCGAACGCGGGCGCACACATATCGCCCACCTCACCGGCAGTCCGTCGAGTATCGCCGTAGGCCTGCGGGAGCGCGGCATGCTCAACGCGCTGAATGAGGCCGGGCTCCGCCCTGCCGCTCCGACCCGTTATGGCTCCTGGGGCGAGGGGTCGGGAGTCAAGGCCATGCAGGAATTGCTCGAGTCCGGCGCGAAGGTCGACGCGGTGTTCTGCGGTAATGACCACATCGCCCGTGGCGTACTCGATGTCTGTGAGGCCAAGGGTCTACGCGTACCTCAGGATCTGGCAGTTGTCGGAGTCGACAACTGGGAGGGAATCATCGTCGACCAAGGGGTCCGGCGGCTGACGACAATTGACCTCGAGCTCAGGTCCATGGGACAACTCGCCGCCGCGAACGTTCTCGCCGACGACCGCACTCCGGGGGAACATTACGTCCCTCCCACACTCGTGCTCGGCCCGTCGTCTTAATCACGTATTTTCCGCCCCTGATCCGGTTGATCGGGCTGCCAGCCGCCAACCTACGCGTCGAAGCCGCGGCGGGCGGCCTCGATGTGGCCGAAGTACTGGTGGGTCCAGCCGCAGATCAGGTCGACCGTCGCCCGCAGGGCCTGGCCCGGCTCGGTGAGGGTGTACTCCACCCGCGGCGGCACGGTGGGGTACACCTTTCGCTCGGCCAGGCCGTTGCGCTCCAGCATGCGCAGGTTCTGGGTGAGCATCTTGTGGCTGATGCCCTCGACCTCGTCCCGCAGTTCGCTGAAGCGCAGGGTGCGCTCGCCGAGCGCCTCGATGATCAGCAACGCCCACTTGTTGGCGACATCCGAGAAGATCTCCCGCGCCAGGGAGTCCGCGCGCCTCAGATCCGCCTCATCGGACGAGCCCATGAACTGCTTGGTCACCATCTGGTTCCCCAGTCACTGAAAAGTTCGTTCTTCCACGTCAGCGAACACTCTCCTATGGTTTCTCAGTAACCGCAAGAGACCACGAAGCCAAGTTGTCCGCTTTTGCGCTCACCCGACGCAACGAAAAGACCGATGGGAAATCTCATGGCCGTCTCGCTCATCAACCCTGACCAGCATGTCCGAGTCCCGATCTACCACCACGTCGCGGTGGCGACGGGCAGCAGGCAGGTCCACATCGCCGGACAAGTCGCCTGGGACGAGAACGGCGAGCTCGTGGCACCGGGCGACCTCGCAGGACAGGTCGCCCAGGTCTACCGCAACGTCGCGAAGGCGCTCGACGCGGCAGGAGCGACATTCCACGACGTCGTCCGCTTCACGTGGTATGCCGCAGGCTGGAAGAGAGAGATGTACGACGCCTTCAACGCGGGAATCGAACAGGCGGCCCTCGAGTTCGATCTCGCCACGCCGCCGCTCGCGCTGATCGGGGTCGACGTCCTCTTCGAGCCCGGCATTCTCATCGAGGCCGAGGTCACCGCCATCATCGATTGAGGGACGTAGCTCCGGATCCGGGCGGCGGCCGAAAGCGTCACCGCCGTGCCGGCGTCATGCGGGGCGTGTCAGCGTCAGAGGAGGCCGGCGTCGCGAACCTTCATGGCGACGTGGACCCGGTTGTCGGTGCCGAGTTTGGCGAAGATGCGGGTGATGTTGGCCTTCACGGTCGCCACGCTGACCGACAGGCTCGCGGCGATCTCGGCGTTCGAGGCGCCTCTTGCCACCTCGATCGCGACCTCCCGCTCCCGCTCGGTGAGCACGGCCAGCTCCGCCGGCGCCCGCGGCCGGCGCGGCTTGTGGCCGCCGGTGGCGGCGGCGATGACCTGGCGCGCCACGCTCGGCGACAACACCGGCTCACCCCGCGCCACGAGGCCGTCCTGCTCCGGCATGCGGATGTCCATCAGCACGACGTCGGGCCGCAGGTCGCGGATCACGTCCATGGCCTGCTTGCCGTCCCCGGCCTCGCCGGCCAGGTCGAGATCGGGCTCGCCGCCCAGGATGAGGCGCAGCCCCGTGCGCACCATCGGGTCGTCGTCCACGATCACCACTCTGATCACGGGTTCAAGCCTCCCACGGCAACCGGGCGTCCAGGATAAATCGCCCATCTCGTACGGCATGCGTGAGCGTGCCACCGGCCATCCGGGTCCGTTCCGCCAGCCCCACCAGGCCCAGCCGCCCCCGGGCCCCGTGGGACCGCCGGGCGGGGCCGCGTTGCTCACCCGGATCCGCAGGCCCTCGCCGGGCCGTCCGCCCAGCTCGGCCGGCACGGGGCTGCCCGGCGCGTGCTTGCGCGCGTTCGTGAGCGCCTCCTGCACGATCCGGTACGCGTGCCGCCCCGTCTGCGCCGGCAACGCGTCGCGGCAGGAGATGGCGTCGTCCACCTCGACCCGCTGCCCGGCGGCCCGTACCTCGTCGAACAGGGCATCCAGGTGCGCCAGCGTCGGCTGCGGAGGCGCGAGGCCGTCCTCGCGCCGCAGCGTGCCGAGTACGGCGCGCAGCTCGTTGAGCGACTGGTGCGCGTTCTCCTGGATGGCCAGCGCGGCCTCGCAGGTCTGCTCGGGAGACAGGTTCTCGCGGTACGCCAGCCCGCCCGCCAGCAGCGCCAGCAGCGAGATCCGGTGCGCCAGCACGTCGTGCATCTCCTGGGCGATCTTGAGCCGCTCCTCCAGCTTGGCCTGTTCCACCCACTGCGCCTGCGCCGCGACCACGGCGGCCTGCCGGGCGGGGCGGGACTTGGACGTGGGAAGCCGCCGCCCGCCTGGTCACGTCGGTGCCGGCCTGGATCGTCATCCCCGGCGGGCTCGGGGTTCTGCGCGTCGTCAGAAAGGACGTGACCTGACGTGACCTGGACTGGTCTGCCCTGTCAGAGGTACTGGAAGTACTCAGAACCCCCGAGGCGAGCGAGCACATCCGGCAAGCGCCAAGACCATCTACCAGGCCCTGATCGTGATCGGCTCCGCCCCGGACAAGCGCGCCCCGACCCGCCTGGCGCAGCGCAACGGGACCGACCGCGCACACTGACCACCACCGCGGGCGATCTGGAACCGGCCATCCCCCAACTGCGCACCGGATCGATCTCGGCAAGCACGCGAGCGCCCGTCCGGTCGGCCAGGCCGGGCGCAGCCGGACTTCGCGCCACCGCGGCTCTATCGACAACTTGGTATGGTGCGCAGGTTGCACCGCTTTGGAGAGTACGGCAGCGCTCAAGGGAGAGGACACCAGGCGACGATGCAGGCGTCAGAGGTCCCGCGTGCGGTGGCCGCGGCCATGTCGACCGCCTCCTCACTCGGCCTGACGGCCGACGACGCGATCGTGCTTCATGACTCGAACAAGCTCACTCTGCGTCTGCTGCCTTGTGACGTCCTGGCCCGGGTGGCGCCTGTAGCGCATCAGGTCGCACAGTTCGAAGTCGAGCTTGCTCAGCGGCTCGCCGACTCCGGGTGCCCTGTGGCTGCTCTCGAGCCTCGGGTGGAGCCACGCGTCTATGAGCGTGATGGCTTCGCCGTCACGCTGTGGACCTACTACGAGCCCGTGACACCTCAAGAGATCTCACCAGCCGACTACGCAAATGCGCTCCAACGGCTGCATACCGGCATGCGCGAACTCGATGTCCCGACGCCGCATTTCACGGATCGAGTCGAGCAGGCGCAACAACTCCTGGCGAACCGCGACCAAACTCCGGCGCTCGCCGACGCGGACCGGGAACTGCTCGGCGACACGTTACGAAGCCTGAGACGAGTGATCGGCGAGCGCGGCGGCGTCGATCAGCTGCTGCACGGCGAGCCGCACCCGGGCAACGTGCTCACCACGAAGAACGGGCTCCTGTTCATAGACTTCGAGACGTGCTGCCGTGGGCCTGTCGAATTCGACCTCGCCCATGCACCCGAAGAAGTCAGCGAGCACTATCCGGGTGTCGATCAAGACTTGCTGCGCGAGTGCCGGATCCTCGTGCTGGCGATGATCACAACATGGCGCTGGGATCGAGGCGACCAACTCCCCAACGGGCGCCGGCTGGGCCAAGAGTGGCTCAGCCAGATCCGAGCAGCGCTCGATCGCAAAGGGCTGGATACCCACGGCTGATCACGGGCCTCCGAGGTCGTAGCCGACCCCCCCTTTGCGATCTTGCTAGCAGGGGGCACGCCCGTGGTACTGGGGTTCGCGACGGCCGGGATCGGGGGTCCCACTGTGCCCACCGCCATTTGTCGCACCGGCGTGGGAACATGACGCCATGGCGACCTCAAAACAGCCGGTGACAGTCCCGACCGACGCCAGCGTGGACGATTTCCTGGCCGCAGTCTCTGACGAACGCCGGCGGGCCGACGCGGAGCGCCTCGGCACGATTCTGTGCGAGGTGACCGGTGAGCCGGCGGTGATGTGGGGCCCCAGCATCGTCGGCTTCGGCAGCTACCGCTACACCTACGCGAGTGGGCGCACGGGTGACTGGCCCTTGGCGGGCTTCTCACCGCGCAAGCAGCATCTCGTCGTCTATTTGGTGGGTGGGTTCGAGGAGCGGCACGCGTCCGTGCTCGCCCGGCTCGGTCCGCACAAGACCGGAAAGGGATGCCTCTACCTGAAACGGCTCGACGACGTCGACGAGAGCGCGCTGCGCGAGCTCATCGACCGCACGGTGCGGGTGCACAAGGGCGTTGACCGGGCCGCCGACCGCGGACAATAGCGGTGTCTCATGACTCCGGACTGAGCCGTACACCTCGCATCTCAGGTAACTGAGCGGCACTCGCCGGCTCACCGACAAGGAGACCTGAACGACTTTCGTCCTGGCGGGCACGGGCTGCGGTCGAGTCGCCGTCGCAGCTGCGGCGCCGTGCGCGCAGTTCGCAGGCGTCCGCGGTGACGTTGCCGGCTGCGCTGTTGGTGGAACGGGAGGTCACCGATGTGCCGGCGGATCCGCTGATCACCACGGTGCACCGGAAACCCCTCATTGCGCGAGTCCTTCACAGTGCTCGCGGCGACATCTGTCACGCGAGTGTGGTGCGGCCCCGCCGCCCCGGTGGGCGGAGGAGCCGTGACCTGCTGGGAACTGATCTATCCGAGCACCGGGTAGTTCGCGCGGAACACGTTGTACGGGTCACGGGCCCGCTTGATCTCCCGCAGCCGCGCGAGCGCGCTGCCGGAGAAGGACTTCTCCGCCGTGTCCCCGGGGGACAGCAGGGTGTACGGCTTGCGGCCGCTGACATAGGCCTCCAGGTCGGCCACGACCTCGGCCTGCCTGGCGCGCGTCGCATCGGCCGCGTGCGGCAGGCCGAGCCCCAGCAGGCCGAGCAGGTACGGCTCAGCCACCGCGCCGCTCGCACCGGCCCCGCCGCCCGGCTCGGCGAGCGCCCCGCCCAGGTGCCTGATCTGCAGGTTGATGAGCGGTTCGACCGGCTTGGCCAGCAGGAGCTCCACCGCGTCCGCGTCCAGGCCGGTGAGCAGCTCCGCACGAGCGATGGATGGGGCCGGATCGGTGGGCTCGGCGGCGATGCCGCCCAGGTCGGCAATCGGGACGACGCCGCGGCTGTCGGAGATCGCGCCCTCGATCTTGTCGAGGCGCACCAGCAGGTCCTCCCCCTGAGCCGCCTCACCCAGGTAGGCCAGATCCAGCGTGACCATCGGCGGCGCGCCGGGTGGCTGGAGCCGGTTGATCCAGACACTGAGCTCACGCGGCGCCTCGGCGGTGAGCTCCAGGAACGCGTCGTACACCTCCCTGGTCCGGTGCTCCGGCCAGATCACGCGCCCGCCGTACAGGACTGGCGCGGGATACAGCTCGAGTTCGAGGGCGGTAACCACCGCGAAGTCCCCGCCACCGCCGCGCAGCGCCCAGAACAGCTCGGGATCGGACTCGGCGGTCACCCGGCCCGGCTCACCATCGGCGTCCACGATGTCGATGGCCCGCACGCTGTCGGAGGCGAAGCCATACTTGCGGCTGAACCAGCCGACCCCACCGCCCAGCGTGTAGCCGGTCACGCTGACCCCCGGCGCGCTGCCGGACAGGCCGGTCAGGCCCAGCGGACCGGCCGCCGCCAGCACCTGCCCCCACTTCACGCCCGCGCCCACCCGGGCCACGCGCTCCTGCGCGCGTACCTCCACCTCGTTCAGCAGGCCGGTACGCAGCAGGATCAGGCCTTCCACATCACCCGAGGCGCCATGCCCGCTCGGCTGCGCGGTCACCGTCATCCCCGCCCGCCGCGCGTAACGCACGAGCGCCGCCACGTCATCGGCATCCGCGGCCTCCGCCACGGCCGCCACGGGCTGCCTGACGGTCAGGTTCCACGCGGTGGCCGCCTGTTCGAAGCCGTCGTCATCGGGCAGGAGCACGCGCCCCTTGAGGACACCGCGCAGATCGTTGATCGTCATCGTCGTCTCCTTTTTCGAGCTCTCACAAATGCGGAGGAACACCGTGCTGTTCTGGCCCGGCTCGACCGGCTGCTGGATGGCGGAACGCGTCGAAGAGCTTCGGCCGCCGGACCGCAGGAGCGCGCTGATCGCCGGCATCACCGCGGCGGTGGCGCCGTGGATGCCGTAGGCGACCGCCCTGGGACCGTTGCCGCTCAGCACGATCAGGCGGGCTGCGGGGCGGGTGTCGCCGGAGCGGCCGCGACCTTGCGGGTCTCGCGCATCATCAGCAGGCCGTTGACCACCATCAGCGTCGCGGTCAGGCCGTGGACGCCGAGCGCGGTGGCCACGGAGCCGTGGTGGGCCAGCACGGTGGTCATGTCGCCGTACGCGGCGAGGGCCTCCACCAGCAGCACCCAGCCCAGCGCCCGGCGGTGGCCCGTCACCAGCAGGATGCCCAGGACCAGGGCCAAGACGACGTCGCGGATTCCCTTGATGATCAGGAAGCCGTCGCCGTCGCCGGACGGCCAGCTCGGCAGGCCGAACCCCGGCGCCGTCGTCTCCGGGCTCAGGATGAAATCCGTCCCGAACCAGAGGATGAAGAGGATGAAGGCGGCGGCCAGGACGGTGTTGATCTTCTTCAGTGACATCGTTCTTCTCCTGCGAGGGGGTCTGGTCAGGCGGCGCGGACGCGGCTGATGTGGCGGGCGTAGCGGTAGCGGCCGATGATGTGCCAGATGCCGCGCACCGGAGCGGGAAGGGCGGACAGGAACGTGGCGCGCTCGTCCGCCCCGGCGGCGGCCTCCCAGGCCGGGACCGCGGCGTCCAGCCTGGTCAGCGTGGCCGCGACGCGCTCGTGCTGTGCCTCCATGCGCAGGACGATGTCGGCCTCCAGATCGACCCGGGACAGCAGCGGCGGCCACAGCAGCTCGTCCTCGCCCTCGTGATGGTTGTGCAGGCCCAGCCGGTATATGCGGAAGTGGTCGGCGATCACCTTGGCGCGAGCGGTGTCACCCGGGGCGACGGCCGCGACGAGCTCCATCCGCAGCCGTGACTCGCGGCGAAGGACGGTGTTGACGCTCATCTGTTCCTGCCCTTCATCGGTGGCGATGCGTTCAGGCTGCTCCCGGGTATTTGGAGGGGACTTGGAGCCGATTTGGAACCGTCCACGTACGATGTCCGAATCATGGTTTTCATCCGGGTGCTGGGCTCGTTCGCGACCGAGGTGAACGGTGCGACCGTTCAGCTCGGCGGGCCGCGGCAGCGGGGCGTGCTGGCGTTGCTGGTGGCGGCGCGTGGGCAGGTCGTGCCGGTCGATCGGATGATCGAGGATCTGTGGCGCGGGGAGCCGCCCGCGCGGGCGCTGATGTCCTTGCAGGCGTATGTGTCCAACCTGCGTCGGCTGCTGGAGCCCGGGCGCCCGCCGCGCACGTCGGCCCGGCTGCTGGTGAGCGCGTCGCCCGGCTATGCGCTGCGGCTGCCGCCGGAGTCGGTGGACGCGTGGCGGTTCGAGGACCTGCTCGACCAGGCCCGGGCGGTCACCGACCCGCGTGCCGTCCGGTCTCGGCTCGCCGAGGCGTTGGGGCTGTGGCAGGGACCCGCGTTCGCCGAGGTCGCCGACGAGCCGTGGGCCGCCGCCGAGACGGCCCGGCTGAACGAGCTGCGCCTGGTCGCCACCGAGCTGCACGTCGCGGCGGGTCTGCGAATCGGCGACGCTGCCGCGGTGGTCCCCGAGGCCGAGCGGCTCACCCGCGATGAGCCGCTGCGCGAGGAGGGCTGGCGGCTGCACGCCCTGGCACTGTGGAGCAGTGGCCGCCAAGCCGACGCGCTGGCGACGCTCCGCCGCGCCCGCGGCATCTTCGCCGAGGAGCTCGGGCTCGACCCCGGCCCGGACCTGACGGCGTTGGAGGCGGCGATCCTCACCCAGCGCACGGACGTCCTGCGCGAGACCGTGCCCCCGCCACCGCCGACCGCACCGCTGCCGCGGCCGGCTCCGATCACCGAGGCGCCGTTCGTCGGACGCGAGGCGGAACTGTCGGCACTGGTCACGGCCGCCGCCGAGGCCGTCACCGACGGCGCCCGCATCGCCCTTGTCACCGGCGAGGCCGGGCTCGGCAAGTCGACGCTGCTGGAACACCTGGGCAGGCGGCTTGAACGTGACGGATGGCTGGTCGCCGTCGGCCACTGCCCCGAGGTCGACAGCGCGCCGCCCGCGTGGGCCTGGACCGAGGCGCTGGGAGCCGTTGCCGCGGCCACGCCCCCGGGCGAGTTCGCCGACGGCCTCGCGCCGCTGCTCACCGACACCGAGCCGGTGAACGCGGACGCCACCGCGGGACGGTTCCGCCTGCGCCAGGCCGTGTGGAAATGGCTCGCGGCGGTCGCCGCGGAACGCCCGGTCGCCGTCGTGCTGGACGACCTGCACTGGGCGGACGCCGCCACGCTGGAGCTGCTCGGCGGCGGCCTCGGCCTGCGGGCCCCGATCCTGGTCGTCGCCGCGTACCGCGCGGACGAGATCGGGCACCTCACCGAAACGCTGGCCTCCCTCGCGCGCGCCACGCCCCTCCGCCTGGCGCTGCCGGGGCTGAACGACGAGGCCGTCGCGGAGCTCGTACGGACCGAATGCGCGGCCGACGAGGAGACCATCGCAGGGATCGCCGAACGCACCGGCGGCAATCCGTTCTATGTGCGCGAAAGCGCCCGGCTGCTGAATGGCGAAGGCGCGCTGGTCGCCCTCTCCGAGGTCCCCGAAGGCGTACGGGACGTCCTCCGCCGCCGGCTCGCGCGCCTGCCCGAGGGAGGCGTGTCCATTCTCCGGCTGGCCGCGGTCGCAGGCCGGGAAAGCTCCGTGGACGTCCTCGTAAGGGCCGCCGACACCGACGAGGACGGCGTGATGGACGCGCTGGACGCGGGTATCATCGCCGGGCTGCTGAACGAGCCCGCCCCCGGACGCGTCCGCTTCGTCCATGCCCTCGTCAGGGACACGCTCATCGCCGACCTCAGCCGCCTCCGCACAGCCCGCATGCACGCCCGGATCGCCGCCGCTCTTGAAGGCACCCACGACATCGCGGCGCTGGCCCACCACTACGCGCGCGCCGGCTCACCAAAGGCCGTCGGCTACTGCGTCCAGGCCGCCGAGCTTGCCGAGGCCCGCTACGCCCACGACGTGGCCGCCGCCCTCCTCACCGACGCCGTCACCAACTCGACCGGACCGGACGAACGCGTCGAATTGCTCGGCAGGCTGCTGCGCGCGCAGATCCGGGCGGGAGCCGTCGGAGCCGCCCGCGAGACACGCCGTGAGGCTGTGGAGTACGCGGAGTCCCTGGGCCGCGACGACCTGATGATCGCCGCATTCACCGCGTGGACGGAGCCGACCACCTGGCAGGCCCGTATGTACGGCACGGTCGACCGGTCCATCGTCGACCGCCTGAGCCGCCTGCTGAAGCGCGACCTGACCCCTTCGGTGCGGTCCCGGCTCCTGATGGCGTACGTGGACGAACTGGTCGGCGAGGACGACCCGACCGTTCTGGAGGCAGCGCAGGAGGCACTCGACCTCGCCACCGGGCCCCGGCTGCGGGCCGCGGCACTCCAGAGCCTGGCCCGAGTCCACGGCGACGCCGAGCTCTGCCGAGAGCTCGTGGCGATCGGCACCGAGCACGACCTGCCCGTCTACCGCGTCACCGGGCTGATCAACCTTGCCACCGTCGCCGCCGCCGCCAACGACCCGGTGACCATGCACCAGGCGACCACCGAGGCCCTGGACCTCGCGCGCACCTACCGGATGCGCGAGGCGATCGCCGTCACCGAGATCACGCTGGCGACCCTGGCGCTCGTCGAAGGCCGATTCGCCGACGCCGAACTCCTCTACATCAAGGCCGACGAGGGCATGCAGCGCGCCGGATCGGTGCACGCCACGGGCTTTCTCCAACTCGCCCTGGCCACGATCTGGCTGAACGACGGCACGCTCGGTGCGCACCTGGACGACGTGCGCGCCCTCCACACCGTGCTCGGCGCCATGACCTCCGACCTGCTCGCGCTCGCCCTCCACGCCAACGGCCTGGACACCGAAGCCCGCGAGGTCCGCGCGTCATCCAGCCCGATCCGCCCCGACTTCTTCTTCACCTTCCTCACAACGTTGCGCGCGATGGCCATCGTCGCCCTGAACGACCGCGACGCCGCCGAGGAGATCTACGCGACGCTGCTTCCGCACCGCAACGACCCCCCGGCGGGCGCCGCGAGCCTGGCGGTGGCGCTACGCCCGGTCGCCCACACCCTCGGCGAGCTGGCCCTCCTCCTGGGCCGCACCGAGGCCGCCGCCCACTTCACCCAGGCCGCCACCATCGCCGCCCAGTGGAACGCACCCCACTGGGCCGCCGAGGCCCGGTTGCGAACGACCACCTAGCCTCCGCCCACGGCGCCGCACGCCTGTGACACAAAAGGTGCAGGACGCCTCCAACGCTGCCGGCCGCCCATGATCGCGAGGCAGAGGCCTCCAGCTCGGCGCGGCGACCTCGCGCAGCTCGTTCATCCCGATTCGCTCCCGCACCATCCCGCCGACCCGCTCGTCGGCGATGGCGGGATCGATGAGCAGCGGCACATGCTTGCCATCGGCGGCATCGAGTGGCACACCCCGGAACGCAGAAGGACCTGCGTTTCCGCAGGTCCTTGCCCATCTTTCGATGGAGATCTCGAGTGCCCCCTGTAGGATTCGAACCTACGCACCCGGCTCCGGAGGCCGGTGCTCTATCCCCTGAGCTAAGGGGGCTCGACGAGTGATAAGGCTATCAGCATCTCGGCACCACTCGGCACACGATAAAGGTCCTTGAACACATCCAGCGAAAACCACTCGTGACGACCCCACTACAGGTTACCTTGGCGCCCGTGGGCGAGGTTCTTGGGAAAGTACTGGTCGTGGACGACGACGAGGTCATCCGGCAGCTCATCGCGGTCAACCTGAACCTGGAGGGGTTCGAGGTCTCGACCGCCACCGATGGGCAGGACTGCCTTGATCGTGTGCTCGACGTCATGCCGGACGTCATCACGCTGGACGTGATGATGCCGTGCCTGGATGGATGGACGACGGCGCAGAGGTTGCGGACCGAGGAGGCCACCAGTCACATCAAGGTGGTGTTGATCACGGCGCGGGCGCAGGACGATGATAGGCGGCGGGGGTTGGGGATCGGGGTCGACGCTTATCTGACCAAGCCGTTCGATCCGGCCGAGTTGATCCAGGTCGTACGGGATCTGGCGACGGCGGCCGGCAAGGGATAGGGGCGGCCCGATTTCCTCGCTCCCCCGGATCTGATGGGAGTGGTGGGCATGGACGGGCGGCTTGAGCGGGCCAAGGAGCTCTATGAGCGGGCCGTTTTCGGCGGGGATGTGGCCGGGCTGGAGGCCGCCGATCGGGGGCTGGACGGCGTGGAGGCCGATCTTGCGCTGGTTCGAGGGCGGATCATGCACGGCCGGTTTCTCGATGGGCAGGGCGAGCAGGGCGACGAAGAGCTGAGGCTGTTCGAGAGGGCCGCGGAGCTTTACCGCGCGCTCGGCGATGTCCGGGGTGAGGGTGAGGCGCTGCTCTGGGTGGGGACCTTCCATCAGGTCGTCCGCGGGGACGAGACGCCCGCGGCGGCGGCTCTGGAGCGGGCCCATGAGCTGGCGACGCAGGCCGGCGACAAGCTGACCCTCTCGTACGTCCTGCGCCACCTGGGCATCGCCGAGCACATGGCCGGGCGGCTGCCGGCGGCGCGCGAACGGCTGGAGGAGTCCGTACGGCTGCGCCGGGAGCTCGGGTTCATGGCCGGGGTGGCGGCCAATCTGGTGGGGCTGGCGTATATCGCTGCCGCGGAGGGGCGGCGTGACGACGCCGTGGCGGTCCTGGACGAGGCCGCTGAGATCGCCGGTGCCGAGAAAGCGGCAACCGTGCTGGCGTGGGTGGAAGAGGCCCGAGGCCAGTTCTAGCCGGCCGCTTCTTTTGTGAAAAGTTTGCGTACGGTGGGCCGTAGCGTCCCCTCCCGAGCCTAGGAAGGTCCAACCGTGCGTAGCTCCATTTTCGGCAATCTCGAGTCCCAGCAGTTGCCACCCGGCTTCGCGCTCCAGAACGGCAAGATGCTGCGCGTGCAGCTGCCGCACGAGGTCCTGGCCAAGCAGGGCTCCATGGTCGCCTTCCAGGGGCAGATGGACTTCGACTACGAGGGCGGCGGGCTCGGCAAGCTGTTCAAGAAGGCCGTGACGGGCGAAGGCGCGTCCCTCATGCGCGTACGCGGCGAAGGGCTGCTCTACCTCGCCGACAACGCCGACGACATCCACCTGTTCTACCTGGAGAACGAGGGGATCACCGTCAACGGGCGCAACCTGCTGGCGTTCCAGCCGCAGCTCACCTGGGACATCCAGCGCGTGCAGGGGGCCGGGATCGCGGCGGGCGGGCTGTTCAACACGACCGTCACCGGGACCGGGTGGGTGGCGGTGACCACGCACGGCACGCCGGTGCTGCTCGATGCCGCCCGCATGCCCACGTACGCCGACGGCCAGTCCGCCGTGTGCTGGAGCACGGGGCTGCACGTCGGCGTCAACCGGACGATGAAGGTGGGGGCACTGATCGGGCGGGGCAGCGGGGAGGCCATGCAGCTGGCGTTCAGCGGGCAGGGGTTCGTGCTGGTGCAGGCCAGCGAAGGGGCGCCCGTCGTGACCCAGTCCTAGGTAGACAGGTAATTAGCTAATTGCCATAATACCTTTGTGCTGGACGTCGACCTGGTCAAGGCACTGGCCAATGACAAGCGGCTGCTGATCCTCGATTGGCTGCGTGATCCCGAGCGCCACTTCCCGCCGCAACGCGACGGCGACCTCGTACGCGACGGAGTCTGCTCGCTCTTCATCGCCGAGAAGCTCGGCGTGAGCCAGCCCACCTGCGGCGAGCACCTCAAGGTGCTCGCCAAGGCGGGCCTGATCCGCGGCAAGAAGATCAAGCAGTGGGTGTTCTATCAGCGCGACGAGGACCGGATCGCCGCGGCGAAGGAGTTGTTGAGCAGTGGCTGGTGAGCTGTACGAGCGGCTGATCTCCGAGATGGACGCCGCCGGCGCCCGCTACCGGGTGATCGAGCACGCGCCGGAGGGGCGGACCGACGAGGTCAGCGCCCTGCGCGGGCACGACGTCGCGCAGGCCGCCAAGTGCCTCGTCGTGATGGTCAAGATCGGCAAGAAGCAGACCCGGCACGTGCTGGCCGTCGTGCCCGGCAACGCCCGGCTCGACCTGCAGGCGGTCAAGTCGCTGCTGGACGGCACGTACGTGGCCTTCGCCGCCAAGGACAAGGCCGAGGAGCTGGCCGGCAGCATGAGCGGGACCGTGCTCCCGTTCAGCTACGACCCCCGGCTCGAGCTGATCGCGGACCCGACGCTGCTCGACCAGCCCGAGCTGTACTTCAACGCCGCCAGGCTCGACCGGTCCGTCGCGCTGGCCACCGACGACTACGTGCGGCTGGCCGAGCCCAGAATGGCCCCCATCACCCTCAATTAGGAGCAGGTGGGCGTGGGGGCGGCGTTCGTGCCGCTCCACGAGGCGATGAAGCCGAACGTGGTCGAGGCCCCCGGCGCGAGCGAGCCGTTCCAGGCCACGTTGCGCACGGTCACCGCGGAGCCGTTCGCGCTCAGCGTGCCGTTCCAGAGCTGGCTGATCCGCTGCCCGTTCGCGAACGTCCACTGCACCGTCCACGCGCTCATGGCCGAGGCGCCGGTGTTCTTGACGGTCACCTCACCCTGGAAGCCGTCCTGCCACTGGTTGGCGTTCTTGTACGTCGCCGTGCACCCGCCACCGGGAGTGGGGGTGGGGGTGGGAGTGACAGTGGGCGTCGAGGTGGGGGTGATCCCCGACAGGGCGTTCACCAGGGGCGGGTACCACTTGTCGGACATCTTCTGGTCACCGGTCGAGTTCGGGTGCACGCCGTCGTAGGTGTCCGTGCTCGTGCTGAACCCCGTCCACTGGTCCACCACCGTGATCGGCGACTGCTGCGTGGTGGTCGCGGCCGCCCAGGCGGGGATGGCGTTGTTGAAGTTCACGGCGCGCTGACCGCAGTCGGCGCAGGTGGACGGGTTCATGGGGATGATCTTGGCGACGAGGATCTTCATGTTGGGGTTGCTGGCCCGCATCTGGTTCACGAGCGTGGTGAACGCGCTGAGGATCGTCGCCGGCGCGATGTTGCTCCACACGTCGTTCGTGCCGAGGTGCATCACCACGATGTCGGGCTTGGTCGCGGAGAGCCAGCCGGGCAGCTGGCTCTGGTTGGCGATGTTGGTGGCCAGGTAGCCGCCGTGGCCCTCGTTGTCGCCGTCGTACGAGACACCGCAGCCCTGCGGCGGGAGGGTGCCGACGAAGTCGATGTTGGTGTAGCCGGTGCTCTGGAGCCGGTTCCAGAGCAGGGCCCGCCAGCAGCCCGGAGAGCCGGTGATCGAGTCGCCCAGGGGCATGATCCGGGTGGCGGCGGCACCGCTGGCCTGCGTGGTCGTCGCGAATAACACCGCCGCGGCGAACGCCAGCATCGCCGCCAGCAAGGTGCTGGTCCTGCGCATCGTCTGCTCTCCCGTCGTAGCCTGCGCAGATCGTAAGGACGGCGCCGGTACGACGGGAAGGCGGCGAGCCCAGCGCGAGGCGGCGACCTGCGCGAACGCCGGGATCGGCGTGTAACTTTCAGACCCGGTCCCGGCGGACCACGGCGAGCGGGCAGGGGGCGTGGTGGAGCATGGCCTGGCTGATCGAGCCCATGAGCATCCCGGCGAACTGGCTGCGCCCGTGCGTGCCGACCACCAGCAGGTCCGCCTCGGCCGCCGCCTCCCGCAGCACCTCGACGGGGTGGCCGTGGACGACCTCCGCCACCACCTCCACCCCCGGATGCCGCTCGCGGTGCCCCGCCAGGAGCTCGTCCAGCTCGCGCGACAGGTCCAGCTCGCTGTCGCGGTCGGCCGGCTCGAACCCGCTCGGATGCGGCCAGGCCCACGCGTGTACGGCGCGCAGCCTCGTACCGCGCAATTCGGCCTCGGCGAACGCGAAGCCCAGCGCCCGCACGCCCCCGGGAGAACCGTCGACCCCCACCACGATCTCACCGCGCGGGGTCGAGGGGCGGGCGCGTACCAGGACGACGTCCGTGACCGCGTGCGCGGCGATACCGTACGCGACGGACCCCACCAGCAGCCCGCGCACGCCGCCGACGCCCCGGCTGCCCGCGACCAGCAGTTCGGCGTTCTCCGAGACCTTGACCAGGGCGGAGCGGGGGTCGCCGGGCAGCAGGACGGTCTCCACCGTGATCTCCGGACGCTCCCGCAGCGCACGGTCCCGCGCGGAGATCAGCACCGATTTCGCGCCCTCGCGCAACCACCGTCCGACCTCGGCGTAGTGGCCGTCGATCTCCTCGCACACCCATTTCGGAACGGCGTGCGCCACGGTAAGCGGCACCTGTCTCAGCGCCGCCTCCGTGGCGGCCCAGCCGGCGGCGTCCAACCCGGTTCTCGAGCCGTCAACGCCGACGATGATCATGGAACTGGCTCCTCAGGCGAAGGCGTAGCACTCCACCTCGGCGCGGCGGTACGTCAGCCCCGCGGAGACGGATTCGCGAACGCACTGGCGTTCGGCCTTACTGAGCTTGAGCGTGCCGCATACGGTCACGCCGGAATACGTGCGACAGTCGAGTGTCTTGTCGTATTTGCCGATGCGGTACATCTCCTTGACCGCCTCACGGCACTTCGCCTTGCCCTGGTCGGCATAGCGGCACTGGGAGATGAGGGTGTCGTACTGCTGCTGACTCACTTCTCGTTGGGCGGTACCGTCTCCGAAGGCGGCGGTCACGCCGGACGTGGCCATGACCACGAGTCCTGCGACAGCGGCGATCTTTTTCATATGTCCCCTGATGGGAGCATACCGCCCAGGGCCCTCGCCAAACCTCGTGCGATCTCCCGCAGGCGGGGTAGGGCTCAGATTGAAGATTCCTTCGACCTCTCTCGGAGGAGGTAGAAATGGGCACATCGGGAGTCGGAAAAACAGTCCAGGACGTGATGCACCGCGGAGCGCAGTGCGTCGGCGAACACGACAGCCTCCGCACGGCCGCGCAGATGATGCGTGATCTGTCGGTCGGCGCGTTGCCGATCTGCGGGGACGACGACCGGCTCAAAGGGATCATCACCGACCGTGACATCGTGATCAAGTGTTGCGCCGAGGGCAAGGACATCGACCAGACCACCGCGAGCGAGCTCGCCCACGGGCTGGTCTGGGTCGACGCCCGCAGCAGCGTCGAGGAGGCGCTGCAGAAGATGACGCAGCACCAGATCAAGCGGCTGCCCGTGATCGAGAACCACCGGATCGTGGGCATGGTCACCGAGGCCGATCTGGCGAAGGAGCTGCCGGACAACAAGCTCGCCGAGTTCGTCCACCGCGTCTACGCACCCGCGTAAACGCGACCTATCAGATGCGAGGGGGTTCCAGAGCGGGGCCCCCTCACCATGCGAAAGTAGAGACGGATGTGCAACCTTTCGTCCCCGGGCCGCATTGGTAAGGGGCGAGAGGAGACAGCACATTGGATCGTCACGACGGCTTTCGCGAGTTCGTGCTCGCCCGCCAGCAAGCGCTGATGCGGACCGCGTACCTGCTCGTGGGGGACGCCCACCTTGCCGAGGACCTGCTGCAGAGCGTCTTGACCAAGATTGTGAAGCACTGGCCCAAGCTGGCCAAGGAGGGCAATCCCGAGGCATACACGCGCAAGGCCCTGGTCAACCAGTACCTGGCCTGGCGCCGCCGCCCCCGGCCCGAGGTGCTGAGCGCCGCACCGCCGGAACAGGCCGCCTCCCATGACAACGCCACGCTCGACCGGATCGTCCTGCGTCAGGCGCTGGCCAAGCTGACCCGCAAGCAGCGGGCGGTGATCGTGCTGCGCTACTGGGAGGACCTCACCGAGGCGCAGACGGCCGACGCGCTCGGCTGCTCGATCGGCACCGTCAAGAGCCAGACCCATCATGCCCTCGCCCGCCTGCGCGCGCTCGCGCCCGAGCTGGCTGACCCGTACCTTCAGGAGGTAGTTCGATGACCAGGCTGCGCGAGGCGCTGAGCGGTCTCGCGGAGGAGGCACCGCTGGTTAGCCTGGCCGACGCGGCCATCGCCAGCCACCGGCGCAGGCGGCGCACCACGATGGCGGCGACCACGGTCGCGACCGTCGCGGCGCTGGTGGCGTCGGTGGCGGTCGGGACGGTGGTCTGGCCCCGCGGGGCCTACCCGGCCGCACCGCAAAGCGCGGACACGGTGGCCGACCTGCCCGACGGGAAGGTGGGGGCGGTCGAGTACGGGTACGAGACGCCCTGCGACGTGTCCAAGGACCAGCAGGTCATCAACTGCCGCGTCCAGGAATGGCGGGTGGTCACCCGCGCCGGCACGACGTACCGGGTGCCGCAGGCGCTGGCATCCACCCGCAAGGGCGGTTACAGCCCCATCGCGATCAGCCGGGACGGGCGCATGCTCGCCTATTACAGCCGCGCGGCCCAGGCCCACGTGGTCCGCGACCTGACGACCGGCGCCGTGTCGACCTCCCCCTTCAAGGTGAAGGAGGAGCAGATCCAGATCGGCACCCAGCTCGTCGTCTCCGACGACGGCCGGTACGTGGGTTTCGATCCGCGCGTGGGGAGCAAGAGGGACACCGGGCTGCTGATCGACGTGCGCACCGGCAAGACGGTGCGGGTCCCCGACAACTTCGAGATCATCAGCATCAAGGGCGGCGTCGCCGAGCTGCTCCGCTACGTCAAGACCGACATGTGGCTGATGCCCGTCACCGGCGGGGGCAAGCCGGTGCGCTTGGACGGCACGTTCATCCTCTTCAGCGAGATCGCTCCGGACGGCCGCACGGTGGTCGCCCGCGACTACAAGGACAAGGAGCCGGCGCTCACCGTCCTCGACGCCAAGACCGGGCGGATCGTGCGGAAGGTACCGATCCGCGGTCTGCCGAAGGGCGGCGGCTTCCACGGCGCCACCATCTGGCAGAGCCCGTCCGAGGTCGTGATCCTCGGCGACGGCAAGATTTCCGGCACGTATGCGGTCAACATCGAAACCGGGAAGGCTCGACGCCTGACCGACTTCGCCAGCGGGCCCCGGAACAGCCTGGTCCTGCCCGGAAAGGCCGCCGGGAAGTAGCCGCGAGGGCGAGACAGCTCTCGCCCTCGCCTGAGGTGGAGATCACCGGATCCTGGCGAGGTCGATGATCACGTACTGGTCCTTGAGCGCATAGGACACCAGGCCGCCGTCGAGGATCCCCGGCTCCACCCCGGTCATCCGGCCCTCGACGCTCGGCCGCAGGCCCAGGTCCCCCTGCCTGCCGGTGGCCAGGTCGAGCAGCACCTGACCGCCTGCGGGACCAGGCGGATCGGCGGCGAGGAACCGGTCGTCGCCCAGCCCGAGCACCGAGGAGCCGGGCAGATCCCGTTCGCGCGAGCCGTCGCGCAGCCGGTAGAAGCGCGTGTCGTCGGGCCTCATGCCGACGCACGTCGTCACGCCGCACCTGACGTACCTCTCCCCCGGCCGGACGACCGCGTTGCTCGCCTGCCCGGTCTCGGCGTTGAGCAGCTCCCGGAAGCTGGGCTCGCGGTCCTGCGTGAGCTCGCTCGGGGTCCCCACCCACGGCCAGCGCAGGATGTGGTGCCGCTCCGCACCGGCGACGGGGGTCACGCGCCCGCCCCTCAAAGGGAACGTGAAGACCCCGCCTTTGACCAGTGAGAACGCCACCCGGTCGCCGGCCACGGCCAGCTTCTCGCTGCGCGCCCTGACCGGGCCGCCGGTGTCGATGGCGGCGGGCTTCCCGCCGGAGACCGGCACCGACCAGAACCGCGTGTGGTCGTCCTTGTCGATCGTCTGCCAGACGATCCGGCCCGCGCCGACCGTGAAGGCGTACGCGGAGGGGACGTCCGCGATCTTTCGGGTCCGGCCGGTGCCGAGGTCGTAGGCGTAGATGGCGTCGGCCCGCTCGCCGCTCTTTTCCGTCCACAAGAGCACCGTTCGGTCGTCGATGAAGATCGCCGGAAGGAAGTCCGGGAGGCCCGGGAGCTGCCGGGGAATCTTCCAGACCGCGCCGGGCCAGACCGTCTCGACGGGTTCGGGCAGCTTGGTCTGCGCCACCTGCGCCCCGTCGATGCCGCGTACCGTCAGGCCGGCGATCACCATGGCGACCGCCGCCACCAGCGCCTGCGTACGCGTCCTGCGGCGGCGGGAACGGGCCGCGATCCGGCCGGGGAAGCCGGTCGGGGCCTGCGGCGCCCCCTCGGCGGCACGGCCGAGCACCCGGCTCAGGTCGTCTTCCAGATCCGTGCTCATGGAGCGCTCCTCCTCGCGGGCGTGCGGTGGGCGATCGCGGAACGGAGCTTGGCCAGGCCGAGCGACGCGTGGCTGCGTACGGTCCCCTGGGAGATGCCGAGGACGCCGGCGATCTCCGAGTCGTGGAGCTGCTCGTAGAAGCGCAGGACGAGGACGGCGCGCTGCTTGCGTGGCAGCCCTTCGAGCGCCTGCCAGAGCTCCTGGTCGGCGTCGGAGGGCAGCACGTCCTCGATCGGCGTCTCCGGGAGGGCCCAGGCGAGCTGCTCACGGCGGCGGCGCCGCCAGGCGCTGATGTGCAGCCTGGCCATGATCGCCTTGGTGTAGCGCTCCGGGTCCTCCTTCCTGCGCACGCGCGCCCACGCCCGGTGCAGCCTGACCAGCGCCTCCTGCGTCAGATCCGCCGCGTCGTGCGGATTGCCGCTCAGGGCGTAGCCGTAGCGCAGCAGCGCGTTGGCGCGTTCGGCGACGAACTCCGCGAACCGGGGGTCGTCTTCCACTTACCATCGCCTTTCCGTGATCGGTCTCCCCTCAGACGGACTTGGCGGTGGATTTGTTGAATGGAGGGGGAATCACCGTCAGATGCGGTCGGCGGCGATGAGCAGATACTGGAAGCTGCCGTCCTTGTACGCGTCGAGGAACGCCTGCTCGATCCCCGTCGCGAGGTGGGTCTTGGCGCGCAGCTCCCAATAGGGAATGGTCGCGGCGGTGAGGTCGATGACGTCGATGGGGACGAGGCGGTTGGCCGCCATCTCCTTGAAGTAGGTGCTGCGGGGGTGGATGTCGCAGATGTAGTGGGCGTTGATCTGGCTCACGGCACGCGAGGGCAGGCCGTAGGCGTCGTTGTAGCAGCCGGTGATGCACACGTACCGGCCGCCGCGGCTCAGGAGGCGGGCGTGCGCGGCGAACAGCAGCGACAGCTCGACGTACATCGTGCTCTCGTTGTTCCAGATCGCCTGGAACGTTCCAGGTTCGAAGCCGGTGTCGAGCATGTTGCGGAAATGGAAGCGCACCTTGTCGGACACACCGCGCTTCTCCGCCTGTTCGTTGGCGAAGGCCACCTGGGACTCGGAAATGGACACGCCGTCGACCTGGCAGCCGTACCTGCGGTTGACCAGGAGGCTGGAGCCGCCGCGGCCGCAGCCGGCGTCCATGGCCCGGTGCTCGGGCCGCAGGGCGCCGAGCTGGCCGATGAGGAGGTCGGCCTGCGCGTGCTCGAGCCGGTGCAGCTCCTCGATGATGCGTTTCTCGCGGGTGTCCTCCGGGCCTTCAAGGACCGACCAGTCCACCTCGCCGATGCCATAGTGGTGGTGGTAGATCCCGTCGACCTCACCCAGGCGGAGGTTGACCGGGTTCTTCTCGGTGTTCCAGTAGTCGGCGACGGAGTGCTGGTAGTAGGTGCTGAGTACGGGACTGGCCGTCATCGGCAATGCTCCTCTCTCTAGGACTTGTAGCGGCTGGTGGTGTCGTGCCATTCGACGCAGCCGGCCATCCAGCCCTGCGCCCCGCGCAGGAACCGCTTCAGCTCGAGGGACGGTACGGCGTCCAGCGCCAACCGGCTGGCCTCGAAACCTCTGACGAAGTCGTTGTGCATGGACACGGCGCGTTCGGTCGCCTCACGGATGGGGCAGCCCTCCTCGGCGGCGATCAGCAGGATCACGTTGGAGTCGGGGAGCTCGTCGGCCGCCTCCCTGGCGACGGAGTGCAGGTCGTTGACGAGGACGCTGGCGGTGCCCGCCTGCATGAGCGCAGTGTGGAACCTCCTGTCGAAGAAGAGATTGGCGGGGAGTTCGTACGCGCCCACGATGTCGATGAGCGTCATGGACGTGTAGAAGCTGTCGTGCTGCCGGGCCGCGAGGTAGCGCCACACGGGCGGCGGCGTCTCCAGGTAGCGCCAGGCTGCGTAGGCGGCCCAGCTCACGTACATCTGGGAAGTGATGTTGCAGATCCGCATGACCTGCGACGGGGTGGCGTGGCGGGTGATGTGGCTGACGGAGGCCCGCAGGGAGACCAGGACGGGGTCGGCCTCGATCGCCTCCTCGAGCTGGCGCGTGTAGTCGCCCGCGGGCGGAGGCGGGTCCATGGCCGAGGTCACGAGGGCGAGCCGCGGCGGCAGCTCCGTCGGCGTGGCGCCCAGCTCGGTCTCGTCGGCGTAGTAGTCGTCGGCCGCCCACCAGGCGGCGTTGGTCTGCGCCGCGATCAGCAGCAGGTCGGGGTCGTCGGCGTCGGGGTGGGCGAGCATGGCCAGCCGCCCGTAGCCGGTCGCGCCGAACTCCTCCATGCGCCCCTCGTGCAGGCCGATCCGCTCCGCCCACGCCACCAGCCGCCGGTCAACCTCGTCGCCCAGCTCCTGGTCGTTCCTGACGAGCTCGGGGCAGTAGAGCGGCGGATAGGTCCCGTCGCCCCACTGCCGTTCCCGGTAGGGCAGCGGGGCGAGACTGTGGCGGTAGGCGGCGCTGCGCGCCGCCTGCGCGGGATCCATCGGAGCGGGCCTGGGCGGCTCGTGCCCGTCCCTTTCGTCGGGCCTTGGCACGGGATGGCGGTCGAAGAGCGGCAGGCGCAGCGCGGAGGTGCCCAGACCGGTGGGACCTGCTGCGATCTCGGGCATGACGCGCCCCTTCCTGGAGTCGAGCCGGAGTCGAGCGGTCAGGAGCGCGGCGCGGAGACGTCGACGTTCTCGAGGATGCCGATGGCGTCGGGCACCAGGATCGCCGCCGAGTAGTAGGCGCTGACCAGGTACGACATCACAGCC
Organism: Nonomuraea sp. NPDC052116; assembly: GCF_040680035.1. Lineage (NCBI taxonomy): Bacteria > Bacillati > Actinomycetota > Actinomycetes > Streptosporangiales > Streptosporangiaceae > Nonomuraea > Nonomuraea sp. NPDC052116. Next base: position 175,907 of record NZ_JBFAWA010000006.1, on the reverse strand, counting down.
TGGGAGTTGATGCCCATGAAGCGGGCGTTGAGCCCCGGCTCGTGCTCCTCCGGGAGGCCGGTCTGGTAGAGGCCGACGACCCCCTGGTCCTCCTCCCCCGTGCGCATGGCCAGGATGGAGGTGGTCTGGTGCTCGGAGATCGGGATCTTGCCGCAGGGGAAGATCGGGATGCCGCGCCAGGCCGGGATCTCGTGGCCATCGACGTCGGCGCTGCCCGGCACCAGCCCGCGCTTGTTGCACTCCCGGAAGAACGCGGCGATCGCCTTGGGGTGGGCGAGCAGCATCTTGGTCTTGCGCCGCATGCTGATCAGGTCGTCCATGTCGTCGGGGGTCGGCGGGCCGGACCAGGTGCTGATCCGCTGGTCGTAGTCGGTGTTGTGCAGCAGGCCGAACTCGCGGTTGTTGACCAGCTCCCACTCCTCGCGCTCGCGGATCTCGTGGACCGTCAGGCGCAGCTGCTGTTCGAGCTGGCTCATGGGGTCGTTGAAGAGGTCGGCCACGCGGGTGTGGACCCGCAGGATGGTCTGCGTGACGCTGAGCTCGTACTCGCGGGGCCGGATGTCGTAGTCGACGAACGTGCCGTCGATGACCGGCTCGCCCACGTGCCCCGACGCGAGCGCGACGGCCGCCTCGCCGCGGCGGTTGACCGGCTTGCGCGTCTCCTCCAGGTAGCGGACGACGTGCTCGCGCAGGGCGGGGGTGTCGCCGAGCAACTGCTGGATCTCGTGGCGCGGCGCCACCAGGATCGTGCCGGAGGTGGCGGCCCTGACCGTGAACGGCCATCGGGGGCTCTCCTGCACGAGCGCGTCGTCGCCCAGGTGCGCGCCGTCGGTGATGACGCCGAGGAGCTGCGCGTCGCCGTACGCGCCGTCGGCCAGCCGTTCGAGCCGGCCGTGGGCGATCACGTACGTGTCGGTGACCGGCGTGCCCGCCGCGGCGATGACCTCCCCCGCCTGGAACTCCCGCGGCGCGAACGTCGAGGCGATCGCCGCCAGCGCGTCGAGGTCGTCGAAACCGCGCAGCAGGGGGAGCTCCTGGAGCGTCTGCGGGACGATGAGCACGTCGTCCGCCCCGTTGAGCACCACGCTCACCCGGCCGCGCCCGATGTGGTGCGTCAGCCGGCGGTTGACCCGGTAGGTGCCGCCGCGCACGTCGACCCATGGCAGCCTGCGCAGGAGCCAGCGGGAGGTGATGGCCTGCATCTGCGGGCGCGTCTTGGTGGTGGTGGCCAGGTTGCGCGCGGCCCGGGTGTCCAAGCTCAACCGAGGCTCCGTCGACATGTTCCCTCGCAATCGCTCGCCTGTGACAGCAGATGTCCGTGAGGCATTCACCACTGAACGTAGTCAGGCTGACACAATCCGTAGAGTGTCTTGATGGTCACGTACTGCTAACCCCGCTGCGGTAGCGATCTAACGGCGGCGGGAGCGGGCCAGGAGCCACAGCAGGAGGGGCGCTCCCAGCACGCCGGTGACCACGCCGACCGGCAGTTCGACGTCCGGGATCAGCAGCCGCGCCACGACGTCGGCGGCCAGCACGATGAACGATCCGGCGAGCCCGGCGGCCAGCGGCGGCGGCCAGGCGGTGCGGGCCAGCCGCTGCGCGATCTGCGGCGCGGCCAGCGCCACGAACGCGACGGGACCGGCCGCCGCGGTGCCGAACGCCACCAGCGCCACCCCGGTCAGCATCAGCGTCAGCCGCGCCGCCTGCACCGGGGCCCCGAGCACGACGGCCACCTCGTCACCGAGCTGCAGCGCCCGCGTCCAGCGGCCGAGGAGGAGCGCGGCGGGCACGAGGACGGCCAGGGCCGGCGCGAGCGGCGCCACGTGGCCCCAGTCGCGCCCGTTCAGGTTGCCGAACAGCCAGCCCAGCGCCTGCTGCGCCTGGAAGTTCCCCGTGGTGACCATGAGGTACTCGGTGGCGCTCGTGCACATCCACGACACGCCCACCCCGACGAGCACGATCCGGTAGCCGCTCGCGCCGCGCCGCCAGGCCAGCAGGTACGTCAGCAGCGCCACGACCACCGCGCCCGCGAAGCCCAGCACCTGGAGCCCGCCGGCACCCATGACGATCCCCGCGACCACGGCCAGGCCCGCCCCCTGGGTGACGCCGATCATGTCGGGGCTGGCGAGCGGGTTGCGCGTCATCGTCTGGAACAGCGCGCCCGACACCCCGAAGGCGGCGCCCGCCAGCAGCCCGGTCAGCGCCCTGGGCAGGCGCAGCTCGCCCACCACGAACGCGGTGCCCTGGTCGCCCGCGCCGACGAGCGCCCGGATCACCTCGCCGAGGCCGAGCGGGACCTCGCCGAGCCCGATGCCCAGGCAGAAGGCCAGGAACGCGGCCCCGGCCAGAGCCAGGCAGACCACGATGACGCGCGGGCGCAGCACCCCGGAGACGGGCGGCACGGACAACCTGAAGGTCAGCTGGGTCATAGCTCCGCCAGGTGCTTACGCCGGGCCAGCACGACGAAGAACGGGCCGCCGATGAACGCCACCAGCAGCCCCGCCTGCACCTCGATCGGCGGCGCCACCACCCGGCCCACCACGTCGGCCGCGATCAGCAGGCAGGGCCCGAGCAGCGCGGCCAGCGGCAGCAGCAGCCGGTGGTCGGTCTCGGAGCCGCCCAGCCGGGCGACGAGCCGGGCCAGATGCGGCACGACCAGCCCGACGAAGACCACGGGCCCGATGGCCGCCACGGCGGCCCCCGTCAGCAGCATCACGGCCGCCGCCGCCCGTACCCGGACCAGACCCACCCGGCGGCCCAGCCCTCTGGCCACGTCGTCGCCGAGCGCGAGGCTGTTGAGCGCGGGCCCGCAGGCCAGGGCGAGCGCCGACCCGGCGAGCACGAACGGCAGGAGCTGCGGCAGCACGTCCGCGCCCGTGCCGGACAGCGACCCCGCCGACCAGAACCGGTAGCGGCCCAGCGACTCCGGGTCCACGAGCACGAACGCGCTGGTCACCGAGCTCAGCAGGAACGTCACCGCGACCCCGGCGAGGGCCAGCTTGACCGGCGTGCTCCCGTCGCGCCCCAGCCCGGCCAGCGCGTAGACGAGGACGCTCGCGACCAGCGCCCCCGCGAAGGCGAACCAGACGAATCCGGCCAGCGCCGAGACGCCCAGCACGCCGATGGACACGACGACCGCGAACGCGGCCCCGGCGCTGACGCCGAGCACGCCCGGGTCCGCGAGCGGGTTGCGGGTCAGCGCCTGCATGAGGGCGCCCGACAGGCCGAGCGCCGCCCCCGCCAGCACGCCGACCAGCGTGCGCGGCACCCGTACCGACCAGATCACGTCGAGGACGTCGCGGTCGGTCACGGTTCCCGCCAGCGCGCCAACCACCTGGTCGGGCGGGATCTGGCGGGCGCCCAGCGAGAGCGACAGCAGGCAGACCAGGACGAGCGCGCCGGCCGACAGTGCTAAAGGTCTCACGCCTTGGTCGCCGGGTCGCCGTCGGCGGCCGCGGCGAGCCGCGGCACCAGCCCGTCGAGCATGTACGGCAGGCTCAGCACGGTCACGAAGGAGACGGCGTTGCCCTGGTCGGTGTTCTCCTGCAGGAAGACCTCCCGGCCCTCCTTCACCACGCCGAGCCCCTTGTAGACGCTGTCGGCGTGCAGCGTGCCCTGGTCCTTGGCGACGTCGGCGGAGCTCCAGACGATCACGCCGGTGTCGACCAGGTCGAGGCGCTCGCGGCTGATGTTCGCGCCGAACTTGTCGCCGATCGCCTGGTCGAGGCCGTCGGGCAGCTTGAACCCGAGCGAGGCGAGCAGGCGGGAGCGCGGGTCCTGGCTGCCGAAGACGAAGTAGCCCTCGTAGACGGTGGCCATCAGCGCGGTCTTGCCCTGGAACTCCGGATGCTCCTTCCGCACCTGCGCGAACCGGTCCTCGACCTGCTTGACCAGCGTGTCCGCCTCGGTGGCGCGGCCGACGGCGACGCCGACCCTCCTGGTGAGCTCCTGCCAGGGGATGCCGTAGTCGATGTACTCCTTGGGCTGGGCCACGGTCGGCGCGATCTTCGACAGCGTCGTGTACTGCTCCTGGGTGAGGCCCGAGTAGAGGGCCAGGATCAGGTCGGGCTTGAGTGCCGCGATCTTCTCGAACTGCGGGCCGCTGCCGGTGTCCTTGAGGACCTGCGGGAGGGACGCGGTGCCCAGCTCGTCCTTGGCCCAGGGGCCGATCGCGCCCGGGTAGTCGCCGATCCACGTCGTGGCCCCGACCGGGGTGACGCCGAGGGCCAGCAGGGCGTCCTGTTCGAGCAGGCCGACGGTGACGATGCGCTTGGGGGCGGCGGGGACGGTGGTCTCGCCGTACTTGTGCGCCATCTTGACGGCGGCGGCGGCGGAAGAGGAGGAGGCGGCGGGTCCCTGCTGAGCGGCGGGGGCCGTCGAGCCGCAGCCCGCGATGGTGATCAGGACGAGTGCCACGAGGGCGAGTGTGCGGGTCATGGAACGCTCCTCACTCGTTGTGCTCGGCGCGGCCCTGGCGCCAGTAGCCCATGAAGGCCACCGCGCGCCGGTCCATGCCGCGCTCGGCGACCAGGTATCGCCGCAGGGACCTGATCACCGCCGCCTCGCCGGCCAGCCAGGCGTACAGCGGCTCCGTGCTCTCCTCCTCCGGCACCTCCCACAGCTCCTCCACGTCGACGTCCACGTCGTCGAACGTGTCGGGCACGGGCAGCGGCGGCAGCAGCCGACCGGCGGCCGACCGCAGGGCAGGCTCCAGCAGGGTGCCGCGCTCGGCGTCGCCCCTGGCCAGCCACTCGACCTTCACCTGGCTGGCCGTCCGGACCTCCAGGAAGTCCTGCTCGCAGGGCACCTCCATGAGCGCCGTGCCCGTGAAGCCGTCCGGGAGCCGTTCGAGGATGGAGCAGATCGCGGGGACCGCCGTCTCGTCGCCGGCGATCAGCACCGTGCCGGTGCCGGCCGGCGGCTGGAACACCACGTTCCCGTGCGCTTCGGGGTGCCGCGCGTCGCCGCCGAACAGCACCGCGACGTCATCGGGCCGCACCTCCTGCGCCCACCGCGCCACCGGCCCGTCGCCGCCGGGGTGCATGACCACGTCGACGTCCACCTCGCGCTCGGCCTGCCTGACCAGCCTGGCCGTGTACGTGCGGATGGGGTTGCGCCTGTCGTCGTCCAGCTCGCGCCACCGCGGGAACCAGTCGGAGCCGGTGGGCAGATGGGCGAGGCCGTGACCGGGGAGGGGGAGGATGAGCTTGATCCGCTGGTCGTAGCCGTTGTCGGCGAATATGCCCAGGTCCTCCCCTGTGAAGGTGACCCGGAGGAACGATGGGCTCAACCGTTCCAACCTGGCCACACGCACGTCGAACATGCGATAGGGCTCCACCAGCGCCAGCCTCCCGCCGCAACCATTAGGTGAGGCTAACCTAACCCATCACGATCGCGAACGCCACGCCGGGCCCGCGTCCCGGTCAGCGGCGCAGAAACTCCCGCAGGTGGGCGAGCAGGGCCTCCGGGCGTTCCTCGGCGATGAAGTGCCCGCACTCGGGGATCTCGGCGGCGGTGACGTCGGCGGCGTACTCCCGCCAGATCTCCTCCGACGGCAACCGCGCCGGCAGCCCCACCGACCCCCACAGGGCCAGCACGGGCATGGTCAGGCGGCGCCCCGCGGCGGCGTCCTCGTCGTCGAGCGCGAGGTCGCGCTCGTGTGCCCGGTAGTCGTCGAACCCGGCGCGCAGGGCCCCCGGACGGCCGAACGCCTGGACGTAGACGTCGACCGCCTCGGCGGGCAGGCCGTGCCGGTTGTACGTCCAGCGCTCGAAGAAGTACTCCAGATAGCCCCGGACGTCGTGCCCCACCAGGCGTTCGGGCAGGTCGGGCTGCAGGTGGAAGAGCCAGTGCCAGTAGCCCGCGGCCACGGTCGCGTCCAGGCGGCGGAACATCTCGCGCGTGGGGACGATGTCCAGCACCGCGACCTTGCCGACCTGGTCGGGACGGTCGAGCCCCCAGCGGTGGGCCACCCGCGCGCCGCGATCGTGCCCGACGACCGCGGCCCGCCCGAACCCGAGCGCGTCCACCAGCTCCGCCATGTCCGCGGCCATCCGCCGCTTGTCGTAGCCGCCGGCCGGCTTGTCGCTCAGCCCGTACCCCCGCAGGTCGGGGGCCACCACCGTGAACTCGGCCGCCAGCGGCTCGACGATGTGCCGCCAGCAGTGACCGGTCTGCGGCCAGCCGTGCAGCAGCACCACCAGGGGCCCGTCGCCGGCCCGCGTGTAGTGCAACCGGATGCCGTCGACCTTTGCCACGCCCGTCGTATTCATTGGCTCAGTAGATCATGGGACGATCCCGTGACCCCATAAAGCCCAAAAAATAGGGGCATTGACGAAAAATCCTTACATGGTACTCATAGATCGAGTCGGAAAGTTTCAGGACCCCCCACCGAGACCGTCCAGAGCTCACCCGAGGAGGACGCGCATGGCGCGCACCCAGCCCCCCGAGACCCCCATCGACTTATACGCCGCCGTCCAAGGAGAGGTCTCCTGGTTCTGCTGCGGCACCGCCTGGGGACCGTGCAGCACCACAGGCAAGGGCGCCTGTGGCACCTGCAACTCCGGCAGCCTCCAGCACGCCTGGCCCAACACCTCCGACGCCTGCTGGGCCATCACCCACCCCGACACCTGCGGCTTCAACCTCTCCCGCCGGACCTGCGGTTTCCAGCACCGCACCACCAACCTGTGCAGCGGCGTCAGCGTCGTCACCTCCATCGCCGACTGCGGCCCGCAGACCGACCTGTTCTGCGGCGAGCGCAGCTGCTGCGGCTCGACCTGCGCCACCGACCGGATCATCGACCTCACGCCGGCGGCGTACAGCAAGATCGCCAGCCTCTCCACCGGCCTGCGTCCCTGCTCGATCGACGCGGCGTGAGGGGGCGACGATGACCAGCAGAAGAGACATGCTCAGGTCCGCCCTGCTCGGCGGCGGCGCCACGGTCGTGGCCGCGAGCGCGATGGGCTCGCTCGGCCCCGAGGCGGCCTTCGCCAACACCGCGCTCGACGTCGACCCCGGCGCCCCCGACCCCAACTTCGCCGAGGGCCGGATCCGTTCGATCAAGGACAACACGCTGCTCGTCCTCGGCTCGAACATGGTCATCCACAACATCAAGGTCGTGGACGGCACGAGCCTGTGGAAGCTCGGTCCCGTGGCGTTCGACGCGGCACAGCCCGGCGACGGCCTGTACGCCCGCGGCGTGCGGATGCCGGACGGCACCCTCGCCGCCGAGTCGGTCTGGCTCAACATCGTCAACATCAAGGGCCACATCAAGAACATCACCGACAAGACCATCCACCTCGACCACAACGGCAAAGAGGTGCTGTGCCACGTCGTGGCCGGCAAGTCGGTCGCGATCCACTCCGAGTCGCCGGCCACCTCGGACCTGTCGATGCTGAGGGTCGCCCAGCACGTGCAGATCCTCGGCGCCTGGCGGCCCGACACGAACGAGGTCGACATCGCCACCGTCTTCTCCCCGCACTAGGAAGGAGCGTTGAGCATGCACGGGATCGCCGCGACGCAGCCGTACGTGATCGCCCTGTTCCTCGCCTGGGCAGGCCTGATGAAGCTGTTCAGCCGGCGGATGCGGGTGCAGGCGGGGCAGACCGCCCTGGCCCGGCTGGTCGGCGCGGCGCGCGCGGTCCCGGCGCTCCGGATCGTCGGGGTGGCCGAGCTCACGGTGGCCGCCGTCCTGCTGCTGCCGCCCGTCTCGCCCTGGGAGGGCGCGATGGCCGCGCTGCTCTCCGCCGGGTTCCTGGCGTATCTCACCTATTCGTACGTGGCCGCGCCCACCGCGTCGTGCGGCTGCCTCGGCGCCCACTCCAAGCCGGTGGACGTGCGGGCCTTCGCCCGCGCGGGGCTCCTGCTGGCCGCCAGCCTGCTGGCCGTCCCGGCGGACCCGGGCCCGCCCCTGGTGGCGCTCGGCCTGGCGGAGGCCGTGGCCCTGATGGCCCTTTCTGCGGAGCTGGACCGCTACTGGCTCACCCCCTTGCGGCAGCTGCGCGTACGGCTGCGCGGCCCGCTCGCCGTGCAACCGTCGGAGCACATCCCGCTGGGCGCCTCGCTGCACCTGCTCTACCGCAGCCCCGCGTACTGCTCGGCGTCCGCGCAGATCACCTCCGACGTCCAGGACACCTGGGACGAGGACGGCCTGCGGTTCGTCGTCTTCGGGGCCCGCGAGCGCACGGCGGTCTTCGCCGTCCCCCTCGCCGGGAACGACCCCTCGCGCGTCCTGGTCACCCTCGTGGGCGCGTGACCCGGCACCACCATCCATCACCCGAAAGGTCGACGCCATGCGATTACGTGCTTGGCTCGCGTCAGGGGCGGTGCTCGCCGCCGGCCTGCTGACGGCTCAACCCGCGCTCGCGGCCCAGGCCGCGGTCACCTTCCACGCCGACTCCGGGGACCAGTGCCTGCGCGGGGTCACGGAGGGAACCCTGGAATGGGCCGAAGTGGCCATCGTCAAGGTGGACGGCTTTCTGGCCGACGACGCGCCGATCTCGTCGTGCGCCCCTGACGGGATGTACTCGCAGGCCACCTTCTCCGCCTACAAGGGCACCACCCTCGTCGACTCCGAGGCCGTCAAGGCGGACGACGCCAAGGTCGCGATCGCCCTCGCACTGTCCGACCCGGCGGGGGTCACGGCCATCGATCGCGTGGTCGTGCAGGTGTGCCGGTTCAGCAGCACCCCGGTCGGGATCAGCTACTGCGGCAAGGCCGCCGAGTACAAGGCGCCCTGAGCCGTGGGACGACCCGTGCCCGTCCGCGCGGGGACGGGCACGGGCGGTCGTCAGCTCAGGGTCACGGAGCCGCGGGGGGTGTCCAGCACCGCCCGCAACGCCGATTCCGGCCCCTTCGAGACCTCCAGCTCCGCGTCGATCGCGGCCAGCTCGCGGCGCAGCGCGTCGGGGTCGGGGTGGGTGGCGGTGAAGGCGGCCAGCCCCAGTTGCGGCAGCCCCGAGGCGGCCGGGTGCGCCGTCCGGCCCCAGTCGATGAGGAACGGCACCGGGTTGATCGCCGCCGGGTCGGCCCACCTGGTCAGGCGCCACTCCAGCAGCGTGCCCGCGGGCGTGCGGCGCGAGAGCGGCTGAACCTCGCCGGGGTCGACGCCGAGCGCGCGGGCCCGCCGTACCGTCTCGTCGATGTCGGCGGGCCGCACCGCCCACCCGGCGAGCCGGGGCGCGGTGAGGGTCTCCAGGCCGAACGCGCGTGGCCGCGCGCCCGGCGCCGCCGGATCCGGGCCGATGATCTCCAGGTACGCGGTGGGACCCAGGCCGACCAGGTAGTTGGCGGTTCCGCCCGGGTGGCTGCCGCCCGGCGCCGGAGTCACGCCGGCGGCCTCGGCGAACGCGATGACACCCGCGGCCAGGTCGGGCACCGCGTAGACGAGGTGGTCGAGCTCCGCCGTCATGACGCGGGCTCCTCGACGGGCTCGCCGAGCGAGAGCATGAGACGGTTGGCCCAGTTGAAGAACGCGGCCGCGTGGATGACGTCGCTGATCGCCAGGTCGTCGAGCCCGGCCGCGCGCAGCGCCTCGACGTGGTTCGCGCCGAACTCGGCCGGGGTGGCGGCCAGGGCCACCGAGGCGTCGATGATCGCCTGCCACTCCCCGTCCTGGGGCGCGTTGACCCCTTCGTCGAGCAGCCGCTGCACGTCGTCGGCCCGCTTGGAGTAGTGGGCGGCGAAGCGGGCGTGCACCGAGGCGCAGAACACGCACCCGTTGCGGCGCGAGGTCGCCGTCGCGGCCAGCTCGCGCCCGGCCCGCGGCAGCCCGCCGTCGGCGTTGTAGAAGATGTCGTTGTCGGTCCTCGTCCTGGCCTGCAGGGTCGCCGGGTCCCTGGCCAGGAGCAGGAAGTACGGCGACTTCGCGCGGGCCTTGTCGACCAGCGCCTCGTAGTGCTCGTCGGTCAGCTCGTCCGTCTCCAGGGGCGTCAGCCAGGGCTCCCACCCGAGCTGATCCCGCGTGAACGCCAATTGAGTCATGAGGTCGCTCCGTTCTGCAGGTGACGCAGCCCGGCCACCACGCGGATCTGGAAGGTGAGGAAGGCGACGAGCTGCGACAGCGTCACGACGCCCGTGGCGCTCCAGCCCGCCCGGGCCAGCGCGTCCAGGGACTCCCGCCCCGCCTCCCTGGGGCGGAACACGAGCAGGTGAGCGTGCTCGAACGCGGCGGCGAGCCGTACGCCGAGGTCGCCCGGGCGCCGCGCCCGGTAGCGCAGCCCCTCGTCGCTCTCCACCGACAGCGGGCCCTCGCCCGGGTAGACCCCGTACGGCCCGGTCGTGGCCCCGGCCGAGACCTCCGACTCGACCGCCGCGAGCAGCCCGGGTGAGAGCTCGGCCAGCCGGTCGGCGTAGAAGCGCGCGATGCCGGGGGCGTCGTGCAGCCCGGCCACGAAGGCGGCGACCGCGTCCCGCTCGACGAGCGTGATCTCCTCCTCCGTCTCAGGGCTGAACAGCGCGTCGTAGCTGCGCTGGGCGTGCTCCCGGGCGGCGGGCCGGCGGGCGCGCAGCCGGTCGAGCGACGAGCCGGGCTGGATGCCCGCCAGATGGTCGATGACGTCGGCGATCATGTGGTGCTCAATTCTGTGGAGGGAACCCAGCCGAGCGCGGGCGCGACCTCGGTCGCCAGCAGCTCGATCGAGCGGAGGACGAGCGGATGCGGCGGGTCCACCGAGTGCGCCTGGAGGACCAGGTCGGTGACCCGTTCGAGGGTCGGGTCGGCCTTGAGGCTCTCGATGACGTCCTGCGGCGTACCCACGTGCACGTCGAACGCGGCGATGCGCCGGTCGAGGTCGCTGTCCGGCAGCTCGAACGGCAGCCGCCCCCGCCCGAGCCCGAGTTCGGCGTAGCGCAGCGCCTCAGCCCGGCTGTCGGCCACGAACGCGGTCCGGGAGGCCATGATCCGCGGGGCCGAGCCGGGCGGCAGGTGTTCGAGGTAGGCGTCCAGGATGGGCCGCTGGATCTGGGCCAGCGTGGCCTGCGGGTCGTCGGCCGGGCGGGGCTGCGTGCGCGAGAGCATGAGCCCGTGGCCCGCCTGCCCGGCGCGTACGCCGCCGCCGACCGAGAACGTCGCCTGCCAGACCGCCTCCAGCAGCCTCGGCGCGGGCGGGTAGAGCCGGTTGCCGCCGCCGAGGTCGCCCCCGGACCAGGCGTTGAGCAGCACCGCCAGATGCTCGGCGTAGACGGCCGAGCGCTCCGCGCTGTCGTGCCCGAACGGCGCGAACGACGCGGGCGTCCCGCCGCTGCCCACGCCGACCTCCAGCCGCCCGCCGGTGAGCAGGTCGAGCACGGCGGTGTCCTCGGCCACCCGCACCGGCTGCTCCAGCGGGAGCGTGATGATTCCGGTGCCGAGCCTGATGCGGCTGGTCCGGGCGGCCACGTGGGCGAGGAACACCAGCGGCGCGGGCAGGCCGCCCTCCGCGCCGTCGAAGTGGTGCTGCGCGACCCAGGCCGTGTCGAACCCGTACGCCTCGGCGTGCGCGATCTGCTCGGTGGCCAGCCGGTAGCGCTCGCCCGCGGGAACGTCGTCCAGCAGCCGGGTGAAGAAGCCGAGCCTCATATCGCGGGCTCCGGGATGGCGGCCAGGAGCTCGCGGGTGTATTCGTGCCGGGGGTCGGTGAAGACCCGCCGGGTCGTTCCTGATTCCACGATTCTTCCCTTGTTCATGACGGAGACGGTGTGCGAGATCTGCCGCACCACGGCCAGGTCGTGCGAGATGAAGAGATAGGTCAGTCCCAGGTCGCGCTGGAGCTGTTCGAGCAGGTCGAGGATCTGCGCCTGCACGGTGACGTCGAGGGCGGAGACGGCCTCGTCGAGCACGACGACCTCGGGCCCGGCCGCCAGCGCGCGGGCGACGGCCACCCGCTGCCGCTGCCCGCCGGACAGCTCGCGCGGCCTGCGGGTGAGCACGTCCCGCGGCAGCGCGACCCGGTCGAGCAGGTCGAGCACGCGGGCGCGCCGCTCGGCCCGGTCCCCCAGCCGGAAGTTGCGCAACGGCTCCTCCACGATGTCGCCGATCGGCTGCCGGGGGTCCAGCGACCCGTACGGGTTCTGGTGGACGAGTTGCACGTGCCGGCGGAACCCGCGGCCCTGCCCCGCCCCGGCGATGGTGACCGTTCCCGAGGTGGGCTCGGCGAACCGCACCACCATCCGGGCCGTGGTCGTCTTGCCCGAGCCGGACTCGCCCACGAGCGCGTGCGTGGTGCCGCGGGCCACCTCGAACGAGACCCCGTCCACCGCCCTGAACCCCTTGAACTCCTTGACCAGGTCGCGCACCACGATCGCGGGCTCGCTCCCGGGAGGGGGGTCGCGGAACGGGGACGCCGACAGCGACGGGGCGTCGTTCAGCAGGCGCTTGGTGTAGTCGGCCGCCGGGGAGGCCAGCACCTCCGGCGTCCGGCCCTGCTCCTCGATCCGGCCGCCCTTCATGACCACCAGCCGGTCGGAGCGGGCGGCGGCCACACCCAGGTCGTGGGTCACCAGCAGCAGCGCGGTGCCGGACTCCGCGCGCAGGTCGTCGATGAGGTCCAGGATGCGCCGCTGCACGGTGACGTCCAGGGCGCTGGTGGGCTCGTCGGCGATGATCAGGCGGGGTTCGAGCGCGATCGCGATGGCGATGAGCACGCGCTGGCGCATGCCGCCGGACAGCTCGTGCGGGTACTGGCGGGCCCGCGCCTCGGGGTCCGGCAGGCCCACGCGCGCCAGCAGGTCGACGACCCGGCTCCGGATCGCCCGCCGGTCGCCGCGCCTGTGGATGCGCAGCACCTCGGCGATCTGCGCCCCGACGGTCTTGACCGGGTCCAGCGAGCTGGACGGGTCCTGGGGGATCAGGCCGATCTGGGCGCCGCGTACCGACTCCATGCGCTTCGACGACCAGGACGCCAGGTCGGCGTCGCCCAGCAGGATCCGGCCCGCGTCCACGGCGCCGTTCGAGGGGAGCAGGCCGATGACGGCGTGCGCGGTGGTGGACTTGCCCGATCCCGACTCGCCGACGACGGCGACGACCTCGCCGGGCTCCACGGTGAAGGAGACCCCCTCGACCGCGCGCCTGCCGTCGTAGGAGACGGCCAGGTCGCGGACCTCCAGCAGGCTCACTCGTGCCTCCCGATCGAACGGCTGATGCGGCCGGCGGCGAGCACCACCGCGACCACGACGGCGCCCGGCAGCGTGGTCAGCCACCATGACGTCGCCAGGTAGTTGCGCCCCTCGGAGATGAGCAGGCCCCACTCGGGCGTGGGCGGCTCGGCGCCGTACCCGAGGAAGCCGAGCGTCGAGATGGCCAGGATGGCCATCCCGAACTGCAGCGCCGCGAGCGCGATGACCGGGCCGAGCGAGTTGGGCAGCACGTGCCGCCACAGCACGGCCGGGAACCGGCCGCCGCTGCCGAACGCGGCCTCCACGTAGTCGGTGCGCCGCACCCGGACCACCTCCGAACGCGACAGCCTGGCGAAGGCCGCGACCGAGCCGACGCCGACCGCGATGGCCACGTTCACGGTGCCGGGCCCGAGCAGGATGATCACGGTCAGGGCCAGGAGCAGGCCGGGAACCGACAGCAGCACGTCCACGATCCGCATGACGGCCTCGTCCGGCACCCCGCCGACGGATCCGGCCAGCAGCCCGAGCAGCGTGCCCAGCACCAGGCCCACTGCCACGGCCACGAACGCGCCCGACAGCGAGTGCACAGACCCGTGCACCACCCGCGCGAACAGGTCGCGTCCGACCGCGTCGGTGCCGAACAGGTGGTACGCGCTCGGCGCCTGCAGCTTCTCGGCCGGGACGCCCGCGATCGGGTCGTACCCGGTGAACAGGCCCGGCACCACGGCCCAGAACAGGGCCAGGCCGATCACCGCCCACGCGAGCGCCAGCCCGCCTTTGCGCTTCACGAGGCCGCCCCTTCGCTTCACGAGGCCGCCCCTTCGCTTCACGAGGCCGCCTCGATCCGCGGGTCGAGCACCGGGAACAGCACGTCCACCACCAGGTTGACCAGCACGAACACCGTCGCGGCGAGCACGACGACGGCCAGCATCACCGGCGTGTCCTGCGCGTTGACGGCCTGCTCGGTCAGCCGTCCGATGCCGCCGCGCCCGAAGACCGTCTCGGTCACGACCGACCCGGCGATCAGCTCGCCCAGCGTCAGCCCCGCCACGGTCAGGGTCGGCAGCACGGCGTTGCGGGCCACGTGCCGCCACAGGATCCACCACCGCGAGGCGCCCTTGGCCGCGACCACGGGCACGAACGCCTGCGTGGACACCTGGTCCATGCTGCGCGCCAGCACCTGGGCGATCGGCGCGGAGATGGGCACGGCCAGCGTGAGCACCGGCAGGACAAGTTGCTGCACCGGCCCGCCGCCGATGACGGGCACCAGCTTGAGCCGGAACGAGAACACCTGGATGAGCAGGATGCCCAGCCAGAACGCCGGGATCGACACGAACACCGACGGCACCGACAGCAGCGCGTTCCTGATCCAGGAGGTCCTGCTGTAGCCGGCCGCGAACGCGATCAGCACGGCGATCAGCACCGCCAGCGCGAACGCGGCCGAGGCCAGCTTCGCCGTCTCCGGCAGCGCCTCGCCCAGCCGCTCGACGACCGGCGTTCCGGTGTCGATCGAGTAGCCGAACGAGCCGCGCAGGAAGCCGAGCAGGGTGTTCAGGTAGTCGAGGAGCGGCGGGTCGCCGGCGCCGTAATAGGCCCGGATCTCGGCGATCTGCTGCGGCGACAGGCCCAGCTCGGGGTTCTGGAACTTGATCAGGATCGAGTCGCCTGGCAGCAGCTGCAGCAGCACGTAGCTTGCCGTGAAGGCGATCCAGAGCACGAGCGCCGCCTGCCCGACCCGGCCGAGCAGGTACCTGGTCACTGCTGCGACTTCCACACCGAGTAGAACCACGGCCTGGCGACCGCCTCGAAGGCCACCCCCTGGACGTACGGCGCGCCGCCGTAGACCTGCGGCTCCTCGAAGAGCGGGATCGCGTAGCCCTGGTCGAGCACGTACCGCTGGATCTCGGCGACCTTGGCGTTGCGCTTGGCGACGTCGGGCTCGGCCGACTCCTCCTCCAGCAGCTTGTCCAGCTTGGTGTCGTCGGACAGGATGACGTCGCGGTTCTTGCTGTGGAAGTGGCTCTTGATCACGTCCTGGTCGGCGCGCCCGACCATGCCGTGCTGGATGGCGGTCTTCTCGGCGTTCTTGATGTCCACGGCCTGGGTGCCCGCGTCGGCGGGGCGGATCTCCAGCTTCACGCCGAGCTTGGCCCACTGCTGGCCGACGAGTTCGAGCGTCTGCTTCGACAGCGGCTGCGGGCCGGAGACGAACACGCCGAGCTGCAGCGGCACGCCGTCCTTCGCCCGGGTGCCGTCGGCGCCCCTGGCCCAGCCCGCCTCGTCGAGGAGCCGGTTGGCCTTGTCGGGGTCGTAGGCGAGGTCCTTCGACAGGTCCACGTAGCCCTGCGCCAGGTGGCTGAGCACCGAGGTGGCCGGCGGGTAGCTCGCGGTGAAGAGGGTGTCGACGACCTCCTTGGCGTTCGTGCCGGCCTGGAGGGCCTTGCGGACCTTGACGTCCTTCAGGATGCTGTTGCGCGGCCGCAGGTAGAGGCCGTTGTTGACGCCTCGCGTGGGCTCGGCGTAGATCTGGAAGCCCGCGTCCTTGACGGTCTTCTCGTCGTACGCCTGGACGTACCTGACGAAGTCGGCCTGGCCGGAGGTGAGGGCGCCGACGCGCACGTTGTCCTCGGGCGTCACGATGATCTTGATTTCGTCCAGGTACGCGCGGCCCTGGTGCTTCGACGACGGCGGCGCCCAGTTGTAGTCCTTGCGCGCGACCAGGTCCACCTCCTTGTCGACGACCTGGTTCTTCAGCGTGAAGGGGCCGGAGCCGACGATGTTCTTGAGCTGGCACTGCTGCTCGTACGGCAGCGAGATCGTCTTCTTGGACACCAGCCCGGCGCCGATGACCGAGGTGCCCTGGAGGAAGCCGGGCGACGGCTTGTCGAAGTGGAAGCGCACGGTCAGCGGGTCGACGACCTCGCTGCGCCGGTAGTTGTTGACGAACTCGGCGACGGGCAGCTTGAGCTTCTCGTCACCCAGGCCGTACACGTCGAAGTTGGCCGCCACGGCGGAGGCGTCCAGCGGGCTGCCGTCGCTGAACGTCACGCCGTCGCGCAGGTGGAACGTGTACTCGGTGGCGTCCTTGTCGACCTCCCACTTGCTGGCGATCCAGGGCTCGATCTCGAGCGTCTTCGGGTTCTGCCAGGTGAGCTTGTCGGTGATCTGGTTGAGGATGCCGCCGTTGGGATAGAACCCGGCCGCCGGCAGGTAGAGGCAGGTCGGGGGCTGGTGCTCGAGGTAGGTGAGCGTGCCGCCGTAGACCGGCTGCCCGCCGCTCCTGGCCGACTGGGCAGCTCCGCCACCGCCACAGGCGCCGAGAAGCCCCACGACGGCGAGCATCGCGGCGCTCGCCACGGCTGTGGTGCGCAGTCTGGAGGATGACATGGGAGATCTGCCCTTCGTTGTACGGGAGCCATCGGCGCAAACCACTATAACCTACCTATAAAGCAGGAAATAGTGAGATAACGCACCCAGGCATGCCCGCCTCAGGAGTGCTATGCGGGCTCGGCGGGGTCCACGACGTCGGCGAGGGTGATCTCGCCCAGCAGCGCGTCCTCGTGGCTGCGCAGCTGGGCCCAGATCGCGGCCAGCGGCGCGGCGGCCTTCGGGAAGGGCCGGGTCGCCTGCTCCACCCCTTCGGTGACGCGGATGATGTCGGCCAGGGCGATCTCCTTGGCCGGACGGGCGAGCCAGTAGCCCCCGTCGGGGCCGCGCTGGCTGTTGATGAGGCCGGCCCTGCGGAGCTGGAGCAGGATGTTGTCGCAGAAGCGGCGCGGGATTTCCTGGCTGGCGGCGATCCATTCCGCGTGCACCGGGCCGTCCGCCACGGCCAGGGCGAGCATGGCGCCGAGCGCGTACTGGGTACGGGCAGAGATTCTCATAGGCATCAATGCGTCGGGCTCGGCTCCCCCACGGGAAGCCGAGCCTGCGCGCGTGGCCTCAGGCGGAGGCCGTCTCCTCCTCTGCCGTCGCACGGGCCTGCAGCTCGGACTCGACCGCCTCGACCGACTCGTTGGCCTTGTCGCGGCGGTACTCGCGGACCGACCAGGCGATGGCGGCCACCCAGATGACGGCGATGACGATGTACGCGACCGCCTGGACGCCGCCGGAGGCCTTGATCCAGTCACTGCGCAGCAGGCTGCGCACGTTGGTCAGGACGATGACGCCGCCCACGGCCGAGCCGAGGATGCGCGGCGGGATGTGCCGGACGAGCCAGGCGGCGATCGGCGCGGCGATGACGCCGCCGAGCAGCAGTACGGCCACCCAGGCGAAGTCGATGTTCTCGGAGCCGATGCCGACGAAGAAGCCGAGGCTGGCGGCGATGGCGACGAGGAACTCGCTCGCGTCGATCGAGCCGACCACCTTGCGCGGGGCCAGGCGGCCGCTGGCCAGGATGGCGGGGGTGCCGACGGGGCCCCAGCCGCCACCGCCGGTCGCGTCGACGAAGCCGGCCACCAGGCCGAGAGGGGCGAGGAAGCGCCTGCGCAGCGGCTTGCCCAGGTTGCCGCGCGGGAGCCCGAAGGCGGTGAATCGGATGAGGATGTAGACGCCCAGCGTGAGCAGGATGAGCGACATGACCGGGGCGGCGACCTCGGTCGAGAGGCTGGACAGGAACGTCGCGCCGGCGAAGGCGCCGATCGCTCCCGGGATGCCGATCTTGGCGACGACTTTCCAGTCGACGTTGCCGAAGCGCCAGTGGGAGATGCCCGAGGCGAGCGTGGTGCCGATTTCCGCGAGGTGGACGGTCGCCGAGGCGGCCGCCGCGTTGGTGCCGATGGCCAGCAGAAGCGTGGTCGACGTGACGCCGTAGGCCATGCCCAGGCTTCCGTCGACGAGCTGGGCCGCGAAACCGACCAGCCCGAGCAGGATGAGCGCTCGCACAACCGCCCCTTTCCCTATCTTTCCTACTATCCAAGTAGGGTTAAGGATTTATGAGTTTCAAGATCGAGTCAAGTCATGGATCGCTCTTCGTGCATTGGCCCGTAGGTCGGCGTCCGGATCGTCAATGACGGTGCGCAGTCCGGCCTTCGGAGGCGGTCGCCCAGTGAGGGGCGAGCGCGGCGGCCTTGCGCTTGGTGTCCGAGAGGGCCGCGACCAGCGCTTCGATCGCCGCGGCCGGGCCCGCGTCGTCCGCGAGCACCGCCGGCGACCCTGTCGATTCGCCGATGAGGCCGAGGCTCTTCGCCACCCATACCCGCACCTCGCGCGACGGGTCGGCGGCGGCCGTGGCCACCAGGCCGGCCTCATCGAGCAAGACCAGCCCGCAGATCGCCTCGACGAGCACCCGGCGGTCGGGGTCGCCATTCCCCACCGCGAACGCCTCCCGGCCGCTGAGCCGCAGCACGTCGAGCGCGGTAGCCCAAACGCCGCCTGGCCGCCGAACCGCAGCACGTCGAGCGCGGCGGCCCGGACGACCGCGTCCGCGCCGGTCAGGCACCCGGCCAGGGCCGCGCCCAGCGAGGGGGTGGCGGGCAGCACCTCCGCCGGCTCCCTCAGCCCGGTCGCCACGGCCCGCCGCACCGTGCCGCGACCGTCCCCAAGCGCGGCGACCAGCGCCTCCCCCGCCCCCTTGGGGACCGCGAAGCCAGGCGCCTAGCCCTGCCATGCCCCCGGCGCCACCGTCCCGCTGCCACTCCGCAGCGCCGTCACTCCCGCGCCGCCATCCGCAGCGCCATCACCCCGACACCACCCCAGGCGCCGCCATCCCCACGGCGCCATCACCCCCGGGCGCCGCCATCCCCATGGCGCCGCCTCTACGCCGCGATCGCCTGCGTCGGCGTCCGGCGTAGCGTCGGGGGCGATGTCCGGCACTTGCGCCGTCCCGTCACCCCAGCCCCCTCGAACCGCGCCGCCGGGGTGCCCGCCCCGGCGGCGCGGGTGGCCGTCGGTGGCCGGCGAGTTCGCCGGGCCGTAGCCGTACCACCGAGAGCCGGGCGCGATCGCGAGTGCGTGGTCAGGCCGCCCGCAGCGGGCGGAGGGCGCCGCCCCAGGCGAGGACCTGGTCGAGCATGACGCCGAGCTTGTCCTCGTGCACGGCGGCGGGCTTGAACGCGGTCATGTTCTCGAAGTCTGTGAAGATCGAGAGCGCGACCTGCTGCTGCACAGTGGCCACGCCGACATTGGAGAGGACGTCGCGCAGGTGTCCGACGGCCTGGACCGCGCCGCCCACCCCGCAACCCACGAAACCGGCCGCCTTGTTGGTCCACTCCGCGTACAGGAAGTCGACGGCGTTCTTCAGCGAGCCCGGGATCGAGTGGTTGTACTCGGGCGTCACGAAGACGAACGCGTCGAAGGATGCGATCTTCGCCGCCCACCGCTTGGTGTGCTCGTGCGCGTAGTTCCCGGCGGCGGGGTGCTGCGGCTCGTCCAGGTTGCCCAGGGCGTAGTCCTTCAGGTCCACCAGCTCGTACTCGGCGTCGCCGCGCTTGGTCGCCAGCTCGTGAACCCACTGCGCCACCGCCTCGGCGTTGCGGCCGGGACGGGTGCTCCCCATGATGATGCCAACCCTGATCATGTCAATCGGTCCTCTCAGCGAGTCAGGAAATGCCTGACCCACAGTAGGAGCCGGTATTGAGATATCCAATGCTTCAAACACTACTTTTTATACGCGAGAGTCTCCGGCCTTAGACTGATGACATGGATGTGCTGAGCGACGTCGTCGCCCTCATGCGTACCGGCCGCCCGACCTCCGTGCGCATCTCCTGGCGGGCTCCCTGGGGCAAGGAGTTCCCGAAGGTGCCGGGGTCCGCCGGCTTCCAGATAGTGCTGCGCGGGTCCTGCTGGCTCATCCCGCCCGGCGGCGAGCCCATGCCGCTGAGCGTGGGCGACGTGGTCTTCTTCCCGCACGGCGACGGGTACGGCCTGGCCGACACTCCCGGCACGCCGCTCGCCGCGCCGGTCTGCGACCCGTACCTGGAGGCCGAGCTGTTCGCCTCGACCATCGAGGGCGGCGACGGGGCCGAGACGGTCACCCTCTGCTGCGGCTACCAGCTCGACCCCACCAGGACCCACCCGATCCTGAACGCGCTGCCCGACGTGATCCACCTGCCGACCACGCTCGGCCACCATCCCGAGCTCCGGGCCGCCGTCGAACTGCTCGCCGGCGAGATCGACAACCCCCGGCCGGGCGCCGACACCGTCGTCACGTCCCTGCTGGACGTCCTCCAGCTCTACATCCTGCGCGCCTGGTTCGACCTGGAGTCCGACGCGTGCAGGGAGTCGGGCTGGGCCGCCGCGCTGGCCGACCCGGCCATCGGCCGCGCGCTGGACGCCATCCACCGCGCCCCCGCCCACCACTGGACGGTCGAGTCGCTCGGCGCCCACGCCGGGCTCTCGCGCGCCGGCTTCGCCCGCCGCTTCACCTCCCTCGTCGGGCAGCCGCCGCTGGCGTACCTCACGTGGTGGCGCCTGGCCACGGCGGCCCGCATCCTGCGCGAGTCCGACGTCTCGGTGGCGGAGGTGGCGCAGCGGGTCGGGTACGGGTCGGAGTTCGCGTTCGGGAACGCGTTCAAGCGGCAGTACGGGCTGGCGCCCGGGAAATACCGCCGCCAGGTGTCCGAAGAGGCGCGTACGGCCTCCTGAGATTTGGGGGGCGGCTGGGGCAGATGGGGATCGGCTACCCCACAATGGAGCAATGGCATACCCTCCGCAGCCTCCCCCGCCCCAGCCCCAGCCGGAAGGCCCGTGGGGCGCGCAAGGAGCGCCGCAGGGGTACGGCCCACAGCAGCAGCCCTACGGCCCGCCGCCCGGCCAAGCCGGCCCTCCGCAGCCCGGCTACGGCCAGAGCCAACCGGGATACGGCCAACCCGGCTACCCGGCCCCACCCGGACAGGGCGCCCCACCACCCGGATACGGCCCGCCGAATGGGCAGACTCCCCCCGCATCCGGATACGGCCCCTCATCTGGTCAAGGGTCCCCTCAGCCCGGATACGGCCCGGCCTCTGGGCAAGGGTCCCCTCCGTCCGGATACGGCCCACCGCCTGGGCAGGGAGCCCCGCCACCCGGGTACGGGCCCGCTCCTGGGCAGGGAGCCCCGCCGCCCGGCTACGGCCCGCCGAGCGGGCAAGGTGGCTACGGGGCCGGGCAGGGGCAGCCGCCGTACGGCAACCCGACCGGCCCCCAAGGCACGCTGCTGCTCCCGGCCCCAGGCCCCGTCCCAGGCCCGCCGCCGCCCCCGGCTCCGCCGCAGAAGAGCACCAATGCCCTGGTCATCGGCCTGGTCGTGGGCCTGGTCTCGGTTCTCCTGATCGGCGGCGGGGTCGTCGCGTTCCTCTATATGCGCGACTCCGGCCAGAGATCGCCCGTCGCGCTGCCGACCGCCGACCCGGTCCCCACGACCACGACGGCACCGCAGTCCGACCCGCCGTCGGCCGCCCCGTCGGACCCGCCCACCTCCGAGCCCGCCGAGCCCACCCCGGCCCCCAGCGACACCAGGTCCAGCACCTCGAAGCGGGTGGATCCCGGCTCGCCGCTCACCGATGACGAGTTCGAGGACTGGGACTTCAAGCTGGGAGACGTGAAGCTCCAGGCCAAGAAGGTCGCCGGGTGGACGTACGACAGCTGCGACCCTGTGGACGGCCAGGGCGTGCTGGCCAAGAACGACTGTCAGCGTGCCGTCCAGCTCGCGTACTCGGCGAGCGGCGGGCACATCAAGGCGGTCCAGCTCCTGCTGTCCTTTCCCAGCGAGGGTGCCGCCAAGACCATGGCCACGCGCCTGGCATCGCTCACCTCGGACGCGGTCAAGTGGCGCACGGACAAGACGCTCAAGAGCTACGCCTACGGCAAGATGCGCTCGGGCGCGTCCAAGAAGTACGTGGTCATCACGGTCCTCACCGCGGACAGGGCCGCCAAGCCCATGGCCACGTACTACCACCAGTACCTGCAGAGCGACATCGCGAGCTACTTCCTCCTCCGCGACCTGACCATCACCAGCTGACTGGAGCAACGCTAGGACTGCTAGTCATGCTAGCGTGCGAGGTATGTCGATAGCCGCCCGCCGGGCACGCGAACGCGCGCAGCGCCACCAGCTGATCATCACCGCCGCCCGCGAACTGGCCGAGTCCGAGGGCTGGGACGCCGTGACGACCCGGCGCCTGTCGGAGCGCGTCGAATACAGCCAGCCGGTGCTCTACAGCCACTTCAAGGGCAAGGACGCCATCGTGCGGGAGGTGGCGATCGAGGGGTTCGTGGAGCTGGCGAACAAGCTCCGGGCGGCGCGAACGGCGGGCGGCGACCCCCAGGCGGTGCTGCGCCGGGTGGCGACGGCCTACCTCGACTTCGCCCGCACTCACAGCGCCCTGTACGAGGCCATGTTCGTCATGCCCGTCGCCATCCCCTTCGCCACCGACGAGACGCCGGAGGAGCTGCGGGCGGCGTTCGGGGAGTTCGTGCTCGCGCTGGAGCCGGTGGCCGGTGAGCACCATCCCGGCGTCTTCGCCGAGGTGGTGTGGGCCTCCCTGCACGGCCTGGCCACTCTGGCCCACGACCGGCGGATCCCGGCCGAGCACCAGGAGGCCAGGATCGACCTGCTCATCGACCACCTCACCCGGCCCGCCTGACCTCGCGCTAAGCCAGCAGCCCCAGCCGCCGTCCGGCCGCCGCCGCCTGCGTGCGGGTGGAGACCTCCAGCTTCCCCAGGATGTTGGACACGTGCACGCTGACCGTCTTCTGCGCGATGAACAGCCGTTCCGCGATCTCCCGGTTGGTCAGGCCCTCGGCGACCAGCCGCAGCACCTCCGACTCCCGGGCCGTCAGCCCGCCGTCGCCATGCCCGCCGCTGTGCCCGCCGGCGGGCACGAACCGGGCCCGCCGCCCGAACTCCTGCAGCGCGTTGGCCAGCGGCGTGGCCCGCAGCCGCTCCGCCGTCTCCCGCGCCAGGGCCCACTCCGCCTGCGCCGCCTCCCGGTCGCCGGCCGACAGCAGCGCCTCGGCCAGCCGCCAGCGGGCCCGCGCCACCTCGTAGACGAACCCGAAGTCGAACGCCTCCACGACCCGGCGCCACAGCTCCACGTCGAGCCGCCCGTGCACGCGATGCCATTCGGCCTCCACCCGCACCGCCCAGGCCAGCCCCTCGGGCCCCAGATGGCCGGGCTCGCCGGTGGGCCCGGACTCGACGACGAGGCGGGCGCGGGCGCGCAGCTCGTCGGCGCCCTCGGTGGTGCCGAGCTCGGCCAGCGCCCACAGGCCGATGGCGGACAGCCGCAGGATCCACGCGTAGCCATCGGCCATCGGCGCCAGGACCGCTCGCACGTGGTCGAGCGCCGCCGCGGGGTCGCCGTGCCAGAGCGCGTGCTCGGCGGCCAGGCCTCGGGAGATGTATCCGGCCAGCTCGTCGTACCAGAACGGCCGCACCCAGCTCAGCCGCGCCTCGACCACGGGCAGATCCCGCGCCACCTCGATGAACAGCGCGAACGACGACAGCGTCGCCTCCGGCAGCGTGCCCACCCGGGCGCCGAAGCCGGCCGCGACCGCCTCGGCCTGGTCCCACTCACCGGCCACGTAGTGGATCAGGAACCGCAGGAAGCGCAGGTCTGTGCCGTAGGTGCTCCACCTGAGCCCGGTCTCGGACGCCACACGGACGCCGGCGTCGGCCACCTCGGCGGCCTTGACCAGCAGTCCCTGCTCGTAGTGGATGCGGGCGTGCTGGAAATGGGCGCGCAGGTCCATCGCCAGGTCGCCGGAGCCCTCGGCGGAGGCGCTCTCGATCAGCTCGTGAGCCCTGGCCACGTCGCCCTGGTGCTCCACGTAGGCGGCCAGCGTGAGGAGGGCGCCCACCTCGGCGTCCCTGGCACCGGCCGCGCGCGCGGTCTCCAGGGCCCGCGCGGTCAGGGCCTCGACCTCGCGGTGGCGGGGGCTCCACAGCAGGGTGCGGGCATAGGTGGCCAGGGCGCGGGCGAGCGCGGGCTGATCGTCGGCGCTCTCCACCGCGCGCTCCGCCGCCGCGATGGCGCCCGGCTGGTCGTCGGCTTCGTAGAGGTAGTAGGCCAGGCGTTCGCTGACCTCGGACGTCTGCGGCAGGGCCTTGAGCTGGGTGATCGCACGATGCTTGTCGCCGCTGTCGGCCGCCGACACGGCGCTGCGGAGCGCCAGCGTGAACCGGCCCTCCCCGGCCAGCTCCGCCGCGCCCTCGACCCGTTCCCACAGGCCGAGCACCTGGTCGTAGTGGCTGTGCGCCTCGGCGGGAGCCCCGAGCCGCTCGGCCAGGCGCCCCGCCTCGGCGGAGGCCGCCAGCGCCCCGGCCAGGTCGTGACCGGCGAGGTGGTGGTGGGCCAGCTCGGCGGGTGAGGTCAGCAGCTTGGCGAAGGCGGCGTGCAGCCGCGTGCGCTCGCCGGGCAGCAGATCGGTGTAGACCACCTCCTGCAGCAGGGCGTGGCGGAAGGTGTAGCCGTAGCCGTCGACCCTGAGCAGCCCGCGCGAGACGATCTCCCTGACCGCCTCCTCGAACTCCGCCAGCGGCAGCCCCGACACCTCCCGCAGCAGCTCGTCCTCCACCCGGCGGCCCGCCACGGCGGCGGCCCGCAGCACCCGCTGCCCGGCCTCCGACAGCAGCTCGACCCTGGACATCAGCAGGCTGGCCAGCCCGTCGGGCAGGCTGTCGCCCTCGGCCATCGCCGCGAACAGCTCCTCGGCGTAGAACGGGTTGCCGTCGGCGCGGGCCACGATGAGGCCGAGCTCCTGAGCGCCCACATCACCCATAGTGGTGACATAGTCGGACATGTCGCCGGAGCCCAGCGGCCCCAGCTCGACACCCATCACCGTGGGCAGCCGCCGCAGCTCGGCCAGCACAGACCGGAGCGGGTGGCGGCGGTGGAGGTCGTCGGTGCGGTAGGTGCCGACCACGCAGACCCGCTCGCTCTGCACCATGCGGCTGAGGAAGACCAGCAGGTCACGGGTGGACCGGTCGGCCCAGTGCAGGTCCTCGATCACGAACAGCACCGGCTGCACGTCGGCCAGCAGCCCCAGCAGCGAGCCGAACAGCCGCTGCTGCGTGAGCCCCGCCGAAGGGGCGCTCTCCACGCCCGGCAGCAGCTGGCCCAGCATGGGATGGGCGGCGGCGGCCTCGCGCACGGCCGGCTCGGCACCGCGCAGCGCGTCGGCCAGCGGCAGGTAGGGCAGCGCGTCTCCCAGCTCGGCGCACTGGCCGACCAGCACGTGGAAACCGCGCTCGCGGGCCTCGGACACCAGCTCCGAGATCAGCCGGGTCTTGCCGATGCCCGCGTCTCCGCCGACGAGCGCCACCCCGGCCGTGCCCTCGGCTGCCGACTGCAGCACCCGCACAAGTCCGGACAACTCTGTAGAGCGCCCGACGAGAAGACCGTTCACGCCAGAAACTATGCCACGCTGCGACGACAAACTTATTGGTCCAGGAAACTCAAGCAAGATTGGCCCTCATCTGCATACCAAAGGCATTTTACGCTGCTGTTTCGTGATTCAGCCAACGACTTTCGCTCTCTTCATCACGGCCTCGCTCGCCCTGGTGCTCATCCCCGGCCCGAACCACCTCTACATCACCGCCAGGGGCCTCGCCCAGGGCCGGGCGGCGGGCCTGGCCAGCGCGTTCGGCGTGGAGACCGGCACGCTCGTGCACATCGCGGCCGCCGCTGCGGGCCTGTCGTACGTGATCTCGCAGTCGGCGACGCTGTTCGCGGTCGTCAAGTGGGCCGGCGTCGCGTACCTCGTCTATCTCGGCATCCGCGCGTTCACCGGCAAGGAGACGGAGGGCGTGGCGCCGCCGCCCCAGCCGCTGCGCAAGGTCTTCCTCGAAGGGGTGCTGGTCAACGTGCTGAACCCCAAGGTGGCGCTGTTCTTCCTGGCGTTCCTGCCGCAGTTCGTGCGCCCGGAGGCGGGCTCGCCCGCGCTCCAGGTGGTGCTGTTCGGACTGACGCTGCTGCTCCTGGGGCTGATCTCCGACGTCGTGTACGCCTGCACCGCCGGCGCCCTCGGCACCCGGCTCACCACCCGGGCCAGGACCCTCCGGTACGTCAGCGGCTTCGTCTA
This sequence comes from Nonomuraea sp. NPDC052116, assembly GCF_040680035.1. NCBI lineage: Bacteria > Bacillati > Actinomycetota > Actinomycetes > Streptosporangiales > Streptosporangiaceae > Nonomuraea > Nonomuraea sp. NPDC052116. The sequence continues at coordinate 149,816 of NZ_JBFAWA010000006.1, read as the reverse complement.
CCTGGGACTGGGAGTGGCCACGGCCTTCGCCGGGAGAAAATGACCCTATGGCGCCGAGGAAACAGCAGGAGATCTTCGATACGACGTTGCGGCTGGTGGCGGAGAAGGGCTACGACGGGCTGACCGTCGAGGGGGTCGCCGAGCATTCGGGCGTCAACAAGACGACGATCTACCGCTGGTGGCCGTCCAAGGCCGCGCTGCTGGGGGCGGCGCTGGTGGAGGCCGACGTGCTGGGGTTCGAGGCGCCGGACACGGGGAGCCTGCGCGGTGACCTGGTCGCGCTGGTCGAGGGGGTGCGGCGGCTGCTCACCGAGCCGCCGTCCAGCGACATCGCCATCGCCGCGCTGGCCGCCGCCGTCCGCCATCCCGAGCTGGACGCCCGCCGCTTCTTCGCCGACCGCTTCGCGCGGGAGCGGGAGATCTTCGAGCGGGCGGTACGGCGGGGCGAGCTGAAGGGGTCGGTGGACCCGATGCTGATCGTCGACCTGCTGGCCGGGGCCGTGTGGATGCGGGCGGTCTTCCGGGGCCTGCCCGTCGCCGACGACTTCCCCACGGCGGCCGTCTCGGCCCTCCTGGACGGGCTACAACGCTTCTGAGAGTGCGGCCGGGATGCGGTCCAGCACGGGGTGGGGCACCAGCCCGTACGCGTAGAAGTCCACGGCGAGCGCGCCCGCCGCCTTCGCGCCCCGGGCCTTGGCCACCAGCCGGTCCGTCGAGTCGCTGTCCGGGTAGCCGGGCCGCAGCACCGCCCGCACCTCCCGGTCCTTGCCCACCGACCGCAGGTAGGCGCCCACGTCGTCGGCCACCCGAGCCGCGTCCCGCGCGTACGCCAGCACCCCGAAGGCCGGGACGAGGTCACCCAGCGCCACCAGATCGACCCCGAGCTGCCAGGCGTCGTGCGCCGCCAGCCCGGGCGTGGGCAGCCCGTCCGTGTAGCCCTTGACCGCGCCGGTCGAGTCGATGAACACCAGCTTGGAGCCCTCGTCGGCCACCGCCGAGGCCACCTCGGACACCAGCGTGGTGACGGTCTCGGACCGGGCCCGCGCGTAGGCCACGACGTCGGGCCCCGCGTACGCGGTGAGCGCGGCCCGGGTCACCTCCCCCTGCGCGGGCGGGTCGCCGTCGAACACGCCGCCCACGATCCTGGCGCACTCGTCGCGCGCCACCTCGGCGTTCACGCCCAGGTCGGTGGCGCGGCGCATGCAGTAGTCGCAGAAGCAGAGCGCGAACAGGTACGCGTCCATCGGCCCCAGCGGCACGAACGAGCGCTGCGGCTTGAGCGGCCTGAAGTGCAGCGACTCCGCCACCACGCTGTCGACCCCGAGCCTGGCCACCGCCCTGGCCAGCGCGACCGCGTATTCGCGCACGTCGGGGTGGGCGGGGCACAGGTCGGTGAGAGAGCCTCGGTCGCCGAAGCAGTCGCGTACGGTCACGTCCGGATGCTTCGTGCCGAGCGTGGCGTTGCGCAGGAAGACCGTCCATCCGTGGAGCTTCATGGACCGCTTCGCACAAGCCTCGCGAAGCCCATCGAGGGCGTTCAGATAGCCGGGCACGGGAGACAGGCGGAGCCCGGCGAACAGATCGGACGGCGGGGGGAAGTGCGCCCCGTCGTGGCGGATGGTCAGCCGGGACAGTCCGTGCGGGGTGACGTCGCGGGAGGCGTGGTGGACGGCACCGACGGTGATGCCGCTCACGCCGTACGCGCTGATCCTGTCGAGCACCCGCTCGACGCCCTCGCCGCGCAGGTCCTCGACGAAGACGTACACCGAACTGTCCACAAGCAGACCTTAAGCGCTCTTGTGAGCGACGAAGTCGATCTCCACCAGGATGCCCAACAGCTGGGATCCTACGGTGGTGCGCACGGGGAACGGCTGGCTGAAATAGGACTTGTAAACCTCGTTGTAGGCGGCGAAGTCGCGCTCGAGGTGCTGCAGGTGGACCGTGGACTTGATCACGTCGTCGAAGCCGAGGCCGTGGGCGGCCAGGATGGCGCCGAGGTTGCGCATGACCTGGTGCGTCTGGGTGGCCACGTCGTCGCCGACGATCTCACCGGTCTGCGGGTCGAGCGGGCCCATGCCGGAGGTGTAGACGAAGTCCCCCACCACGAGGCCCTGCGAGTAGGCGCCGATCGGGGCGGCGCCTTCGGTGGTCCTGAGCTCCTTTTTCACCGTGTCTCCCTAGAAATTGGTGGTTATCTGGCCAACGACACGGTAGTCCTGGTCCACCAGGGGCAGCACGCGCCACTTGTCGAACGCGGTGCAGGGATGGGAGATGCCGAAGGCCAGCAGGTCACCGGGCTTGAGCCCGTCGGCGCGCACGACCGTCTGCTGGTCCTGCATCTTCACGATCGTGACGCCGTCGCGGCGCGGGATGGGCAGCCCCTCGTCGTAGGGCGCGTCGCGCTTGCCCATGCCCACGATCGCCAGCCCTGGCTCGGGCGTGGACAGCACGTGCGCCCAGACCTCCAGCGCCGGGCGCAGCTCCCCGTCGATGCGGTTGAACGGGGTGCGCTCGCGGTAGTAGCCGTCGTCGTGGGTGACGTACGCGCCGCTGCGCAGCAGGATCCTGGCCTGGGTGGTGACGAGCTCGCGGCCGATCACGTCGAACCACTGGCTGCCGCCCACGGTCAGGATCGGGTTCTTGAGGCGGACGTACTCGACGGCTTCCTGCAGCAAGTACAGATATTTCCGGACATCGTCGGCGGTCTTCAGCGCGCCCTCGTACCCGGCGACCCCGGCCAGCTCGACGCCTGGAACCCCCTGCACGTACGACACCAGGCTCAGCAGCTGCTCCAGGGACCGGCACCCGGCTCGTCCGCCTTCGTGCCCCAGCTCCACCAACACCCGGAACGGCCGGGACATGGCATGCCGAGCGAGAATGTCCACCCCGGCCTCGGAGTCCACGAAGCTCAGGAGCTCGAACGCGGGATCCCGCTCCAGCTCGCCCGCGGCCCAGTCGAGCCCCGCCGGGTCCACGAGCTGGTTGGCCACCAGGATCCGGCCCACCCCGAACCCGCGGACCACCCGCGCCTGGCGCGGCGTCGCGACGGTGAGCCCCCAGGCGCCCGCTTCGAGCTGAAGCGCGGCGATCTCAGCGGACATGTGCGTCTTGGCGTGCGGCGCCAGCTCCATGCCGTGATCGCGGACGAAGGCCGCCATCGTCGCGATGTTGTGCTCCAGCGCGTCCCGGTGCACGACCATTAGGGGGAGTTCGAGTCCACCCGCGAAGACCTGCTGCCCGAGCACAATGCCCCTTTCGTCCGCGTCCGACCCTATCTCAGACCTTCGCCGCAATCATGGACGGAGCGCACGCCCCGGAGTGGCGCCGGTCAGCTCTCCCCCGGCCAGCACGCGTACCCCCGACACGAGCACGTCGTCGACCCCGGCCGCGAGCGTGCGCGGCGCCTCGTAGGTCGCCCGGTCGCCCACCGCCGCCGGATCGAACACCACCACGTCGGCCGCGAACCCGCTCCGCACCAGCCCCCGGTCCGTCAGCCCGAAGCGCCTGGCCGGGTGGGAGGCCAGGTGCACGACGGCCTGCTCCCAGGTCCAGTCGGCCAGCTCCCGCACGTGCCGACCGAGGAACCGGGCGAACGCCCCGAAACCCCGCGGGTGCGGATGACCGCCCACATAGATGCCGTCGGAGCCGCCGGTGTGCGAGGGGTGCCGGAGCATCCTGCGTACCGACTCCTCCCCTTCCGGGCCCTCGTCGGGGCGGGCGGACACGACGCCCGCCTCCAGCCGCGTCTCCGTCAGGAGACGGCGGCAGAACTCGGCGGGCGCCGACCCGTCCCGTTCGGCCGCCGCCACGATGGTCAGGCCCTCGGCCCACTCCATCCCCGGGGCGTGCGAGACGGTCAGCCGCGGCCAGACGGCGTCGAGCGTCGGCCACCAGCCGTCCAGCTCGTCGGACGCGATCATCTCCAGCGCCCGGTCGGTCTCTGCGCCCGGCACGGAGCCCGGCAGCACGACCATCGCCAGGATCGTGTTGCCGCGCAGGTAGGGGTAGGTGTCGAAGGTGAGGTCCACGCCCTTGCCGAGCGCCTCCTCGACCAGGGGCAGCAGCACGTCCGCGGGGCCGTGCAGGTGGGAGACGTGCACGGCGGCGCCGGAGCGTTCGGCGATGTCGATGACCTCGGTCATGCCCACGCCGGCCTGAGGGCCGTACGCGCGCATGTGGGTGACGTACGGGAGGCCTCCGAGCGGGGCGCACAGGGCGGCCAGCTCCTCGGCGGTGGCGTAGCGGCCGGGGAGGTATTCGAGGCCGGTCGACAGGCCCACCGCCCCTTCCGACAGGCCCCGCTCGACGTGCCGCAGCATGGCCGCCAGGTGGTCGCGGGAGGGCGGCTCGGGCGAGGGCCCCATGACGTCGTAGCGGATGGTGCCGTGCGGGAGGAGGTACGCGGTGTTCAGCGCCACGGCGCGGTCGTAGCCGCCGAGCAGCTCGCCGACGGTCAACGGCCCATCGGCGGCGAGCGGCCCGTCGAGCGGCCCGTTGACGGCGGCGAAGTAGCGGGAGGCGTAGGCGACGGTGGCGGCCGAGCCGGGGGCGAAGGACAGGCCGTCCTGCCCCAGCACGAACGTGGTCACCCCCTGCCGCAGCGCCGCCCGCTGGACCGCCGGGTCGAACACGGCCGCGTCGCCGTGGGCGTGACAGTCGACGAAGCCGGGCGCGACGAACCGCCCCGTCGCGTCGATCACGGTCTCCGCCCCGGCGCCGCCCAGCCTCCCGATCGCCGCGATCCTGCCGTCCGCGACCGCGACGTCCGCCCGGTACGGCGGGGCGCCCGTCCCGTCGAGCACCCGGCCGCCGTTGATGACTACGTCGAACCTCACACCAAGATTCAATCAGAGCCGCGCGAATACGCCGGAGGGCATTCCGCGGACTTGACGATCGGCCGGGCGGCCAGCACGGCGCGAGCCCGGGCCCGGTCGAGGTTCCAGCCGTTCCAGGGGTCGGGGCGGGACAGGCCGTTGGCCGCGACCACGTCGGCCAGCACGCAGCTGCGCTGCGGCTCCGGCAGCTTGTCCAGCGCCGGTACGGCCTCCGCGCCGAGGTCGCCCAGGTAGTCGGAGTCCAGCTTGGTCACGCCGCGCACCTCGACCTGCGTGTGGGCGACCTGGAGATCGGGGTTCACGATGGCGAACGCGCCCAGGCCCAGCCCGGTGACCAGCACGACCGTACGCGGCAGCCAGCCGGAGCCGCGGCCCAGGAGCCGAGCCGCCCCCGCCAGCAGCACCAGCGCGAACAGCGTCCCCAGCCACCACACCGTGGCCTGCACGGACAGGCGCAACCTGGACAGGCCGTACGCCTCGGTGTAGAGGTTCATGCGGTGCAGGGCGGAGGCCAGCACCACCATGGTCAGCCCGCACAGCACGCCGAGCAGCACGGCCAGCAGCCAGCGTTCGCGCCGCTCGACCTTGAGCATCCCGCTGGCGACCGCCACGATGCCCAGCACGAACACGCTGACCACCACGAGCTGGAAGAACCCCTGCCTGGCGTACTCGGCATAGGTGAGCCCGGCCGTCTTCAGCACCCAGGTGTTGCCGCCGAACAGCGCCGTGATCTGCACCGCCACGAACGAGGCGAACAGCAGGTTCACCGCCGTGAGAGGCACGATCCAGACACTCCTGCTCACCGTGAACTTCGGCTCCGGCCCCACGGGGTCCACCACCGGCCTGAGCGCGACCAGCACCACGGCGGCCAGCAGCACGGCGAACAGCCCGAACAGGAAGATCCGTACCGGCGCCGACTCCGCCCAGTCCGGCGCGGTCGTCAGCCGTTCCAGGAAGGAGGCGAACACCGCGTCCGCCGAGGCGAACAGCAGCCCGAACACCAGGAGCAGCACCGCCGTGATGCCCAGAGCGGCCAGCATCGGCATGAAGCGCCGCCTGGCGGTCAGCTTCTTCAGCGGCTGGGCCAGGAACCACGACACCGGGCCGAGCGCCAGCATCACGGACACGCCGCCCCTGATCACGCCGAGCCACCCGGCCCCGGCTCCCGACACGGCCAGCGCGCCCAGACCGGCCCCCGCCACGAGCAGGATCGCGACCAGCCAGTCCGCGTCGCGCACCGCCGCCATCGAGATCAGGAAGTACGCCGTCAGCCCGAACGCCACCGTCCACGGCGTCATCCGCCGCAACACGGCAGGCAGCGCCGCCGCGCCCAGAACCATGGCGACCAGCACGATCCCCAGCCCGATCTGCGCATGGGGCAATGCCACCGCCGCGAACACCCCGGCCCCGGCCGCCGCGGGCAGCAGCCAGCGGGGCGAGTCGGGCAGTTCAGGCCTGGGGAAGAGGGGCGGCGGCACGTAGGGCGGCGGCGGCCCTCCCTGACTCCGGTACGGCGCCGCGACCTGCGCCGACTGGTAGGCCGCCGCGGCCGCCCGGCGTCCGGACCCGGCCCCCATCCCCGCTCCGACCGCGCCCATGAGCGCGGTGCACATGACGAGCGTGACGAGGGCCATCCCGTCGCTGACGGTCACACTGACGAGCACGGCGGCGAACAGGCCGGTCAGGAACCCGACCAGCACACCGACGACCGCACCCCCGATCATCCTGACGAACGCGCTGCCCGCCGGCACCCCGGCACCCCCCGCGACAACGCCACCACCGGACGCACCCACACCCGCCGCCGGCCCAGGCGCGACGACGGCGCCCGTCTCGCTCTCGGCGGCGGCGCGGCCGGGCGTACCGACCGTGGCCAGGGATACGAGAGCCGCGAGTCCGGCGGCGTCACGGGACCCTTCACCTGAAACCGCACCGCCCTCGACCGCATCGGCCGCCGGGCCTGCCACCTCGGCGCCGTCCCCGGCCGAGACGGTGACCACCAGCTCTGCGGCGCGATCGGGGGCCTCGGGACCCACCGTCGTCGAGGCGGCGACGTCCAGAGCCTCCGGCAGCTGCTCGGCCCCCGTGCCCCGCTCACCGCCCTCCAGCGGCACCTCCGCCATCGTCGTCCTCCCTGGTAAATCGACCACCATGCGACATCCCGCACAGTCGTCGATGCGAATGGAGCCCCCGTGCAGCTCGACGATCTCCTTCACGATGGCCAGCCCCAGCCCGGCGCCCCCGGAGTCGGCCGCCCGCCCGGCGTCGAGCCGGGAGAAGCGCTCGAACACGCGCCCCCTGGCCGCGACCGGGATCCCCGGCCCCTGGTCGGCGACGGCCAGCCGCACCCCGGCCCCCTCCGCCGCGACGGTCACGGTCACCACCCCGTCCGAGGGGCTGTGCCGTACCGCGTTGTCGAGGAGGTTCGCCAGGACCTGCGCGAGCAGGTCGGGGTCGGCGCGCACCACCAGGTCGGCGGGGACCGACGCCCGGATCGCGACGTCGTCGCGGGCCAGCGCCCCCTCGCGCACCGCCTGCTCGACCAGCGGCGCCAGTTCGATGGCCTCGGGCTCGATCAGGCGTACGCCGGAGTCCAGCCGCGACAGGTCCAGGAGCTGGGCCACGAGGCGGCCGAGGCGTTCGGTCTGGGCGAGCGCGGTCCGCATGGTGACGGGGTCGGGGGCGGAGACGCCGTCCACGACGTTCTCCAGGACCGCGCGCAGGCCGGTGATGGGGGTGCGGAGTTCGTGGCTGACGTTCGCGATGAGCTCGCGCCGCTGCCGGTCCACCTCGCCGAGGTCGGCGGCCATCGCGTTGAACGCCCTGGCCAGCTCCCCGACCTCGTCGCGCGACGTGGCGGTCACGCGCAGCCCGTACAGGCCCTTGGCGATCGTCTGGGCGGCGCTGGCCATCTGGCGCAGCGGCTTGGTCATCCCCGTGGCCAGCAGTTGCACCATGATCAACGCCAGGACCACGGCGACCGCGATGCGTAACTCGCGGGACAGGCCCGAGTTGAGCCCGACCTCGTTCACCACGAACGCGGTCCCCACGGCCAGCACGATCACGATGCCGAGCTTGACCTTGATGCGGCCGAGGAAGTCGAGCGGCCTCATCGCCGCACCAGGGCGTAGCCGACGCCGTGCACCGTGCGCACCACGTCGGAGCCCAGCTTGCGGCGCAGCGCCCGGACGTGGCTGTCGACGGTCCTGGTCGCCGCCGCCTCCGAGAAGCCCCACACGTCCGACAGCAGCCGGTCCCGCTCGAACACCTGCCCCGGGCGCTCCGCCAACCGGCGCAGCAGGTCGAACTCCGTCCTGGTGAGCTGCGCCTCCGCGCCCCCGACGAACACCCGGCGGGCCGCGGTGTCGATCTCGACCTCGCCGACCCTGATCACCGTGTCCTCGGCCGCGAGCTGGGCCGCCCGCTCGACCCTGCGCAGCAGCGCGTGGATCCTGGCCACGAGCTCGCGCATGCTGAACGGCTTGGCCAGGTAGTCGTCCGCCCCCACGCCGAGCCCGACCAGGACGTCGGTCTCCTCGCCGAGCGCGGTCAGCATGAGCACGGGCACCGGCCTGGCCGCCTGCATCCGGCGGCACACCTCCAACCCGTCGAGCCCCGGCAGCAGCCGGTCGAGGATCACCAGGTCCGGTTCCGCCTTGCCGTACTGGATCAGGGCATCCTGCCCGTCGCCGGCCACCCTGACGTCGAAGCCCTCGGCGGCCAGCCGGTTCCGTACGGCCAGCGCGATCGTCTGATCGTCCTCGACCACGAGGATGCGTCGCTGCTCTGCCACGTACGAAAGCCTAGAAGCGGCCTGTGCAGACGACACTCCTAAATTTGTGCACATACAGTGCAGACTTGGCTGGTGAACACTGCCGGATACCTCCGCCGCATCGGCCTGCCCAGCCTCCTCAACGCCCCCACCAGCGCAGAGAACCTGCGGGCGCTCCACGCCGCGCACCTCGAGAAGGTGCCGTACGAGGCGCTGGAGATCTGGCTCGATCGCCCCACCACCGTTGATCCCGTCGAGTCCGCCGAGCGCGTCATCGGAGGGCGCGGCGGCTACTGCTACCACCTCAACGGCGCGTTCTCCGAGCTGATCAGGTCGCTGGGGTACGACGTGACCAGGCACGTCGGCGGGGTCCAGAACCGCGGCGACGAGCCCGGCATCACCGCCAACCACCTGGTGCTCACCGTGCGCGGCCTGCCGTCGCAGGACAATCCGGGCGGTGAGTGGCTGACCGACCTCGGGCTCGGGGACGGGTTCCACGAACCGCTGCCGCTGGTCGAGGGCACGTACGAGCAGGGGCCGTTCACGTACGTCCTGCGCCCGTCGGAGATCGCGCCGGGCGGCTGGCGGTTCGAGCACGATCCGAGCGGCTCGTTCGAGGGCATGGACTTCGGCCCGGCCCCGACGGACATGTCGGCGTTCGTCGATATGCACCGGCATTTGACGACGTCGCCGACGTCCGGGTTCGTGCGCATCTCGACCGTCCAGCGACGGGACGCGTACGGTGTGGACAGCCTGCGCGGGCTCCAGCTGAAGCGCATCGGCGGCCGGACACTCTCGGTGACCTTGGACAACGCCCGCGACTACTACGCGGCGCTGGCGGACATCTTCCTGCTCCCGCTCACGGACGTGAGCGGCCCGGAGAAGGAGAAGCTCTGGCGCAGACTGTACGAGGCGCATGAGGCCTGGCTGGCCAGTGACGCGACGTGACAGCCTTGCGCTATCGTGCACCTCGACATGGGTGAGACCCGGAAGCTGGCCGGTCGCTACCGGCTGCTGAATCCCCTGGCCGCGGGCTCTGTCCGGCTGGCCTTCGACGAGTCGGAGCACCGCGATGTCACGGTCAGGGAGCTGCGGGTCCCGGCCGAGCTGCGCGACGCCGCCCTGGAGGAGGCCCGCCGTGCGTCCGGGCTCCGGCACGCCTCGATCGTGCGGGTGCTCGACGTGGTGATCGAGGACCAGACGCCGTGGCTGGTCATGGAGTTCGTGTCGGGGGCGTCGCTGGAGCAGACCGTACGCGCCCGCCGCCCGCTGCCGGTCGCGCAGGCGGCCAGGGTCGGCGTCTGCGTCCTGTCCGCCCTGACGACGGCGCACGAGGCGGGGATCGTGCACGGGCGCGTGGAGCCCGGCAACGTCCTGCTCACCCCGACGGGCCGGGCGGTGCTCACCGGCTTCGGCTTCCCCAGCCTCAGCATGCTGCCTTCCGCGGACCTGTGGGCCCTGGCTGCCACGCTGCACTTCGCGGTGGAGGGCCGCCCGCCGGGGCAGGTGCCCGCGGAGGGCGCGGACCCGCTCAGGACGCTGATCAGAGCCATGCTCCACCCGGCGGGGGCGCCGGCGACGGACGTGATCCGCGAGACCCTGGAACTGCTGGCCGTGAGCCGCCCGCTGGACGTGATCATCGGGCTGTTCGGGCCGCTGCCGATCCCCGTGGTGGCCGCGATGGGGCTCGCCCTGATCGAGCAGCTCCAGGCCGGGGAGGCGTTCCACGGCGGGATCCAGCCCGGCAACGTCCTCATCGACGACCGGGGCCGGGCCCACCTGACCCCGCTGCTGAGGTCGGGAACGCTCCCGGCCTACACGGCCCCGGAGGCCTCCGCCACCTTGGCCGCCGACATGTGGTCCCTGGGCGCCACGCTCTTCACCGCCGTCGAGGGCGTGCCGCCCTCGCCCGGCGCGCCGCTGACCCGAGCGGGGGCGCTGGCTCAGGTGTTGTTCCGTCTTTTGTCAGGTAATCCGTTGGAACGTCCCACTCCGGATGAGCTCCGCCGCGACCTCCGGCTGGTATGACGCACCCGTTGAGATACATCGCGATTGGAACCAAGCGATGGGCTCACTCGTTGGACAGGCGACGCAGAATGTAGGAGAGGCGGGGCACGCGCTCCGTGTTCGGAAGCAGCTCGGAGGAAGTTGAGTATGTCGCCAATCCAGAAGTACGCCATTGGCGCAGGCGCCGCGGTTCTGCTCTCGCTGATCTTCTTCGGGACCGGATGGATCACCCTGCTGGTCGTTCTCGGCGTGATCGCCGCTCCCGTGGTCGGCTACCTGATGCTCGACCCGTCGCAGCGCGAGCGGCTCAAGAGGGCCCGCAGGCGCGGCATCGGCCACTGAGTTCCGCGCGGCGGGGGCCGGGACACGGCCTCCGCCGCGGGCTCAGGCGTCCGTTGCGGGCTCGGGCGTCCGCCGCGCGCTCCGCTGTCCGCCGCGCGCTCAGGCCTCCGCCGTCGCCGCCGCCTGCTCCGTCTGCACGCGCTGGGTCACCCGGCGCTCGATGTAGAACGACAGGAACGGCACCGTGCCCCCGACCATGACGCCGAGCATGTACTGCCACGTCCAGCGCGCCTTCATGCCCAGGTTCATGACCGCGACCAGGTAGAGCATGTAGAGCCCGCCGTGGATGGGCGCGATGACCTTCGACAGCGTCGGGTCGCCGAAGCCGTAACGCACCACCATGGCCACGCAGAGCACGAGCAGCATGCAGCCGACCACGTACGCGAGCACCCGGAAGGGCTTCAGAGCCGATTCCACGATTAACCTTCCAGAGCCATCTCAGGGGACTTGGCACGGTCCCGATCGGTTCGTACGGCATCGCGTACGAAGTGGAACCACATGAATACGGCGAATCCTGCGAAGATCCACCAGTTGGCGGCATATGCCAGGTTACGCCAGGTCAGCGTGCCACCCACCACCGGCGGCTGGATCTCGACCTGCGCCAGCGAGCCGGACGGCGGCTGCGCCACGACGAAGCCGGCGCGTACCTGCTGGCCGCTCCACAGGTTGACCAGCTCACCCGTGGACACCGTCTGCACCTGGCCTGCGGGCAGACCCTCCGCGCGCCGCTGCACGCTGTCGGTGCCCTGCTGCGGCCGCAGCCGCCCGGCCACCGTGACCTTGCCCTGCGGCACCGCGGAGACCGCGGGGTCGTCCGCCTTGGCCGTCCAGCCCCGTACCACCGGCATCAGCGTGCCGTCGTCGAGCCGGAGCGGCGTGAGCACCCAGTAGCCGCGGTCGCGCGAGACGTTGCCGCCGGGGGCGTCGACGTCGGCCCGCCGGTCGGCGACCAGGAGCTGGCGGCCGGCCTCGTAGACCCCCTCAGCCGTGACCTTGCGGCCCACGAGCTCACCGGTCAGCTGCGGGCCCACCTGGGCGAGCGTGCCGACCGCGACGGGCCCGGGATCGGTGGAGGCGTGCGGCTTTCCCGAATCCTGGAAAACGCCGAGCTGCCAGCGCCCGAGCAGGATGAACGCGACGAGGACCCCGATCGTGAGCAGGTGCAACCCCATGAGACGGGGGGAGAACAGGGTCCGCAGCATGTTTCAAAGCTATCCGCCGGGTGGGGTGGTCCCCTAATCAGCCCATGCCTACCGATACCAACAAACAGTGCAAACGACACAGGCGCTCACGCTAGGCTGCTGGCCATGTCTGACCAGCATATCGATCCTTCGGGCAGCACCCAGCAGTTCAAGGCTTTCGCGCAGCGCCGCGAGCAGGAAGCTGCCGCCACCCCCAAGAAGTCCCCCGTCGTACCGATCATCGCGGTCGTCGTCGCGATCGTGATCGTCGGTGTCGCCGCCTTCCTCCTGCTGAAGTAACCCCAGATCTGATCGAACCGCCGCGGGGGCCGTGGCGGTTTCTCGCCGTTCACGCAATCATCCCTTCGGCCCGCCCAACGACGCGCGGGCCCTCGGCCACCCCGCCTCCCCTGCCGCCTCCCCTGCCGACGCCGCTCCGGCCCGCGAGGCGGACGCCTCCCAAGGACCTCAGCCGAGGCGCAGCACCCCACACGCAAGAGCCTCCGCACCACGTGCATGCCCGCGCAGGAACGCGCCACGGCCCCCGAACAAGCGAACGGCCGCTTGGGGGCGGCGAGGCTGGAGGCACCCAGAGGGCGGGATAGCCGCAGGGGCCAGAGCGGGCGCACGAGCAGTGGGGCAAGCGAGCGCAGCCGAGCGGGCGCGCGGGGGCCGGGAGTGCGCGGGGGCCGGACGTGCGCGAGGGCCGGACGTGCGCGCTGCGGGGCGGGTCCATGAGGCCGGGGTGTCGGGCTGGGGTGGACGCGCGGACGGTGAGGGGACGGGCGCGGGTAATGGGGTGAGGCGCGGAGGGTGTGAGGGGGTCGCTCTGGACCTCGGTGAGGTGGGGTCGTTAAATTGGATTTATCGTCCAATAAGCGCCACCCCGGGAGGTCAGATGCCAGGGTTAGCGATCATCGGGTCCGGGTTCGCCGGGATCGGCATGGCCATCAAGCTCAAAGAGGCGGGGTACCACGACTTCGTCATCCTGGAGAAGGCCGCCGACCTGGGCGGCACCTGGCGGGACAACACCTACCCCGGCTGCGCGTGCGACGTCCCCTCGCACATGTACTCCTACTCGTACGAGCTGAACCCGGGCTGGTCCCGCATGTTCTCCCCGCAGGAGGAGATCTGGGACTACATGCGCTCGTGCGCCGACAAGTACGGCGTGACCCCGCACATCCGGTACGGCAAGCGCGTCGTCGCGCTCGAGTACGACGACGGCCGGCGCGGCTGGTCGGTCACCACGGACGACGGAGAGACGTTGCGGGTGAACGCCGTCGTGTCGGCCATCGGCGCCCTACATATACCGAAATTTCCCGAAATTTCGGGGCGCGAGTCCTTCACCGGCCCCGCCTTCCACTCCGCCGAATGGGACCACTCGATCGACCTGACCGGCAAGCGCGTGGCCGTCATCGGCACCGGCGCCTCCGCCATCCAGTTCGTCCCCCAGATCGCGCCCACCGTGGACCACCTGACGGTCTTCCAGCGCACTCCCCCATGGATCCACCCCAAGCCGGACTTCTCCATCACCCCCACCACCCGCCGGATCCTCGGCCTGCCCGGCCTGGCCAGGACCATGCGCAACGCCATCTACTGGGCCCTGGAGACGCGGGCGCTCGGCTTCACCGTCGACCCGCGCCTGATGAAGGCCCACGAGAAGCTGGCCCTCAGACATCTCGAAGCCCAGGTCCCCGACCCTGACCTGCGTCGCAGGCTCACCCCCGGCTACCTGATCGGCTGCAAGCGCATCCTCATCTCCAGCGACTACTATCCCGCCCTCACCAGGGACAACGTCGAACTGGTCACCGACGGCATCACCGAGATCAGGCCGCGCTCGATCGTGGACTCCTCCGGCGCCGAGCACGAGGTCGACGCGATCGTCTACGGCACCGGCTTCAAGGTCTTGGACGCGCTGCAGGAGCAGCACATCGTCGGCAAGGGCGGCCGCAAGCTCCAGGACGCCTGGCAGGACGGCATCGAGACCTACTACGGCATCGCCACGTCCGGCTTCCCGAACCTGTTCTTCCTGCTCGGCCCCAACACAGGCCTCGGGCACAACTCGGTCGTGTTCATGATCGAGTCGCAGGTCCGCCACATCATCGACTGCCTGCGCCTGCTGTCGAGGACGCAGGCCAGGGCCGTGGACGTCAAGCCGGGCGCGCAGCGGGCGTTCGCCCGCCGCCTGCGCGAACGGCTCGACCCCCTCGTCTGGAACGCGGGCGGCTGCGACTCCTGGTATCTGGACGAGCACGGAGTGAACCGGACGATCTGGCCGGGCTTCACCTTCGAGTACTGGGCACGCACCAGGAGGGTCAAGCCCAGCGCGTACGAGCTCATCTACTGAGGGAACAGGCAGAACTCGTTGCCCTCGGGGTCGGCCAGCGTCACCCAGTCGTCGTACGTGGCCAGCAGCGTGGCACCCAGCCCGCGCAGGCGGTCGATCTCGGCGTCGAGGTCGTCGGCGCTCAGGTCGAGGTGGAGCCGGTTCTTGACGACCTTGCGCTCGGGCACGTGCTGGAACCACAGCCGCGGCGGCCCGCCCTCGACCAGCACCGTGGGGTCGTCCTCGGGGTCCTCGACGCCCTCGCCGCGCAGCCGCGCCAGCTCGGCCTCGTCGTACGGCGCCACGGCGTAACCGTCGAGCGCCGCCGCCCAGAACCTGGCCAGCGACGCCGGGTGGCGGCAGTCGACCACCACGTCACGCAGCCGGGCCACCGGGCTTCCTCGCCTCGATGAGGAACCTGGAGGAATGCGCCACGAACGGACCCTCCGCCTCGATCCGGTCGTGCAGCTCGCGCAGCCGGTCCGCGTACCGCTCGACCGAGAAGCCCGGCACGATCCAGATCACCTTCCGCAGGAAGTAGATCACCGCCCCCACGTCGCAGAACTCCATCCGCAGCCGCTCGAACCGCAGGTCCACGACCTCGAGCCCGGCCGACCCGGCCGCCGCCCTGGCCCGGTCGGGGTCGCGGGAGGAGCCGTCGTGGGGGCCCATGAAGTAGTGCGTCAGCTCCGCGACGCTCCACGGCCCGACCTGCTGCGAGAAGTAGGCGCCGCCGGGGCGCAGCACGCGGGCGATCTCCTCCCACCAGGTCTCCACCGGATGGCGGCTGGTGACCAGGTCGAAGACGCCGTCCCGGAACGGCAGGCGCGGATCGTCGTCGTCGGCCACCACCCACGCCCCGCGCGGGCGCAGCCGCGAGGCGGCCAGCTTGAGATTGGGCGGCCAGGACTCGGTGGCCACGGTCACCGCCGGCAGCTCGGGCACGCCGGCCAGGATCTCGCCCCCGCCGGTCTGGACGTCGAGCGCGGCCTCGGCTTCGGCCATCCGCTCGCCGAGCAGCCTGGCGTATCCCCAGGAGGGCCGCTCCTCGCTGGCCCGGCCGTCGAGCCAGGAGAAGTCCCAGCCGTCCACGGAGGCCGTGGCGGCCTCCTGGACGAGGTCGTCGTACGTACGGCTCATTCTTCGACCTTGTCAGCGGCCCCGCCGGACGTTCAACCAAATTTCGTCATACGCTCCGCATCATGCGCAGCGGCCGCGTACCGCCGCGCGGTCGATGCCGAGGTGGTCGATCAGCCCCGCGACCGGGTCGGGCCGCCCCTGCGCCAGCAGGGCGAACACCAGCTGCCGGGGCGCCTCGGCCGACCTGGTCTTCATCGTCGTGGCCTTGATGGCCTGGTTGATGGTGGCGCGGGCGCTCGACGTCAGCGCGGTGCCGGGCACCTGCGGATGCTTGCGCGGCGTCCGCGGCAGCAGGTCCCCGATCTCCAGGCCGAGCATGCGCAGCGCGGCCCGGTCGAGCTCGTCGAGCGCGCCCCGCGCGCCCGCCACGTCCACGCCGAGAGCGCGGGCGAGGTCCGCGTCGTGCAGGACGCCGAGCAGCAGGTGCTCGGTGCCCAGCCGCCGGTCGCCCCGCTGCCTGGCCTCGTCGAACGCGGCCTTGACGATCACGCCGAACCGGCTCTTCTCAAAGCCGAACATCGCGAACCCCTCACTTCCCGTATTTGGCGTGCACCGACTGCCGTGACATGCCGAGCGCGTCGCCGATCTGCTCCCAGGTCCAGCCCTGCTCCCTGGCCAGCGCCACCGACACCGCCTCGACCTGCTCGGCCAGCCGGTGCAGCGCGCCCACCGCCCGCAGGCCCAAGGCCGGGTCGTTCGACCTGATCCGTTCGGAGAGCTCTGTTACGTCCACCCTGTCAGGCTAGGTTGACAGCCACGGATTTGTCAATCTAGCCTGACAACCATGGATGACGTGTTGATCGTGGGGGCGGGACCCGTGGGGCTCATGCTCGCGTGCGAGCTGGGCCTGGCGGGAGTCCGCCCGATCGTGCTGGACAAGAGGCCGGAGCCGAGCGAGCTGCCCAGGGCCAACGGCCTGGGCGGGCAGATCGTCGACCTGCTCGACCACCGCGGCCTGCTGGAGCGCTTCAGCGCGGGCAGCCCGTTCGCCGGACGGCCGCCCGGGTTCCCGTTCGGCTCGGTGCCGCTGCGCTTCGCGGGGGCGGCCGACCTGCCGTTACGGCTGCTGATGATCCAGCAGCCGCGGATGGAGCACCTGCTCGCCGAGCGCGCCAAGGAGCTCGGAGCCGAGATCAGGCGGGGCTGCGAGGTGCTCTCCCTGGCCCAGGACGAGGAGGGGGTGACGCTGGAGCTCGCGGACGGCACGCGGATGCGGGCCCGCTACGTGGTGGGCTGCGACGGCGGGCGCAGCAGCGTACGGCGGGAGGCCGGGATCGGCTTCCCCGGCACGACCGACGACGAGGTGCTGCGGCTCGGGCACTTCGCGACCGGCGCGGACACGGGCGTCTTCGAGGCGCTGGAGACCGACGGCCTGGCGCCCGGCTGGAACCGCACCCCGAACGGCCGCCTGCTGCTCACCTCGCTCCAGCACGGCGTGCTGATCGCCGGCGTGCGCGAGAAGGGGACTCCCGGCGACGGCCCCGTGACGCCGGAGGACTTCCGGGCGGCCGTACGCCGCGTGCTGGGCCGGGACCTGCCGTTGGGCGAGCCGATCTGGCTGTCCGGCACGGTCGCGCAGGCGCGGCTGGCCGAGCGGTACCGGGCGGGGCGGGTGTTCCTGGCCGGGGACGCCGCGCACCTGTTCCCCGCGGGCGGCTCGGCGCTCAACGTCGGCATGACGGACGCGGCCAACCTCGGCTGGAAGCTGGCCGCCGCGCTCCGGGGGCGGGCCTCCGACGGGCTCCTGGACACGTACGAGTCCGAGCGGCGGCCGGTCGCCGAGCGCGCACTCATGCAGACGCGGGCACAGGCGGTGCTCGACCGGCTGGAGGGTGAGGACGGGGCGGCGCTGCGGGAGCTGCTCACCGAGGTGTTCGCCTTCGAGGAGCCGCTGCGGCACGTGGCCGGGCTGCTGCACGACTCCGGCGTCCTGTACGGCCCGGCGGCGCACCCGCTGGTGGGCCGGTTCGTCCCGGATCTGGCGCTGTCCGGCGGGCGGCGGGTGGCCGAGCTCATGCGCGAGGGCCGGCCCGTGCTGCTCGACCTGGGCGGCGCCGCGACGCTCGACGACGACTGGATCGACGTGGTCAGGGCCCGCGCCGACGACC
This sequence comes from Nonomuraea sp. NPDC052116, assembly GCF_040680035.1. Classification (NCBI taxonomy): domain Bacteria; kingdom Bacillati; phylum Actinomycetota; class Actinomycetes; order Streptosporangiales; family Streptosporangiaceae; genus Nonomuraea; species Nonomuraea sp. NPDC052116. The sequence goes on along the minus strand of NZ_JBFAWA010000006.1, from coordinate 132,108 downwards.
CGCCCGCCGACGCGCTGCTGATCCGCCCCGACGGCTACGTCGCCTGGGCGGGCACCGACGGGCTCGCGGAGGCTGCCCAGGAGTGGTTCGGCTCCCCAGCGACCGAGCCCGCCTCCACGGAGTGGAGGCCATGAGCACAGTCACAGCCAGCCGGGCTTGACCAGGCCCGATTCGTAGGCGATCACCACAAGCTGGGCGCGGTCGCGGGCGTGCAGCTTCATCATGGTGCGGCTCACGTGCGTCTTGGCCGTCGCCGGCGACATGAACAGCTTGGCCGCGATCTCGTCGTTCGTCATGCCGGTCCCGACCAGGCCGAGCACCTCGCGTTCGCGCTCGGTGAGCTGGTCAAGCCCGTCGGCGGCGACCGGCTCCTTGGCCCGGGAGGCGTACTCGGCGATCAGCCGGCGCGTCACGCTCGGCGACAGCAGTGCCTCCCCCGCCGCCACCACCCGGACGGCCTGGATCAGCTCGGCCGGCTCGGTGTCCTTGACCAGGAAGCCGCTGGCCCCGCCGCGCAGCGCCTCGAAGACGTACTCGTCCAGCTCGAACGTCGTCAGGATGATGATGTGCGGCCCCTGCGGCATCTGCCGGGTGGCGGTCAGGCCGTCCATGCCGGGCATGCGGATGTCCATCAGCACCACGTCCGGCTGGTGCTCGCCCGCCAGCCGGACCGCCTCGGCGCCGTCGGAGGCCTCGGCCACCACGGTCATGTCCGGCTGGGCGTCGAGCAGCGCCTTGAAGCCCGCCCGGACCAGCGCCTGGTCGTCGGCCAGCAGCACCTTGATCATGAGGTCTCCTCGGGTAGTGGCAGCCGGGCCTCGACCTGGAACCCCGTGCCGGACGGCCCGGCGACCAGCGTGCCGCCCAGCGCGGAGGCCCGCTCGCGCATGCCGGGGATGCCGTTGCCGCTGCCCGCCTCGGACAGCACGGGGGCGGTCGTCGCGCCGGAGTCCGTGACCTGGATGGCCAGCTCCTGCTCGCCGTACTCCAGGCGCACGATCACCGACGAGCCGGGCGCGTACCTGGCGGCGTTGGTCAGCGACTCCTGCACGATCCGGTATGCGGCCCGCTCCACCTGCGGCGGCAACGGCCGCGAGCCGACGCGTTTGAGCGTCACGTCCATGCCCGAGCGCTCGATCAGGTCGTCGAGGCGGTCGAGCCCGGCCGTGGGGGAACGGGGCGCCCCTTCGCGAAGGACGTTCAGGACCGAGCGCATCTCGCCCAGAACCTCCTTGGACGCCGTCTTGATGGTGGCCAGAGCGGTCTTGGCGTGGTCGGGGTTGTCGTCGATGAGGTGCAGCGCGGTGGACGCCTGCACGTGGATGAGCGAGATGTTGTGCGCGAGCACGTCGTGCAGCTCCTGCGCCATGGTCAGCCGCTCCTCGCTGGCCTGCCGCCTGGCCTCCTCCTCGGCGACGCGCTCACGCTCAGCCCGCCGCTCCCTGACGATCCTGACCAGCTCGGCCACAACCATGAGCAGCATGATGGACGTGAGGATCCACACGCTGTGGAAGAGGTCGCGGTTGCCGATCAGCCAGGCGTAGGTGAGGAACGACAGCACCGTCATCCCCGCCATGAACCAGGCCATCGCCCGCTTGCCCCGCGTGACCAGCAGGAACAGCAGGATCGCGGGGCTGATGAAGCTGGGGCCGTAGGCGTACCCGCCGGCCAGGAAGAGGTCGCACGCGCCGAGCGCGGCGGCGGTGGTGAGCAGCGGGAAACGGCGGTGCAGCAGGATCGCCAGCGGCCCGATCAGGAGCAGCCCGTACGCGTACGGGTCGAGCGGCTCCCTGTCCAACTGCTGCCCCCAGGACGCCCCCTTGGCGATGACGAACTGGGCGGCCGCCACGATGAGGGCGAGATAAGGATCGAATCCGAACTTTCCTCGCACGACCCCTACGCTAGATCAGCGCTCTGACCTGCGCATCATCCCAGCGTGTGAGGGGGCCCTACCGCGACGGGCGTACGTGGGCCATCGTAAGGACCATGCGCCGAGTGATCGTCCCCGCAGCAGCAGTCCTCATCACGCTCGTGTCGGCCCCGCCCGCGCTGGCCGGGCCCCAACAGAAGGTCCCGGTCGCGGAGGGGTACGGCGGCGCCGTCGCCACCGTCGACCTCGACGCCAGCAAGGCCGCCATCGCCGTGCTCAGGAGGGGAGGCAACGCCGTCGACGCCGCCGTCGCCGCGGGCGCGGTGCTGGGCGTCACGGAGCCGTACTCCGCGGGCCTGGCCGGCGGCGGCTTCATGGTGTACTACGACGCCAGGCAGCGCAAGGTCTTCACGATCGACGGCCGTGAGACCGCCCCGCAGGCCATGACCTCGACCACGTTAGAAGGCATCCCGTTCGAGGAGGGCGTCACCAGCGGCCTGTCGGCGGGCATTCCCGGCACGGTCGCGAACTGGGACCTGGCCCTCCGCAAGTTCGGCACGATCTCCCTCAAAGAGGCTCTCCAGCCCGCCATCGACGTGGCTTCCAAGGGCTTCGTCGTCGACCAGACCTTCTACCAGCAGACCGCCGACAACGCGGCCCGGTTCAAGGACATCACCTCCACGGCCAAGCTCTACCTCCCCAACGGCGCCCCGCCGCCCGTCGGCTCGGTGTTCAGGAACCCCGAGCTGGCGGCCACGTACCGCGAGCTCGGAAAGCGCGGCCCCGGCTGGCTGTACGGCGGCCGGCTCGGCCAGGAGATCGTGGCCACCGTCAAGCAGCCGCCGGTCACCCCCGGCAGCACCCGCAACGTCCGGCCGGGCCTGATGGAGCTGTCCGACCTGCGGGCCTACCGGGCGCTCCTGCGCGAGCCCACCAAGATCTCCTACAAGGGCAAGGACGTGTACGGCATGGCGCCCCCGTCCTCCGGCGGCTCGACGGTCGGCGAAGCCCTCAACATCCTTGAGGCCCTTCCTCAGGTGGGCCTGCACGAATACCTGGAGGCGTCCCGGCTGGCCTTCGCCGACCGCGGCAAGTACGTCGGCGACATTCCCGGCGTGCCGCTCAAGGAGCTGCTGTCCGACGGCTTCGCCAAGGAGCGGGCCTGCCTGATCGGCGACCGGGCGACGGCCCACCCGGCGGCCCCCGGCAGCCCGGACGGCTCGTACGAGCCCTGCGCCCAGCCCACCGGCACCGCCACCCCGATCGCGGACGAAGGCCCCGAGACCACCCATCTCGTCATCGCCGACCGCTGGGGCAACGTGATCGCCTACAACCTGACCATCGAGTCCACCGGCGGCAACGGCATCGTGGTGCCCGGACGCGGCGTAATGCTCAACAACGAACTGACCGACTTCACGTTCGGCCCGGCGCCCGGTGACCCGAACCTGCCCGGCCCCGGCAAGCGCCCCCGCTCGTCGATGTCGCCGACGCTGGTGTTCGAGCACGGCAGGCCGGTGCTGGCGGTCGGGTCGCCGGGCGGCTCGACCATCATCACGACCGTGCTGCAGATCCTGGTCAACCGGTACGAGTTCGGGATGAGCCTGCCGGACGCGCTCGCCGCGCCGCGCGCCACGCAGCGCAACACCGCGCAGACCCAGGCCGAGCAGGCGTTCCTGGACAAGTACCGGACCGAACTGGAGGCCAAGGGGCACAGCTTCGCGCTCAACCCGGAGATCGGGGCGGCGACGGCGCTGGAGTTCGTCGGCCGGGGCCGGATCCAGGCCGCCGCCGAGCCCGTTCGCCGCGGCGGCGGCAGCGCGCTGGTGGTGGCTCCCTAGAAGTCGCCCACGTGGTCCTTCGCCCATTCGGCGAAGGACCGCGCGGGCCGGCCCGTCACCTCCTCGACCGTGTTCGTCAGGACGGGTGGCGGGCCGTCGAGCATCTGCGCGTAGCCGTCGAGCAGCGCGTCCACGAACGAGTCGGGGAAGGAGTCGTCGGCCAGCAGCCGCTGCCGCTCCTCCTCCCGGCTGAACTCCTGCCAGCGCAGCGGGCGCCCGAGCGCGTCGCCGAGGATCCGCACCTGCTCGACCTGGGTCAGCGCCTGCGGCCCCGTCAGCGCGTAACGGGCCCCGTCGTGGCCGTCCGTGGTCAGCGCCCGTACGACCACGGCGGCGATGTCGCGCTCGTGCAGCATCGCCATCGGCACCGCGCCGAACGCGCCGCGCACCACGTCTCCCGAGCGGATCTGGTCGCGCCACCAGAACGCGTTCGCGGCGAACGTGCTGGGCCAGAGCATGGTCCAGGCCAGGCCCGACTGCTCGACGCGCTGTTCGAGCTCGTTGTGCGAAAGGCCGACGGACGAGTCGGGCTGGTCGCGTACCGCGCCCGAGGAGAGCAGGACGACGCGGCGGGCGTGCCGCCTGATCGCGCCGACCACGGTGGGGGCGAGGTCCGCGGTGTGGAAGGGCCAGATGAGGAAGACCGACTCGACGCCGTCCAGGCACCGGTCGATGGTTTCGTGGTCGCCCTTGACCACCTCGACGGCCGCCGGCAGGGCCGCCCAGGAGGGGTCACGGGTCATGGCGCGTACGGGGTGGCCCGCCTCGACGAGCTGGTGGACGACCTGGCGGCCGACGTTTCCGGTGGCTCCTGTGACGAGAATCATGGGCCCAAGGTTGGCTCGCGGGCCGAAGCTACCCCAATTTTTCACGATATTTCGGTGGTTTTCCTCCAGGGGATTAGCCTGACCGGATGGAATCCGCCGAACTCGACGGCGTGGACCGTGGTCTGGTGCACGCGCTCCAGCTCGACGGCCGCGCCCCCTTCGCCAGGATCGCCGACGTGCTCGGCGTCTCCGAGCAGACCGTCGCCCGCCGCTACCGCAGGCTCACGGCGGCCGGCGTGATCAGGGTGGTGGGCGGCCTCGACGGCGCGCTCCTCGGCTACACGCCGTGGACCATCCGCGTACGCTGCACGCCCGACGCGGGCACCGCCATCGCCGAGGCCCTGGCCAGGAGGCCCGACACGTACTGGGTGCACCTGCTGTCCGGCGGCACCGAGATCTCGTGCTTCGCCCAGTCGCCCGACACGGTCCTGCTGGAGAAGCTGCCCCGGACCAGCCGCGTCCTGTCCATGACCGCGCATTCGCTCCTGCGCGGCTTCGCCCTGCCCGACGGCTGGCAGGGCCTGGCCTGGCTCACCGCGGAGCAGGCCGGCCGGCTGCGCCCCGAGCCGCGTACCGAATCGGACGGCATCGTCCTCCAGGAGGAGGACCACCGCCTCCTGGACGTGCTGGCCAGGGACGGCCGGGCCGGGTACACGGAGCTGGCCGGGGCCACCGGCTGGTCGGAGGCCACGGCCAAGCGCCGGCTGCGCCAGCTGCGCGGGTCCGGGGCGCTCACCATCCAGCTCGACTACTCCCCCAGGCTGCTCGGCTACCGCGCCGAGGCCCGGCTGTGGATGGCCGTTCGCCCCTCCGAGCTGCTCCACGTGGCCGGGGCCCTCGCGGGCCACCCCGAGATCTCCTTCGCCAGCGTCACCACCGGCCCGACCAACCTCCTCGCCACCGCCATCTGCCGCGACAACGCCGACCTGTACCGCTACCTCACCGAACGGGTCAGCGCACTGGACGCCGTCCAGACGCTGGAGACCGCCCCCGTCCTCCGGACGGTCAAACGCACCGGCGCACTACCCCCGCAGGCGTACGGGCGACCCGCGTGAACACTCCCCCGGGCTGACTCCGAACAGGGCCTGACGTGCGATTCGGCCCGCCCCTCCGACCGGCACGCTGAAAGGCATCACGTCAAGGAGGAGACATGCACAGCTTCTGGCCGATCATCCCGTTCTTCTGGGGCCTGTTCTGGGTCGCCGTCGTCGCGCTGGTCATCACGGCCCGGCACAAGGGCTGGTGGGGGCCGCGCCACGCGCACGTCGCGGCTGCCGCGTCGCCCACCGCCGGGGCGGAACGGATCCTCGCCGAGCGGTACGCCCGCGGCGAGATGGGCGAGGACGAGTACTTCGAGAAGGTGTCCGTTCTCAAGGGCTGGACATCCTAAACATCACTAAGGGTGCAATTAGTGTCACTGGCCGCATTCAGGGACCGGCGTTACGGTTCGTGTACCGGATACATAGAGAGCGGGGACAGGTATGCGATCCGTCGCCAAGTTCTGCGGCCAGTGCAGCTGCGGGTGCCCCGAGCTGTTCGTGGACGAAACGGCGTCCGTCGAGCGCCAGGTGGTCATCACCGACGACTTCGGGCAGCGCGTGGAGATGAGCCTCGACCAGTTCGGCTCGATCGTCGAGGCCGCCAAGAGCGGCTCTCTGGACAGTCTGGCGCTCGCCCGCTGAGCGCCGTCACCCTGCTGGCCGGCGGAGTCGCCGCCGGGCTGGTGGCGGGGACGGCCTCGTGCACCGCGGCGCAGGGCAGCCTGCTCATGGGCCTGGTCGATCACTGCCACGGGCGCGATCCCACGCTGGTCGGCTGGTTCCTGGCGGGGCGGCTGGCCTCGTACACCACGGCCGGAGCGCTGCTCGGGCTGCTCGGCTCGGCCGTCAGCCTCCCGCCCGCGGCCCGCGCGGTGCTGCTCGTCGCGGCCGGGCTCACGGTGATCGTCTTCGCGGTCCGGCTGATGCGGCGCGGTCAGTGCGCGGCGAAGCCCGAGGCCGGCGTCCCCTCGCGCTACAAGGCGCCGCTGCTGGGCGCGGCCACCATCCTGGTGCCCTGCGGCGTGACCCTCGGCATGGAGATGATCGCGATCTCCAGCGGCTCCCCGGTGGCGGGGGCGGCGGCCATGGCGGGGTTCGTGCTCGGCACCGCTCCGGCGTTCGCGCTGCTCGGGTACGTGCTGCGGCGCGTCTCCCGCACCCGGCTGGCCCGGCTCGCCGCGGTCGTGGCCATCGCCGCCGGGCTCTGGACCGTCGGCGCCGGGCTCACCCTGGGCGGCTGGATCGGCGGCACGCCGCCGGCCGCGTCCAGGCCCTTACCCGCCGCGCCGGGCCCCGGCGAGCAGATCGTGACGGTCTGGGCGACCCGCGAGGGCTACCGGCCGGCCGTCGTGGCGGCCCGCGCCGGAGCGCCGGTCGAGGTGGTGTTCAAGCTGGTCGACCGGGGGTGCACCGGCACGGTCACGATCGGCGGGCGCGACGTCGCGCTGCCGGCCACCGTACGCCTGCCGCCGCAGCCGAAGGGCGCGCTGCGGTACGTGTGCGGGATGGGCATGTACACGGGCTTCATCGACTTCTCGTGACGCCATGTCGGCGATTACCGTTCGTGATCACGCGATCACGTGCCACGCTGGTCGCCATGGCCTGGCAAGGAGAGGTCGCGGCGCCGTCCGTACCGGCGCCGCGCGTGGGAGACGAGCCCGAGCTGCTGGCCGCCGCGGGAGCCGGCGACGCGCAGGCCGCGCACCGGCTCGGCAAGCTCTATGCCCAGTACGGCGACCGCGCGGCCGCCAAGCACTGGTGGGAGCGGGCGGCCGAGGGCGGCAACCTGGACAGCGCGTACAACCTGGGCGTCTGGCACGAGATGCACGGCAGCCTGGTGGATGCCGTCAGCTGGTACGAGCTCGCGGCCGGCGCCGGTGACGCCGAGGCGGCAAGCAACCTGGCGACGCTCCTGCTGGAGCAGCGCGGAGACCCCGACAGGGCCCGGCGCTGGTACGAGGTCGCGGCCCACGGCGGCTCCAGCACCGCGGCCCGCAGGCTGGCGCTGATGTGCGAGGACGCGGGCGAGCTGGCGGCGGCCCGCGAGTGGCACCGCACGGCGGCCGCGGAAGGCGACATGGCCTCGGCGCACGACCTGGGCTTCCTGGCCTACGCGACGGGCGACGACGAGGAGACCGTGCGCTGGTGGGAGTACGCGGCCAGGGGCGGCCATCCGGACTCGGCGTACTGCATGGGCCTCTACCTGCACGCCAGCCGCGACCCCGAGGGCGCGGAGGCCTACTACCGGCTGGCCGCCAAGAGCGAGCACCCGGGCGCCGCCTCCCAGCTCGGCGAGATCGCGCTGTCCATGGGCGACCTGCGGATCGCCCGCGCCTGGTTCGAGCAGGCCGCCGGCGCCGGGCGCGGCTACGACCAGCGGATGGCCGGGTTCGTCTGCGTCGAGCTGAGGGACTGCGCGGCGGCCAGCCACTGGTTCGGCCGGGCGGCGGCCGGCGGGGACGCCGAGGCGGCCTTCAACTACGGCCTGCTGCTGATCGCCGAGTTCGGCGACCTGGCGGGCGGGCAGCACTGGTTCCGGCAGGCGGCGCGGGCCGGGCACCGCGGGGCCGCCGTCGAGCTGGGCGGGCTGCTGTCGGTGGCCGGGGAGCTGGGCGAGGCCCAGGAATGGCTGTCCGATCCGCCGCCGCCCACATGGGGGCGGCACGCCGAGCCGGAGCTGGCCGCCAGGGCCGAGCTGGCCGCGGCGGCCACCGGCCGCAGGGGCGGCGCCGCGCTGGACGTGGGCGACCTGACCGAGGTGCTCGGCACGTGGGATCTGGTGACCCGGCCGCTGCACGACCACTCCGACGTGATCGGGTGGCTGGTGGGGCGCAGCGGGCTGCACCCGAGCGCGATCGAGCACCTGGCGTCGGTGCGCGGCACGCTGCTGCGTCCCGGGACCGCGCCGTGGCCGAGCTGCGGCGAGATCGAGTACGTGCTGGCCACGGCCCGCGACCTGCGCAAGCGCCTGGGCGTGCGCTGATCGGCGCACGCCCGGGCGCTCCTCGTCACACCAGTTCGGTCACCGGGGTGAACGGCAGGCCGAGCGCCTCGGCCACCGGCCCGTTGGTGAGCAGGCCATTGTGCGTGTTGAGCCCGCCCGCGAGGCCGGCGTCCGTCCTGAGCGCCTCGCGCCAGCCGAGGTCGGCCAGCTTGACCGCGTACGGGAGGGTCGCGTTCGTCAGGGCGTACGTGGAGGTGTTGGCCACGGAGCCCGGCATGTTGGCCACGCAGTAGAAGACCGACTCGTGCACCTTGTATGTCGGCTCGGCGTGCGTGGTCGGGCGCGAGTCCTCGAAGCAGCCGCCCTGGTCGATGGCGATGTCCACGAGCACGGAGCCCGGCTTCATGCGCGAGACCAGGTCGTTGGAGACCAGCGTCGGGGCCTTGGCGCCGGGGATCAGCACCGCGCCGATGACCAGGTCGGCCTGCAGGACCTCCTGCTCGATCGCGTACGACGTCGAGACCAGCGTCTTGAGCCGGCCCTGGTAGATGGCGTCGATGAAGCGCAGGCGGTCGATGTTCGTGTCGAGCACGGTGACGTCGGCGCCCATGCCGACGGCGATCTGCGCGGCGTTGAGGCCGGAGACCCCGCCGCCGATCACGACCACCTTGGCCGGGGCGACACCGGGCACGCCGCCCGGCAGGACGCCGCGGCCGCCGTTGAAGCGCATCAGGTTGTAGGCGCCCACCTGCGGCGCGAGGCGGCCGGCGACCTCGGACATCGGGGCGAGCAGCGGCAGCGCGTTGCCCACCTGGACGGTCTCGTACGCGATGCCGGTCGTCCTGGCCTTCAGCAGCGCGTCCGTGCAGGGACGCGAGGCGGCCAGGTGCAGGTAGGTGAAGAGCACGAGGCCCTCACGCAGCCGGTGGTACTCCTCGGCGATGGGCTCCTTGACCTTGAGCACCATCTCCGCCTCGCCCCATACGGCGTCGGCACCGTCGAGGATCTTCGCCCCCGCCGAGAGATATTCCTCGTCCGGGATGTGCGAGCCCAGGCCCGCACCCCGCTGGACCAGGACGTCGTGGCCGTGGCGCACCAGCTCGTGAACTCCGGCGGGCGTGGCGGCGACGCGATATTCGTGGTTCTTGACCTCGGCAGGGACGCCGATCTTCATGGTTGATCCTTTCGCGAAACCGGCACGCCGTCGTACCGGACTGAGGGGTGGTTCTGTCGGGCCTCTACAGACGCGTCCACGCTTCGGTGAGCACGCCACGGAGTATCGACCCGATCTCGGCGAACTCCTCGGGCCCCGCGATCAGCGGCGGCGCCAGCTGGATGACCGGATCGCCGCGGTCGTCGGCGCGGCAGTAGAGGCCCGCGTCGAACAGCGCCTTGGACAGGAAGCCGCGCAGCAGCCGCTCCGACTCGTCGGCGGAGAACGTCTCCTTGGTGGCCTTGTCCTTGACCAGCTCGATGCCCCAGAAGTAGCCCGAGCCGCGCACGTCGCCGACGATCGGCAGGTCGCGCAGGCCGTCGAGGGTCCCCTTGAACAGCGGCTCGTTCCTGGAGACGTGGCCGAGCAGGTCCTCGCGCTCGAAGATGTCGAGGTTGGCCAGCGCTACGGCAGAGGATACGGGATGGCCGCCGAAGGTGTAGCCGTGCGCGAACATGGCGTCACCGCCCTTGAACGGCTCGAACAGCCGCTCGTGCGCGATCATGGCGCCGATGGGCGAGTAGCCGCTGGTCATGCCCTTGGCACAGGTGATGATGTCCGGCACGTAGTCGAACTTCTGGCCACCGAACATCGTGCCGAGCCGGCCGAAGGCGCAGATGACCTCGTCGGAGACGAGCAGCACGTCGTACTCGTCGCAGATCTCGCGCAGGCGCTGCCAGTAGCCGGGAGGGGGCGGGAAACAGCCGCCGGCGTTCTGGACGGGCTCGGCGAAGACGGCGGCGACGGTGTCGGGGCCCTCCATCTCGATGGCGCGGGCCACGCGCTCGGCCGCCCAGATGCCGTACTCCTCGGGCGTCATGCCCTTGACGCCGGTGATCTCGTCGGCGCGGTAGTGGTTGGTGTTGGGGACCCGGACCGAGCCGGGCACCAGCGGCTCGAACATCTGCTTGAACGCGGGGATGCCGGTGATCGACAGCGCGCCCTGCGGGGTGCCGTGGTAGGCGATCTGGCGGCTGATGACCTTGTGCTTGAGCGGCTTGCCGATGAGCTTGTAGTACTGCTTGGCCAGCTTCCAGGCGGTCTCGACCGCCTCACCGCCGCCGGTGGTGAAGAAGACGCGGTTGAGCTCGCCGGGCGTGTACGAGGCCAGCCGCTGGGCCAGCTCGGCGGCCTTCGGGTGGGCGTAGGACCACAGCGGGAAGAAGGCCAGCTCCTGAGCCTGCTTGGCGGCGGCCTCGGCCAGCTCCTGGCGTCCGTGGCCGACCTGGACCACGAAGAGCCCGGCCAGCCCGTCGAGGTAGCGCTTGCCGTGGATGTCGTAGACGTAGGACCCCTCACCGCGCACGATGGTCGGGATCTCGGACTGCTGATAGGCGCTGTGCCTGGTGAAGTGCAACCACAGGTTGTCCTGCGCGGCCTTCAGGACGTCGTTTTCCGGCTGCGTCATGGTTATCTTCCCTCGTGTCTCAACTCCCCACAGTCTGCATGCTCACCTGGGGATTTGCCAAGCGAATCGGTCGTAGCAATATGCAAGAAAATCGGTATCCGCAGATCGACTATGTAACGGCGACGAAATCCGCATGTAGATTGGCGCGCGGGTCACCAGCGCCGCTTTGGCGTTCTCGCACGTGGAACGTTGTGTGATCCAATGAGACCAACATGTTGAGACCAGCCAGAACCTTCTGATAACGACCCCCGGGGGACCTTTCCGTGACTCCTGAACAGATTGAGAGCGCCGTCGCCGCCGCGATGCCCCAGGCCGTCGAGGAGCTGCGGCGGCTGGCCGCCATACCCTCCGTGGCCTTCCCCGGACATCCGGAGGAGCCGGTCTTCGCCGCCGCCGCGATGACGGAGGAGCTGCTGAGATCCGTGGGCCTGCCGCGTGTCCAGCAGGTGCCGGTCGAGGGCAGCTTCCCGGCGATCTTCGGTGAGGCCCCCGCGCCGCCCGGCGCGCCCACGGTCCTGCTGTACGCGCACTACGACGTGCAGCCCGCGGGCGACCCGGCCGCGTGGCGCACTCCGCCGTTCGAGCCGACCTTGATCGACGGCAAGCTGTACGGGCGGGGCTGCGCGGACGACAAGTCCGGCATCCTCTCCCACATCACCGCCCTGCGCGCCTTCCAGGGCCGCTTCCCCGTGGGCATCAAGGTCATCATCGAGGGCCAGGAGGAGTACGCGGGCGAGCGCCTGGAGGCGTTCGTCGAGCGCAACCCCGACCTGCTGCGGGCCGACGCCATCGTGGTGGCCGACACCGGCAACCCGCGGGTCGGCGACCCGGCGGTCACGACCTCGCTGCGCGGCATGGCGGCGTTCACCATCGAGGCGCGCACGCTGCGGGAGCCGGTGCACAGCGGCTCGTTCGGCGGCGCGGCCCCCGACGCGCTGGCCGCCCTCATGCGCATGCTGACCTCGCTGCACGACGACAACGGCGACATCCGCGTGCCCGGCCTGCCGCGCGGCACCTTCCTCGGGCAGGGGCCGTCGGAGGAGGAGTTCAGGAAGACGGCCGGCGTCCTCGACGGCGTCTCGCTGGTGGGCTCGGGCTCGCTGGCCGACCGGCTCTGGGCGTCGTACGCGATCACGGTGACGGGCCTGGACGTGCCGACGGTCTCGGGCGCGGTGAACGCGGTCCAGCCCGCCGCGCGGGCCCGCGTGACCGTCCGCGTCCCCCCGGCCGGCGACCCGAAGGCGACGGTGAACGCCGTGGTCGAGTTCCTGCGCAAGGTGGCGCCGTGGGGCGTCCAGCTGTCGTTCACGGACCTGACGGTGGGCTCGGGCTTCCAGGCGGACTCGGGAGGCAAGGCCCGCGCCGCCCTCAACCGGGCCATGGAGCGCGCCTTCGGCCGCCCGCCCAGGGACGTGGGCGCCGGAGGCTCGATCCCCCTGGTCAACACGCTCCTGAAGCAGTTCCCCGCGGCGGAGATCCTGCTGTTCGGGGCGGAGGACGAGGACGCTGCCATCCACGCGCCCAACGAGCGGGTGGACCTTGAGGAGCTACGGCGGGTGGCGACGACGGAGGCCCTGTTCCTCCGCGAGCTCAGCCTCCCCACCGCGCTCGGGGTGTGACGACAGGTCGTGCGGGCTCGCCTCGGATGGGGAGCCCGCGCGACCCCTAAGATCCGTTCCATGCGTTCCGCGATCTTAGGCGGCCTCGCCGCCTCTTTCCTGCTGGCCGCCACGGCTCCCGCCATGGCCGCCGCCCCCGCCAAGCCGCTGACCCCGGATCAGCTGAGCGAGGCCCTGATCACGCCCGCCGACCTGGGCGGGCAGTACACGGAGAACCCGAAGCACATCCGTGAGGCGCTGGACTCCGAGTCGGCGCACACGAAGAAGTGCCGGAGCGCCATCAAGGCGCTGAAGCCCATTCTCACGAGCAAGGCGGCGGCCTTCATCGACGAGGAGGGCAAGCCGTCCGGCGTCAAGCAGTTCCTGATCAGCGGGACTCCCGCGCGGCTGGCCCGCTGGGAACCCGTGGCCAAGGTCATGGTCCGCGACTGCGCCGGGGTCAAGGCGAACTCCGACTCCTCCAAGGCCGGCATCACCAAGCTCTCCATCGGCAAGTTCGGCGCCTGGACCTACGGCATCAGGCACCGCAAGACGATCCCCGCCCTGAACTCCAAGCCGAGTTTCGCGGCGGACGTCGTGCTCATCGGGACCGGGAACAGCGTCATGCTGCTGGTGAGCGACGGCTTCTTCGGGACGTTCGATCCGGGCCTGAGCAAGCGGGCGGCGAAGGTGGCCATGCGGAAGCTGCAGGAAGCCCAGGCGACCGCCGCCGAGTAGAGAAGGATGGTTCCGGCGTGTCGGGGGCGCCGGGGTTCAGCCGATCACCGTAGCCGGTCGATCAGCGTGACCAGTCGATCAGCGCCAGGAGGCGGTCGGACTGGGCGCGGTCCGCGGCGGTCAGGGCGATGCCTCTGACCAGGGTCAGCAGGTCGCGCACATCGAGGTCCGCCCGTACGGCGCCTGCCTGCTTGGCCGCGTCCAGCAGGCCCGAGGCCGTGGCGAGCATGGACGCGTGCCACTGCGCCACCAGCACGGTTGCGCCGCTGTCGCCGGTGACCGCCAGGGCCAGGTCGCGCTTGGAGGCGATGTGGTCCATGAAGAGCCGCAGCCATTCGTGCAGCGCCTGCGCCGGCGACCCGGCGGCCGACAGGGTCTGGCCCCGGGCGCACAGCTGGGCGACCTCGTCCGCGTAGACGGCGACCAGCAGATCCGTACGGGTGGGGAAATGTCGGTACATGGTGGCGTTGCCGACCCCGGCCCGGCGGGCCACGTCGTCGAGCGGCGCGTCGGTGCCGCGTTCGGCGAAGACCTGCGCGGCCGCGGCCAGCAGCCGGTCGTGGTTGCGCTGCGCATCCGCCCGGCGAGGACGCGATCCCATCCGTCTCCTTGCTAAGTGGGGAACTCCCCATCTAGTCTAGTCACGCCAACTAAACGGGGAGTTCCCCACTTAATGCGGGAGGCAGGCATGGCAGCGACGGCCGGTGAAGTGCATCAGCGCATCGTCGAGCTCTACGGGGCCGGGCGGATCGACGAAGGGCTGGCGCTTATCGACCCCGGCGTGATCGACCACCGAGGCGGCTCGGACGGCGACCACCACGGGCTGGCGGCGTGGAGGGAGAAGTGGGAACAGGCCCTGTCCGGCGGGACGGGCTTTCATGACATGTCCGTCACGGTGGAGCAGAACATCTCCACCGACGACCTGTCGACCAACGTCTACCTCAGCCGCGGCACGCACACCGCCTCGGGGCGCCGCTACGAGGTGCGGGGAATGGACATGATCCGCGTCAGGGACGGCCGGATCGTCGAGCACTGGGCCATCAGGGACTCGGTGGCCATGCGCCACCAGCTCGGCCCGGATCAGTGATACCGGTGCACCAGCCGCAGGCCCGCCTCCACCAGCACCCAGCCCAGGCGCACCTCCACGGCGCGGACCACCGAACCGCCCGGGCGGCGGCGCTCCACGCCGGCCTGGGCTCGCCGCCGCATGTCGGCCCCCAGTTCGCCCGCGCGGGCTCGCCGCCACATGGCGGCCCGCAGCTCGCCCGCGCGGGCGTGCCGCCGCGCGTCGGCTCGCAGCTCACGGGCTCGCGCCCGCTCCACGAACAGATACAACTCCGGATACATCACACCCTCCTCAGTCAGGTCCGGCCCCAGTCAGGTCCGGCCTCGGTCAGGTCCGGAACGGGAAGCCGTACGTGTGCACGGCCACGTTCTCGCGACCCTCGACGTCGCCCGCCTCGCGAGCGGCCTTCCCGCGCGCTCGCCACTTCCTGACGACCTCGTTGATCTCGTCGTCCAACCGCCGAAGCTCCTCTGCCGTCAGCGAGAGGACATGCTCGGAGCTGAAGGCCGCGTCGCGCCAGTCGCCGGGCCAGGCATGCTGGGTGTCGAGGTAGCTCTCATACATCTCGTTACGCTGGCGGGCGTATATGCGTGTCACCGCGGAGTGGACGGCCGCGCTCTCGGGGGAGTCGCGAAAGTCCTCATCCCTGGTGCTGATGCCGTCGTCCACCGGTCGCCACCAGCGCTCCCGCGCGTCGCCGCGGGCCTGCGCCTCCTCGATGAGGCCGTGCGTGGCCAGCTTGCGCAGGTGGTAGCTGACCAGCGAGACGGCCTCGTCGACCTGGTCGGCGAGCTGGGAGGCGGTCGCCGCGCCCGTCACCTTGAGCGCGCGGTAGAGCTTCATGCGCAGCGGATGCCCCAACGCCTTGAGCGTGTCGAGGTCCTTGATCCGACGACTCTCCTCGGTGGCCATGGAACCACCATAGAAGCGAAAGAAAATTTGCGCAAATAAATTTGCGCATCGAGCGGTAGGGTGAGGGGCATGGCGACGTTCGCACTGATCCACGGGGGCGGCGGGTCCGCGTGGGACTGGCATCTGCTGGAGCCCGAGCTGCGCGACCGCGGGCACGACGCTGTGGCGGTGAGCCTGCCGATCGAGGACGAGTCCGCCGGCCTGCTCGACCATGCCGACGCGGTGGTGGAGGCGGTCGGAGGCCGGCGTGACCTCGTCGTCGTGGCGCACTCGTGGGGCGGCTTCGTCGGGCCGCTCGTCTGCGCCCGCACGCCGGCCGACCTCCTGGTGCTGGTCACGGCCATGATCCCGGCCCCCGGCGAGCCGCCGTCCGACTGGTGGGGCAACACGGGGTTCGGCTCGAAGGACATGTCCGACCCGATCGGCCTGTTCCTGCACGACGTGCCCGGAGACGTGGCCGAGGAGCTGCTGACCAGGTCACGGGACCACGCGGACAAGGCCATGGGAGAGCCGTGGCCGCTCGACGCGTGGCCCGACGTGCCGACGAGATTCCTGCTGTGCCGGGACGACCGGTTCTTCACGCCCGATTTCATGCGCGGGGTCGTACGCGACCGGCTCGGCATCACGCCCGACGAGATCGACGGCAGCCACGCCCCCATGCTGGCCCGGCCGAAGGAGCTGGCCGACCGCCTGGAGGGCTACCTCACCGGCAGGTCGTAGACGCGGCGCACGCTGCTGCCGAGCCGGGCCACGTTCGCCCCGTACACGTGGATCGACAGCCCCACCTCGTCGCTGGTGTTGCGGACCTTGTGGATGTCGCCGGGCGGCGCGAACCCGCTCACCTCGCCGGGCCGGTTGTCGACCCGCCCGATCTCGACCAGGTGATCGCCCATGTCGCGGTAGAGGGTCTCGTGCTCGATCCCGCTGACGATGCCGAACGCGCACCACGACACGTGGTCATGGATCTGCGTCTCCTGGCCGGGACGCCACACGACGCTCACGATGGAGAAGTCCTCCTCGCAGTGGAGCGGGCGGGACACGTAGCCGTCGGGCGAGCCCTCGCGTTCGCGCGGCGTGAGGATGTCGAGCCCGGGAAGCCGGCCGCGCAGCAGGTCCGCGACGGCGAACGCGGTCTCGGCGCGCCCGAGCCGCCGCGCCACGATCTCGGAGACCCCGGTCACGAGCGCGTCCAGGCCGGGCCGCGCGGCGGTGGTGGCGGCCATATTCATGGTGTCCCCCTAGGGAAAGCAGACAATCATCCTTCCCCTTCTACGGTGCTACACCTCAACCGATAGGTCCAACAGAAGTTATCTGGCCCATTCATAGATACGATCGATGAATGCTGGATGTCGTGCGCCTTCGCGTTCTCGTCGCGGTCGCCCGCAAGGGCTCGCTGACCGCCGCCGCCAAGGAGCTCCACTACTCGCAGCCTTCGGTCAGCCACCACCTGGCCCGGCTGGAGGCGGAGACCGGGGCCCGGCTCGTCCAGCGTGTCGGGCGCGGCGTCAGGCTCACGGAGGCGGGCCGGCTGCTCGCCGAGCGGGCCGCCGAGATCATCAGCCGTCTCGACGCCACCGCCGAGGAGCTCGCCGCGCACGTGGGGCTGCGTTCGGGGCGTGTGCGGCTGGCCGCGTTCCCCTCGGCGCTCGGCACGTTCATCCCGAAGGCGGCGGGGCTGCTGTCGGCCGCCCATCCGGGGCTGCGCCTGCAGCTCACCGAGATCGAGCCGCCGGAGGCGCTCAGGCTGCTGCGGTCCGGACGCGTGGACGTGGCCGTGATCTTCCGGTACGACGACACCGCCCCCGAGGACGACGACATCCGCATGATCCACCTCCTCGACGACCCCAGCTACCTGGTGGCCAGGGGTCCGGCGGGCGGGCTGGCCGACCACGCGGACTCGGCCTGGATCGCGGGATGCGACCGGTGCCGGAGCCATCTGCTGGACATCTGCGAGAAGGCGGGATTCACCCCGCAGATCTCGTTCACCAGCGACGACATCGTGGCCGTGCAGGCCCTGGTGGCGGCCGGGCTGGGCCTGACCATGCTGCCGGGGCTGGCGCTGCGGGCCCACCGCAACCCGGACGTGCAGGTGGCCGAGGTGCCCGGCTCGACCCGGCACGTGTACGCCGCCGTCTACGGCGAGCCGCCCCACCCACCGGCCACGGAGGCGCTGCTGGCGGCGCTGCGGGAAAGTCTTTTGACGCCGCCTCTACGATGACCCCATGCCGGAAATTTCGACTCTCGCGCTCTTCTGCGTGGCCACTCTCACCCTGCTCGTGGTCCCCGGACCGGCGGTCCTCTACATCGTCACCCGGAGCGTCTCCCAGGGCCGTGGCGCGGGCGTGATCTCGGTGCTCGGCGTGCACACGGGCTCGCTCGTCCACATCGCGGCGGCGGCGCTGGGCCTCAGCGCGCTGCTGGCGGCCTCGGCCACGGCGTTCACCATTGTGAAGTACGTGGGCGTGGCCTACCTGCTCTACCTCGGCGTACGCAAGCTGATGCAGCGCGAAGAGGGCGAGCAGGTGCTGGAGCTGCAGGTGCAGTCGAAGCGGCGGCTGTTCTGGGAGGGCTTCGTGGTGAACGTCCTCAACCCCAAGACGGCCATCTTCTTCGTGACGTTCCTGCCGCTGTTCACCCACCCGGACGTGGGGCCCATCGGCCCGCAGATCCTGCTGTTCGGGGCGCTCTGGCTGGTGCTGGGGATGGCGTCGGACGGCGCGTACGCGATGCTCTCGTCGGCACTGGCGGGCCGGCTGCGCGGGTCCGCCCGTGCGCGCCGCCGCCTGAACGTGAGCAGCGGGCTGGTCTACCTCGGGCTGGCGGCCTGGCTCACAACCGAGAAGGCCTGACAAGCCAGGAAATTTCTGGCTCATAGTGCGATAGTGAGATCAGATCAGGGGGACGGCACGTCGGGACGTAGCTAAGAGGCGGACCTCATGGACACGCCACCGCACCGCCTCGGGCTCGAACGGGTCGTCGAGGTCTACTCGGGTCACGACGACCTCGTCGGCGTGACCGGCTCCGGCTATGCGATCGGTGCCGATCTGGTGCTGACCTCGGGCCTGGTGGTGGCCCCCGGCCTGCCGTGCCAGGTACGCGCGGCCGATTCGGGCCACTGGGCCGAGGCCGAGCAGGTATGGCGCGGGCGGGCGGGCGCGGTGCTCCTGCGGGTCGCCGGAGCCCCCTGGGCCGGCGTCCCCGGCATCGAACACGTCCGCTGGGCCAAGGTGGCCGCCTCCTCCGGCGCGGCAACGGGCTTCAGGGTGCGCTGCGTGGCCAGAGGGTTCCCGTGGCTGGGGCGGCGGGCCGGGATCCGGGACGCGGAGACCGTGACGGGCCTGGTCGACGCCCCCACCGGCGCGGTGTCGAAGGTCCTGGCGGTCAGCGTGCTGAGCCCCGGGCCCGAGTCGCCGCCGGGCGGGCTCACGCAGGGTCTGTCGGGCGCCGTCCTGCTCGCCGAGCCGGCCGGGCAGATCATCGGCGTGGTCGCCACCGGCCCGTCCGGGACCGCGCCGCACGAGCTGGACGCGGTGCCCGCGACCGCGCTGCTGGGCGACGAACGGTTCTGCGAGCTGGCGGGCGTGGCGCCCGGCCGGATGGAGGCCGTGGCGGAGGACGACCCCTCGGTGATCCTCGCCGACCTCCTGACCCCCGCCCGCGAGAGGCTGCCCCAGGACTGCTCGGACTGGACGCTGCTGATGGCGCGGCACGCGGTGGTGCCGTTCCTGGGGAGGGACGAGCAGCTGGCGGACCTGCGCGCGTGGGCCGCCGAACCGGCCGCCCTGTCGATCGCGGTGCTGACCGGCCGGAGCGGCACGGGCAAGACGAGGCTGGCGGGCGAGCTCTGCGCGGAGCTGACCGAGGCCGGGTGGGACACAGGGTTCCTGCCGCTGGACTCCGCCGGCCACCCGCTGGCCGGCCGGGCCCTGGAGGCGTTACGCCCGACACTGCTCGTGGTCGACCATCCTGACCCGTCCCCGCCCCTGGTGGGCGAGCTGGTACGGCGCCTGGCCAAGCACGGGCGCAACCCCCGCGTACGGCTCCTGCTGCTGGCCCGCGAGCTCGGCGAGGCGGACTGGTGGCGGCGGCTCGACACGGCGGCGGGCGGCTGGCTGAGACGGCTCACCTCCACGACGGTCCAGCTCAACGCCCACCCGCTCACCCTGGCGGAGCGCACGGACCACGCGCTCGCCGCCATGAAGGCCTTCGCCCCCAGCCGGGCCGCGCTGCCCGCCCCGCCGCGCCTCGACGACCCGGAGTACGGCCTCCCGCTCCACGTCCACCTGGCGGCCCTGCTCCGGCTGTGCGACGACGAGCGGCCCGCCCCCTCCCACGACGGCGAACCGCCCGCGCACGCACGCGACCGCGACGCCGACCTGCGCACGCAGCCGATGCGTCCGCACGGGGGCGGCCTGCTCCACCGGTTCCTGGCGCGGGAGAGCGACCAGTGGGCGCGGGTGTGGCCCGCCGAGCACGAACGCGTGGACGACGTGACGGCACGCCAGGCCGTGGCGGTGCTCACGCTCACCGCGCCGGCGCCTGCCGAGCTGCCGGGCCTGCTGACGGCCGTACCCGGACTGCGCGGCGGGACCGGGCTCCACGGGCACACCACGAACGCGGCCCGCTGGCTGGGCACCGTCTTCCCGAGCGGCGAGCTGGGCCCCGACCTGGTCGCCGAGGAGCTCCTGGCCGAGACGGAGGGTCTGGACGAGCTCGTGCTCGCCCTCCACGATCACGAGGGCCGCACGGTCCACCACCTCGTCCACCTGCTGCACGTCCTGCGCCTGTCCGCCGACCGGGCGCGGGTCGGGTCGGCGCTGCGCTCCCTGGTGGGGACCAGGATCGGCGCGATGGTCACCGAGGCCGCCGCGAACCCCGCCACCCGGCTCGGGGACCTGCTCAACGCCGCCCTCACGCTGTTCCCCGCCGACCGGGAGCTCGCCGAGGCCGCGTCCGGCCTGCTGGAGAGCGGGCGGGGCGCGGCGCTGGGGCTGCGGGCGTTGCACGTCACCCTCGGCGAGCTGGCCGTACGGCACCGCCGGGCGAGTGGCGAGCGGATCGCGCAGGCCGCGGGGTTGTCCTGGCTGTCCGGTCGGCTGGTGGCCGTCGGGCGGGTCGGCGAGGCGGTCGTGGCGGCGGCGGAGGCCGTCGAGATCTACGCGGCCGCTCCCCCGTACGAGGCGGCGGCCGGGCGGGCGGAGGCGCTGTTCAGCCTGGGGGCGTGCCTGCTGCTGGCGGGTGAGGCCGGTTCGGCGCTCAAGCCCGCGCAGGAGGCGGCGGCCAGGTTCCGCATCCTGGCCGAGGAGGACCCGGGGTACGCGGCGGAGGCGGCGCGGGCGCACCACAATGTCGCGTGCGCGCTGCTGGAGCTCGGGCGGCTGGACGAGGCCGTGGCGGCCTTCGAGGCGGCGGGCGGCGACCCGGACGTCGCGGCCCACCTGGCGGCACTCGCCTCCGCACCTCCGCAGTCGGGGCCGTCCGTCACCTCATGGCCGGGGCCCGAGCCGACCACGCGGCCCCAGCCGACCTTCTCGCCGGAACCGGGGGCCGGGTTCCGGCCGGACGACACGCCGCCGATGAGGTTGCTCGCCGCACCGGCCCTCGCGCCACTTCCCGGAGCACTCCCGGTCCCGACCGTCGCGCCGCCTCACGGCGCGCTCACCATCCCGACCGTCGCGCCGCCTCACGGCGCGCTCCCCGTCGCGGCCGTGGGGCCGCCCAAGGGGACTGCCGAGCCGGTGCCGGTGCCGGGGCCGCTGGTGCCGTTCGAGGAGGCGGACGGCGGCGCGCTGCCCGAGCTGGCCGCCTGTCTCGCCGTCGCCGCCACCGTGGCCGTCAAGGGCGTGGCCCCCACGAACACGGATCTGGCCCACCGCCTCCACCTCCTGGCCGCCTGGCTCGAAGGACAGGGCAGGCCGGCCGACGCGGTCGTCCCCGCCTCGGAGGCCGTCGTACGGCTGCGCGGCCTCGCCGCCCACGAGCCCGGCCTGCGGTCCATGCTCGCCGACTCCGCCGGGCTGCTGGCCGGGCTCCACACCCGGCTGGACGACCTGGACGCCGCCGTGCGGTCCGCCGCCGAAGCCGTTCGCAACCTGCGCGCCCTGGTCACCCTGGAGCCCGACGAGCACGGTCACACCCTGACCGGGCGGCTGCTGGAACTGGGCGAGCTGCTGCTGGTCGACGACCGGCCCGAGGCGGCGCTGGGGCCGTTGCAGGAGGCCATGAGCGTGGCGGCCGACCGGCGCCCGGCCACGGAGGCGCGGGCCAGGCGGCTGCTCGGCCTGTGCCTGGACGAGCTCGGGCGGCCCGCCGACGGCCGGGCACAGCTGGAGCTCGCAGCCGAGCTGTACGACGGGCTGAGCTCCGAGGACCTGACGGCCGAGAACGGCTCCCCCGCGCGGCACGCCTCCGAGGCGCGAGCGCGAGCCCGACGGCCGGAGCCGGCGGGCGGCCATATGGGTGGCCGGCCGTGGCAGCCGGAACTGGGAGCCGACCGCATGGGTGGCCGGCCGTGGCCGCCGGAGCCGGCGGCGGGCCGCGTGGGTGGGCGGCCGTGGCTGCTGGAGCTGGTCACCTCGCGGCCGGAGGAGGCCGTGGTCGGCGCGGAGCGGCGGCTGGTGGAGTGCCGGCAGGCCGCCGAGGCGGGCGGCACGCCGGAGATCCACGCCTACATCTCCGCGCAGGCCGTGCTCGCCCGGGCCTGGACGGACGTGGGACGGGCCGGGGACGGGCTCGTGCTCGCGACGCAGGCCGCCGAGCTGCTGCGCCGCCACCCCGTACCGGACGCGCCGCAGCGCGAGCCGGGCCCGGAGCGGCCGCACGCGATCGCCGTGGGGATGGTGGCGGCGGCGCTCGGCAGGGCGCTCGTGAGCCTGGGGCGGGCCGAGGAGGCCAGGCCGCACCTGCGCACCGCCGTCGAGTCCTACGAGCCGATGGCCGAGACGAGCGTCGTGTTCCGTACGGAGCTGGCCGAGCTGCTGATCCTGGAGACGGCCGCGCTACCCCGGGCCGGCGCGGAGGCTGCCGCCGATCGGCTCGTCGAGCTGTACGACGGGCTCGTGTCGGAAGGGCTCGCGGCCGCCTCCGCCCTCGCCGGGGCGCTGTGCCTGCAGGGCGGCGCCCGCCTCGCCGGGCAGGACGTCGAAGGCGCGCTCCAGTCGGCCACCCGAGCCCTCGATGTCATGACGCCGGCGGACGATCGGGTGCTCACCGCCGCCTGCCTGGAGCTCGCCGGCCTGTGCCTGGCCGAGCTGCACGAGCCGGGCGCGGCCGGGCCGAAGCTGGCCGAGGGCGTCGAGCTGATGACCGACCCGCCGCCGGAGCTCGCCGGCGTGCACCTGCCGGCCCTCGCGCGGCTGGCCAGGATGCGGGTCGAGGAGGAAGGACCGGCCGCGGGCATCGCCCTCTACCGCCGGATGCTCGACACGCGGCCGCTTCCCGGGACGGATGTGCTCGGAACGCTCATCGAGGAGGTCTCCGGCTATCCGGGCGACCCGTCCGAGCTGCTTGCGTCGCTCGCGTCCTTCACGGACGCGCTGGAGCGGGAGGTGCCGCTGAGCGGCGGTGGCGGCGCCGAGGTGCACGACCGGTACGGGCGCTGCCTGACGCGGCTCGGCGCCGCCACCGCCGCGAAGAAAGGCACAGCGCGGGAAGGCACAGCGCAGGAGGGCGCGGCTCGGGAAGACGCGGCGGTGCTGTGCGCGGAGCTGGCCGTCCAGGTCTACCGAGGGCTGGCCGCCTTCTCCGGCGACCACCGCGGACGGCTCGGCCTGGCGCTGGCCGCGCTCGCCCGGCACGGCCAGGCCGATCCCGCCGTCCTGGAGCAGGCCGTCCACCTCCTCGCCGGGCAGCCGGGCGACGTGCTGGCGGACGTCCTCAACCGCTACGCCGTCCTGCTGCTCGAACAGGGCCGCCCCGTGGAGGCGCTGGCGCACTGCGAGCGGGCCGCCGACCTCTGCGACGAGCTCGACGACCCGGCCCTGGCCGCCGTCACGTACGCCCGGCTCGGCGCCGCCCTGGCCATGCTCGAACGCCCCCAGGCCGCCCTGGAGGCGATCACCTGGTCCCTGGCCGAGCTGGACCGGGCCCCGGAAGCCGGCCCGGAGCTGCGCCGCGTCCGCGCTCAGGCGATCCAGGTGCGCGGGCGGGCGCTGCGGGCCGCCGGCAGGGAGCAGGAGGCGCTGGCGCACCTCATGGAGGCGTTGCGGCTCTACACGGACCTCTCGGAGCAGCGGGCGGCCGCCGAGACCGCCGCGGTGATCGCCGATGACCTGCTGGCCGCCGGGCGACCGGAGGAGGCCGCCGAGTACGCCGGGATCGCCGCCGCCGGACAGCCGCCGGGCACGCTCAAGCACACCCTGGCCACCCAGCGGCTCGTCCGGTGCCACATGATGCGCGGCGAGCTCGCCGAGGCCAACGCGCTCGTCGAGGAGCTGATCCCGCGGGCCCGGCGGTCGCCGGACGATCTCACGTACCGGGCCGTCCTCGCCGACTCCCTGGCGCAGAGCTCCGAGCTGCTGCCCCTGCTCGGGCTGGACGAGGGGAGCGAGGCCGAGGCCAGGGCCCGGGAGGCCATCGGCATCTACGACGAGCTGCTGACCACCGGCGTGAACGCGCAGGCCCTGCACACCAGCCGGGCGGGCGCCTGCCTCACGCTGGCCTCCGCGCTCAGGATGCGAGACCTGGCCGCCGAGGCGATCCAGCCGCTGCGGGAGGCGGTGGCGGCGCTGGAGCGGTTCGACTCAGGAAGCACCGTGGAGCAGCGCTCCGGCCAGGGGAACCCGACGCAGCGCGAGCTGCTGTCCAGGGCGATGCTCATGCTGGGCGACGCCCTCATGGAGGCGGGCCGGGCGCTGGAGGCGGGGCTCGTCTTCCACCGCGCCACGCAGGTGACCCGGG
Organism: Nonomuraea sp. NPDC052116; assembly: GCF_040680035.1. NCBI lineage: Bacteria > Bacillati > Actinomycetota > Actinomycetes > Streptosporangiales > Streptosporangiaceae > Nonomuraea > Nonomuraea sp. NPDC052116. Next base: position 107,756 of record NZ_JBFAWA010000006.1, on the reverse strand, counting down.
ACGAGCTGTCCAGGGCCGTGGCGCACGCCCGGCTCGGCCTGTGCCAGCAGGAGCTGGGCAGGGACGACGCCGCCGACGCGGCGCTGCGCGTCTCAGCGGGGCTGCTGCGGGACCTGACGGCCCACGACGGCGTCCCCGACCTGCTCCGCGACGTGCTGCGGGGCAGGCTGACGCTGCTGGAGAAGACGGGCAGGCGCGACGAGACGGCGGCGATCGAGGAGGAACTGCAGCGACTCTAGGCGTCGTTGGCCTGGACCGTCTCGCGGGCCCACCGGTAGTCGGCCTTGCCCGCGGGCGAGCGCACCATCTCCTCCACGAACGCGTACGTACGAGGCACTTTGTACCCCGACAGCAGCGTCCTGCAGTGCGCGTCCAGCTGCTCGGCCGTGACCTCGACGCCCGGCCGCGGCTCCACCACGGCCGCGACCCGGTTCCCCCATCGCTCGTCCGGCACCCCGGTCACCACCGCGTCGAACACCGACGGATGCCCCTTGAGCACCGCCTCGACCTCCTCGGGGAAGACCTTCTCCCCGCCGGTGTTGATGCACTGCGAGCCGCGGCCGAACACGTTCACGGTCCCGTCGGTGTCCACGGTCGCCAGGTCGCCGGTCAGCAGCCAGCGGGTGCCGTCCGCGTCGGTGACGAACGTGCGGGCCGTCTTGTCGGGGTCGTTGTAGTAGCCGAACGCCACCCGCCCGGCCCTGGCGACGGTCCCGAGCTGTCCGGAGCCGGGCTCGACGGGCCGGTGCCGCTCGTCGAGGACGGCCAGCTTGACCACGGAGTTCGGCTGGTAGCGCAGGCCCTTCTCCGGCGAGGACCCGGCCACGCCGGACGCGGTGAAGCCGGACTCGGTGGAGCCGAAGTTGTCCAGGATCCCGATGTTCGGGAGTGCCTTCTGGAGCCGGTCGCGTACCGCGCCCGACAGGATCGCCCCGGTCGAGCTGACCACGAACAGCGAGGAGACGTCGTAACCGCCCTTCTCCAGCGCCTCGGCCAGGGGCCTGGCCATGGCGTCGCCGGTGATGTTCATGGTGAACACGCGCTCGCGCTCGACCGCCCGCCACACGTCCTCGGCGTCGAACTTGCGCACGTACACCATGGTCGCGCCCATCCACCAGGCGATGAACGTGGCCATCTGCGCGGCCCCGTGCATCAGCGGCGGCGCGGCCATCATCACCATCGGGCCGGCCTTGACGGCCTCGTCGATCACCTCGCGCGGGGTGGCGCGCGGCTCGCCGTACGGGTTGCCGCCGCCGAAGGCCATGAACAGGTCCTCGACGCGCCACATCGCCCCCTTGGGCATGCCCGTGGTGCCACCGGTGTAGATGATGTAGACGTCGTTGCCCGAGCGCGGCGGGAAGCCGCGTTCCGGCCGGCCGCGCTCCAGAGCGGTCTCGTACGGCACCGCCGAGCCGATCGCCGACGGCCCGCCCACCGAGATCAGGTGCTCCAGCAGCGGCGCCCGGTCCGCCACGGCGGCCACCCGCGCGTCGAACTCCACGTCGTAGACCAGCGCCCGGAGGTCGGCGTCGCGGTAGAGGTAGAGCAGCTCGGCCTCGACGTAGCGGTAGTTGACGTTGATCGGCACGGCCCGGATCTTCAGCGCGGCCAGCAGGCCCGCCACGTACTCGATGCCGTTGTAGAGGTGGAGGCCGACGTGCTCGCCGGGCTGGACGCCCAGGTCCATGAGGTAGTGGGCGAGCCGGTTCGACTCGGCCTCCAGCTCGGCGTAGGTGCGCCGGTCCGGGCCGCAGACGACGGCGGTCCTGTCCCCGATCGCGTCCGCGAGCCCTTCGAACAGGTCAGCATGGTTGAACTCCATCAGGGTCTCTCCCGTCCGACGATCCACATCGCGAAGAACTGGGCTCCCCCGCCATAGGCGTGGCCGAGCGCCGTGCGGGCGCCGTCCACCTGGTGCTCGCCCGCCATCCCGCGCACCTGCAGCGCGGCCTCGGCGAACCTGATCAGTCCCGACGCCCCGATCGGGTTGCTCGACAGCACCCCGCCCGAGGCGTTCCACGGGGTGTCACCGTCGAGCGCCGTCGCGCCCGACTCGGTGAGCTTCCATCCCTCCCCGTCCGCCGCGAACCCCAGGTTCTCCAGCCACATCGGCTCGTACCAGGAGAACGGCACGTACGTCTCGGCCACGTCGATCTGCCGCCGCGGGTCGGTGATGCCGGCCTGGCGGTAGACGTCGGCCGCGCAGTCCTTGCCCGCCTGCGGGCTGACCGTGTCGCGCCCGGCGCGGAAGATCGGCTCGGAGCGCATGGCGGTGCCGTGCACCCAGGCCGGGGTGCCGGTGACCTTCGACTCGGACGACAGCACCATCGCGCAGGCGCCGTCGCTGGACGGGCAGGTCTCCAGGTAGCGGATCGGCTCCCACAACATCGGCGTGGACTCGACCATCTTCTGGTCGATGCCGGGGATCTTGAGGTGCGCGTACGGGTTCTTGAGCGCGTTGAGCCGGTCCTTGACCGCCACCAGCGTCCCGATGTGATCGGGCGCGCCCGATCTGCGCATGTACTCGCGGATGTGGGGCGCGAAGTAGCCGCCCGCCCCCACGACCAGCGACGCGCTGAACGGCAGGTGGGTGGACAGCGCCCAGGTGGCGTTCGACTCCGACTGCTTCTCGAACGCCACCACCAGCACCCGGTCGTGCACGCCGCCCTGGATGAGGCTGGCGCCGACCAGCGCCGTGGAGCCGCCCACGCTGCCCGCCGTGTGCACCCGCATCATCGGCTTGCCCGCCGCGCCGAGGGCGTCCGCCAGGTACGACTCCGGCATCATCACGCCCTCGAACAGGTCCGGCGCCTTGCCGATGACCACGGCGTCGATGTCCTTGAACGACAGCCCGGCGTCCTCCAGCGCCCGCAGCGCCGCCTCGCGCACCAGCCCGGCGATCGACACGTCCCTGCGCTTGGTCGTGTAGTGCGTCTGCCCGACGCCGATGACCGCACAGCGGTTGCCCATGTCACGCCTCCAATACGGTGACGAGGTTGTGCTGCAGGCAGGGCCCGCCCGCGGCGTGCCCGACTGTGCGACTCGCGTCGCCGTCGAGGATGCGCCGCGCGGCCTCGCCGATGCGGATGAGACCCGTGGCCATGACGGGGTTGGCGGCCAACGGGCCACCGGACGGGTTGATCACCGTTTCGCCGGGCAGCTCCAGCGCGCGGCGCAGGATGATCTCCTCGTGCGGGAACTGGGCATGCAGCTCGGCCACCTCGACGGGCCCCTTGCCGACCCCGGCCGCCCGTGCGGCGTCGGCCGCGGAGGCCGAGGCGGAGAGATCGCGCATGCCCAGGTAGTGGGGCTCGATGCGGTGGGCGATGCCCCTGATGTAGGCCGGGTTCGGGCACAGCTCCCCGGCCAGGTCACCGGCCGCGAGCACGATCGCCGCCGCGCCGTCCGTGATGGGCGGCACGTCCGTCTTCTTGAGCGGTTGCACCGCGAAGTCCTCGCCGTCCGGATCGGGCAGGTCGAGCGCGTACGGGTTGGCCCGCCCGTCCGCCCGGCTCCTGCGGACGATCTCGTCGAGCTCCTTGCGGTCCGCGCCGACCGCGCCGGCCTGGAGCGCGGCGTAGGAGAGCAGGTCGAGGCCGAGCGGCGCCAGGTAGTAGGGGTCGAGCTGGATCGTCATGATCGTGTTCAGGTCGCCGAGCGACGACTTGCCGAACCCGTAGACCAGGGCCGAGTCGATGTCGCCGTGCTGGAGCCGGACCCACGCCTCGTACAGGGCCCAGGCGCCGTCCATCTCCACGTGGCTCTCCGAGATGGGCGGCCAGGCGCCCAGCGCGTCGAGGGCCGACACGAACGAGAACGGGGCGCCCGCGAGGTAGTCGCAGCTGCCGGAGCAGGTGAAGCCGAACCTCTTGAGCCCGGTGCGCTCTTTGACCTCGTCGATCACGGGCAGGATCAGCTCGGGCTCGGTCTGCCCGGCGTCGTGGTCGGTATGCCGGGTCTGGGCGAACGCGACGATCGCGACATCTCTCATGACAGCTCCACGTCGGGCTCGCCGGTGGGGGCGAACCAGCGGATGTTCGACATTGACGCCGTACGCTCGCTCTCCGGCACCCAGACCGCCCTGACCCGCATGCCCTGGCGCACCTCGTGAGCGGGTATGTCCCCGATGAGCGCGATCATGGGGATGTCGGCGTTGTCGAGCAGGATGTACGCCGACACGAACGGCACCTGCGGGGCCCGGGGATCGGGCAGGTTGTTGATGGCGAACGTGGTGATCGTGCCGGTGTCGGGCAGTTCGAGCGTCTCCGCGATGCCGCTTCCGCATTCGGGGCAGGACTGGCGGTAGGGCACGTACACCTTGTCGCAGGTCTCGCACCGCCCGCCGAGGAAGACGCCGCGCCGGACGCCTTCCAGGAAGACGCGGAGCGCGCCGCCCGCCTGGAGGCGGTATTCGGCGCGCACATTGGAGACGATCTTCGTGACCTCGGGGGCGAAATGGGAGATGTCGCGGATGTGGCCGGTGGGCCGGTCGCTCCAGACCGGCCAGACGCGCGCGCCCACGGCCAGCGCCTTGGCGTTGCCCGCGTCCACGGCGTGGAGCAGCGCGGTGTCGGCGCCGTCCAGCTTGATCAGGGCCCAGGCGAAGGGGCGGTCGAGCGGGTGGCCTTCGAGCGGCTCGTCCACCCACGCCCAGGTGGTGACCGTGCCGGCCGGGCCGACCTCGACGTACTCGGCGGTCACCGGCTCGCCGGTCGCGGGGTCGTACTCCAGGGGCGGCACGAGCACCTTGCCCTCGTTCGTCCGCACCCCGACGATGCGCCGGCCGCGCAACTCGCTCAGGAACCGGCCGATCACGGGGCCTGTGGTTCTCGTGTAGCCGCCCGGGAACTCCAGGACGTGCTGGGCGACCAGCGGATCAGATGGCACGGTCTCGTCCCTCCCAGTACGGGGCGCGGAGCTTGCGTTTGAGCAACTTGCCGTTGGGCTCTCGGGGCATCTCGGCGATGAAGTCGACGCTCTTGGGCCACTTCATCCTGGACAGGCGGCCCTCCAGCGACGCGAGCAGCTCGCGGGCCAGCTCGGGGCCGGGTTCGACGCCCGGCGCGGGCTCGACCACGGCCTTGATCTGCTCGCCCCACTCCTCGTCCGGGATGCCGAACACGGCCACGTCCGCCACCTTCGGGTGGATCATGAGCTCGTTCTCGATCTCGGCGGGGTAGATGTTCGCTCCCCCAGAGATGATCATGTCGGCCTTGCGGTCGCAGAGGTAGAGGAAGCCGTCCTCGTCCAGGTATCCGATGTCCCCGACGGTGAAGTACTCCTTGAGCCGGTTCGCGGCGGTCTTGGCGGGGTCGCCCTTGTACTCGAACGGGACGCCCATCATCTTCATGTAGATCGTCCCGGCGGTGCCGGTCGGCACGGACTCGCCCTGATCGTCGGCGATCAGCAGCTCGCTGATGGGCCAGGCGTTGCCGACCGTGCCCGGATGCGCCTTCCAGTCCTCGGGCGTGGCCAGGGTGCCGCCGCCCTCGGTGGCCGCGTAGTACTCGTACACGCAGTCGCCCCACCACTCGAGCATCGCCCACTTGACCGGGACCGGACAGGGGGCGGCGGCGTGGATCATCCACTTGAGCGAGGACAGGTCGTACCTGGTCCGGGTCTCCTCCGGCAGCGCGAGCAGCCGCTTGAAGTGGGTCGGGACGAGGTGGGAGTTCGTGACGCCGTGGCGCTCGCAGAGCCGGAGCAGCTCTTCGGCGTCCCACTTGTCCATGTAGACGAGGGTGTGTCCCATGTGCAGCGCGGTGCCGCCGAACTGGGTGACCGCGGTGTGGTAGTTCGGGGAGGTGACCAGGTGGGCGTTGGGGCGGCCCGGGGTGATGCCGAACAGTCCGAGCAGGAACGTCATGAGCTCAGCGGAGTCGTCCGGATCGAGGCCGTTCAGCCGGCGCTTGACCCCTTTGGGCTTGCCGGTCGTGCCCGAGGTGTAGTGCATGGTGGCGCCCGCTGTGCGGCCCTCGGGCGCGGTGTCCGGCTGGCCGTCGGTCAGCTCGCTCACCGGGCGGAAACCATCCGTCTTGTCCTCCCCGACGAGGAAGCGGCGGTGCGGCTCGATGGCCTCGGCCGCCCTGATGCCCTCCTCGAGGTAGCGGGGGTGCACGAAGAACGCCTTGGCCTCGCTGTCGGAGACGATGTACGCGATCTCGGGGCCGGTCAGATGCCAGTTGACCGGGGTGTAGTACCAGCCGGCCTGCATGGCGGCGAGATAGAGCACGAGCCCGTCCGCCCCGTTCGGCACCAGGCCGCAGATGCCGTCGCCGGGTTGGAGCCCGAGCCCGCGTAAGCCGTGGACGAGGCGGTTGGCCCGGGCGAGCAGATCGCCCGCGCGATGCTCCGTGCCGTCGGGGTCCACGGCCGCGATCCACTCGGGATCCGCCTGCGCGAGCCTCCAGAAACCGAGCGTGCCCATCTGCACTCCCTCGTGGCGCGAGCAAAAACAGGAACCTGTTCTCGTTTGCTGCTGGGAGCGTATCCTGGGGCCGAAGTTCGTAGCAAGCGCTTGATTAGACACTTCGGAGGCGTACGTGGAGCTCCTGCCGATCAGCACTCCCCACTGCCGGATCGAACGCGACGGCCATGTCCTGATCGTCACCATGAACCGGCCGGAGGCGCGCAACGCGCTCTCCTCGGACATGCTGATCGGCCTGGCCTCGGCATGGGCGTACGCGTCGGCCGAGGCCGGGATCAGGGTGGCGATCCTGACGGGCGCGGAGGGCACGTTCTGCGCCGGGGCCGACCTCAAGGCCATGGGACAGCCGTCCACGGACCCGGAGGTCCAGGCCAGGGCCGCGCAGATCCCCAACTTCCACTGGAAGGGCCTGCTCAGGGAGGAGCTGCCCACCAAGCCGATCATCAGCGCGGTCGAGGGCTACGCGGTGGCGGGCGGCACGGAGCTGCTGGTGGGGACGGACCTGCGGGTGGTGGCGGAGTCGTCCACGCTGGGACTGTTCGAGGCCAAGCGGGCGCTCTTCCCCATGGGCGGCAGCGCCGTACGCCTGCCCCGGCAGATCCCGTACTGCCACGCCATGGACCTCCTCCTGACCGGCCGCCCGATCACGGCGGCGGAGGCGCTGTCCATGGGGCTGGTCAACCGTGTGGTGCCCGACGGCCAGGCGCTGGCCTCGGCCCGGGAACTGGCCGAGGACGTCGTCTCCTCGGGGCCGCTCTCCGTGCAGGCGATTCTGCGTACATACCGGGACACCCTGGGCATGCCGGAGCCGGAGGCGCTGAAGGTGTCGGACGAGATCGGCTGGCCGGTGATCGGGTCGGAGGACGCCAAGGAGGGCACCCGGGCCTTCCGCGAGAAGCGCCCCCCGACCTACCACGCGCGCTAGTCGCCGGTGAGGCGCTCCAGCCGGTCGAGCGCCTCACCGTACTCCTCCACCAGGCCGAACATGACGTCCTTGGTCGAGCGGACCTGGTTGGTGATGCCGATGACCTGGCCGGCCGGGAAGGTGGCCAGGTCCGACACGTCGGAGCGGCCGATGCGCCGCAGGGCGTCCGACACCAGCATGAACTGCAGGGGCATCGGCAGCGTGCCGGGCGACTCCTCCGACTCCCACGCCTCCGTCCAGGCGTTCTTGAGCAGCCGCGCGGGCTTGCCGGTCCAGCTGCGCGAGCGGACGGTGTCGCGGGAGGTGGCCTCCAGGATGCGGCGCTTGGCCATCTCCGGGGTGTCTGCCTCCTCGACCGTGAGCCAGAGCGAGCCGGTCCAGACGCCCTCGGCGCCCAGCGCCATCCCCGCCGCCATCTGGCGGCCGTTGCCGATGCCGCCGGCGGCCAGGACGGGCACGTCCACCGCGTCCACCACCTGCGGGATCAGCACCATGGTGGAGATCTCGCCCGTGTGGCCACCGGCCTCGGTGCCCTGGGCGACCACGACGTCCACGCCGACCTCCACCTGCTTGAGCGCGTGCCGGGGCGTGGAGGCCAGGGCGGCGACCTTGACCCCGTGCTCGTGGGCGAGGTCCACCACGTCGGCGGGGGGCGGGCCGAGCGCGTTGGCCAGCAGCGCGATGGGGTGCCGCAGGGCGACCTCGACCTGGGGGCGCGCGGTGGCGTCCGTCCAGCCGAGCAGCACCTTGCCGGGGTCGGCGTCCGACGACAGCGGCGGGACCCCGTGCTTGGCCAGGAGGTTCTCGACGAACCCCCGGTGGCCGTCGGGGATCATCGACTGCAGGCGGCCCACCAGCTCCTCGGGCGCGAAGTCGGCGCCCTCGTAGGAGGCGGGCATGACGACGTCCACGCCGTACGGCTTGCCGTCCACGTGGTCGTCGATCCACTTGAGCTCGGTCTCGAGCTCCTCGGGGGTGAAGTAGAGCGCACCGAGCACACCCATGCCGCCGGCGCGGCTCACGGCCGCGACCACGTCCCTGCAGTGGCTGAAGGCGAAGATCGGGAGCTCGATTCCGAACATGTCCGTGACACGTGTCCGCATGAGCCGACCATAAGCCGCGAAACCAGCGAACTGCAACGCGTTCTACTCTAGAACCTTTGCTCTAGTCACGAGTTCGGCCCGGCTGCTCGCGCAAGCCGGGCCGAACTGCAACCTGTTCCAGCAGTTACGCGTCGACCGGCTCCTTGACGACGGCGCGCGGCGTGCGGCGGCGGGCGACCACCAGCGCGGCGCCGAACGCGAGCAGGCCGGACGCCAGCAGCGCGATCGGGATCGTGGTCTTCACCAGGGTGATCTGGTTCTTGGCGTCCCTGGCCGTGGCCACCAGGTTGGAGATGGTCTTCGGAGTGAAGGAGGCGGTGGCGACCAGGGCCTTGGCCCGCTCGACGCCGTCCTGGCTCTTGAGCGTCTCGTTCCTGCTCACTTCCTGCTTGACCGGCGCGCCGCTGGTGGGCTCCACCCAGTACGTGTCCACGCCCTCGTACCAGCGGTCGACCTGGACGTCACCGGTCCCCGTCATCCCCATCATCGAGGCGGGGGCGCTCAACGTCGCGATCTTGGTCGGCGGCACCTTCAGCTGGAACTTGTAGACGGGCAGCCCGTCCACGGTGTCCTCGCCGACGAACGTCGCGTCGAAGGCGTGCTTGGCCGTCTGGTTGAAGTACTTGTAGGTCTTCTTCTCCACGCCGAAGGGGAACAGGTAGATCTGCCCCTCCAGGGTCACGGGCTCCTTGTTGACGCTCACCCCGCAGCAGTTGACGCCCACGCCGGTGTGCCGGTCGAAGGCGCTGCGCCGCTCGGAGATGTTGATCTGCGGCTTGTTGTTGGTGACGTCGTCCACCACGGTGAACTCGTCCCAGACGACGCGCGAGTCGGTGGCCTGCGAGACGTCGCCGCGGGTGGTGACCAGCATCTTGAGGTTCGCGGTCAGCACCTTGCCGTCGGCGACGGAGAAGTACTGGGACGACGGGGCCTCAAGTTCGTAGGTGTTGTACTGGCCGGCGGGCGCGGAGATGATCCTTTCCGCCATCCAGAATTTCACCATTCCCGCCAGCACGACCAGGAACGCACCTACGGCGACGAGAGCGAGTACAGGTGTGCGCTGCATTCAAGATCCTCCTGGCGTCGAAGGTGCGAGAACCGGTTACATACTCAGCGCCCTGCCCCCCGGACTTCAAGTCGCGCGTGTGATGTACGTAACATGATCGTTACTGGAAAGTAGCATCCGGCGAGACGTCTTCACAGCCACATCCGAGTAACAAATCGGAACATGTTCTACGAACGGCGGCGCTCAGAGCGGGATGTTGCCGTGCGCCCCTCGGCGAGGCGCCGCCTCCGCCAGCGCCCGGCGGATCGCGCCCCGGGTCTTCTCCGGCTCCACCACCTCGTCCACCACGCCGAGCTCGAGCGCGCGGCCCAGCCCGCCGGCTCGTACGGCATGCTCCTCGGCCAGCCGGTGCTCCAGCGCGGCGCGCTCCTCCTCGTCCGCGGCGGCCAGCTCGCGCCGGTGCAGCACCCGCACGGCGGCGACCGCACCCATGACCGCGATCTCCGCCTCCGGCCAGGCGAACACCCTGGTGGCCCCGAGCGAGCGCGAGTTCATGGCGATGTACGCGCCGCCGTACGCCTTCCTCGTCACCAGCGTGACGCGCGGCACCGAGCACGCGGCGAAGGCGTGCAGCAGCTTGGCTCCCCTGCGGACCACGCCCTCGTGTTCTTGCCTGATCCCCGGCAGGTAGCCCGGCACGTCCACCAGCGCGATCAGCGGGACTCCAAAAGCATCGCACATGCGCACGAAACGGGCCGCCTTCTCGGCCGAGAGCGCGTCCAGGCACCCGCCCAGGCGCAGCGGATTGTTCGCCACCACACCTACGGTCCGGCCCGCGAACCTGCCGAGCGTCGTGACCACGTTCGGCGCCCATCGAGGCTGCAACTCCACGCCCGGCTCGTCCAGCAGCCTCGCAACCAGGGACCGTACGTCGTAGGCGCGGCGCGGCGACTCCGGCAGCAGCCCCGACAGGTCGCATTCCGGCACCTGCTCGCCGACCCCGCCCTGTGCCCCGAGCAGCGCCGCCAGACGGCGGGCCTGCCGGTACGCCATCTTCTCCGTGCCGGCGACCACGTGCGCCACGCCGCTGTGCCTGCTGTGGGGTTCGGGGCCGCCGAGCGTGGCCATGTCGTACCACTCGCCCGTTACGGTCTTGACGACGTCGGGGCCGGTGACGAAGACGCGGCCGGCGTCGGCCATGATCACGAGATCCGTCAGCGCCGGGCCGTAGGCCGCACCGCCCGCCGCCGGGCCCACCACCACGGAGAGCTGGGGGACGCGGCCGGACGCCCGCGTCATGGCGGCGAACACTTCACCCACGGCGTTCAGCGATTCGACCCCCTCGGCGAGTCTGGCACCGCCGGAATGCCAGACGCCGATGATCGGCACTCGTTCCCGCACGGCCAGGTCGTAGGCCTGGACCAGGCGCGCGCAGCCCGCCCTGCCCATGGCCCCGCCCTGCACCCGGGCGTCGCCGCAGAAGGCCACCACCGGCACCCCGTCGGCTCGTCCCCGCGCCACCTGGATGCCGCCGCCCGCCGGGTCGGCGGCGCGCACCGTGCCAGGATCCAGGAGCGCGGCCAGGCGGTCGTCCGGGTCGCGGGGATCGGCAGTGGGAGACCGATCCGCGAGGGTGTCACGCATGTGACTCCTCCAGGGGCGACAGCCGTACGGGGAGAGACCTCACGCTCCGCACGCCGCCGGTGTTGTGCCAGCGCAGCCGCTCCGGCGGACAGGCCAGGGCGAGGCCGGGGAAACCGCGCAACAAGGCGCTGAACGCGATCCGCGCCTGCAACCGGGCCAGCGGCGCACCCAAGCAGAAGTGGATGCCGTGGCCGAAGCTCAGATGAGGGTTGTCGGTCCTGGTGACGTCGAAGGCATCGGGGCGCGGGAAACGTTCCGGGTCGCGGTTGGCCGCGTTGATGCACACGGACACGACCTCGCCGGCCGGTACCGTGCCGCCGGGGAAAGAGACGTCCTCCGTCGCGAAGCGCAACGTGGCTCGATCCGCCGCACCGCCGACGCGCAGCAGCTCCTCGATGGCGCTGGGCATCAGGTCGGGTCGCGCCCGCAACAGGGCCGCCTGCTCAGGGTGGGCCAGCAGGGTCAGCACCCCGGTGGTGATGAGTCCCGCCATCGTTTCGTGCCCCGCGACCACCAGCAGGCGGATCATTCCGAGCAGCTCGCGTTCCGACAGCCCGCCCTCGCCCTCGGCGGCCAGGATCAGCGCGCGCAGCAGATCGGGCTGCTGGTCGGGCGGCAGGTTCCGATCGAGCTCCCGCCGCGCCGCGGCGATCAACTCGATCATGAAGCTCTCCATCGCCCGCCTGGCCCTGCGCCGCTCGGCGGTGCCACGCCTGCCCGGCGCGGGACTCAGCAGGGCCGCGGTCCACGCGTGCAGATCGTCGCGGTGAGCGGCGGGCACGCCGAGCATCTCGCAGATCACGATGATGGGCAGCGGGACGGCGAACGCCTTGACCAGATCCACTTCGGTCTGCACGGCCATCTTCGCGACGAGGTCGTCGGTGATCTCGCGGATCCGCGGCTCCAGCGCCTCCACCCGGCGGCGGGTGAAAGCCCTGCTGACCGACCGGCGCTGCCTGGTGTGATCGGGTGGATTGTTGTTGATCATGTTGGTGCCGGTCGGGCCCTCGCCGCCTGTCATGATCTCCATCCGGCGCACCCATCCAGGGGCGTGCCGCGGGTCCTTCGACAGCCTGGGGTCGGTCAGGGCGGCGCGGGCGTCGTCGTACCGGGTGATGATCCAGGTGCCGGGGCCGCCGGCCGAGTGGATCGGGGCCTCCTCGCGCAGCCTGGCGTAGACGGGGAACGGGTCGGCGTGAAACTCCTCGCTCCACAGGTCGGGGACGTTCACCGCTCCTCCTCGACACCGAAGCGCCGCACATAGCCGGCGAACTCCGCACGCCGCTCCGGGCCGTACCCGAGCTGCCGGGGGTCGTAGGCGACCCGGCCGTGCCGGCCCGGGGAGTGCCCGGCCACGTACGCGCCGACGGCCTGCCGCGCCTCGGCGGTGAACGGCTGCCCCGCCCGCTCGTAGACGGCCTCGGCAATGGCCAGGTTGTCCGCCGTCAGCTCGGCGAAGCGCACATCGATCGAGCGCTCGGCGGGAACGAGGTCCCGGTCGGCGGTGCAGGCGGTCAGGAAGTCCCTGGTCCGGCCGGCCCAGTACGCGCCCACCGCGGGCAGATCCACGACGTCGACGAACATGCGGGCGGTGTAGGCCACCATCGTGGCGAAGGAGGTGGTGACCGAGAACGGATCGCGATGGGTGACCACCACTGTGGCGTCGGGGAACACTGCGGTCAGCGGGCCCAGCTGCTCCAGGTGCTGGGGCGACTTGAGCACCCATCTCGTGCCGCCGCGCAGCCGGATGAGCACCTGCAGCACCTTGCGCAGGTAGCGGTAGGCGAAGGTCTGGTCCGCCGACCGGTACCAGTCCCGGTAGGTCGGCAGCCCGCCCGCCCACATCTCGAAGAAACAGGTGGAGAACACCATGGCCATGAGATGGACCTCCTCTGGCCGATGGCCGACGGTCATCTCGTGCATCTGCCGCAACCGCGGCATGCACGTGTTCAGCAGGCTCACCACTTGCTTGGTGCGCGCGATGCGCGGATCCGGGCGGCCGTTCAGCCCGCGCTCGGCCGGCGGCGGGACGGGCTCGTTGGCCTCCCAGAAGGGGACGGAGCGCAGCGCGGGGTCGGCGGCGAGCATGTTGTGCAGGTGCGTGGTGCCGGAGCGGGGCATCCCGGCGATGATGATCGGCCTTTCCACGGGGATGTTCAGGATGCCGGGGTCTGACCGGACCAGATCCTCGATGAGCAGCCGGTTCATCAGCAGCCGGGTCAGCTGGTTCCAGGCGTACACCCGGCCGAAGGGGCTGAGCGACACGTCCTGGCGCAGTGCCTCGCACAGGACGACCAGCGGTTCGAAGAACTCCGGAGCGCCGAAGTCCGACAGTCCCGTCTCGGCCATGGCCGCGTCCATCAACGCCCGCGGCTCCAGCGCCGGCGGGGGCGCGGTGCGGGCCATCTGCTCCCGTACCGGCTCGACCACCGGGGAGAAGCGCGGCCGTGCCAGGTCGGCGATGGCGGTGACCTCGGTCATATCGTCCTCACCTCGTCCTCATGATCGATCGGCGGTACAGAAGGAGCGCCAGGGACGTCACGGCGACCCCCATGACGGTCAGCACGGCAAGCGGCGTGGCCAGGCCGTCCAGGCCGCGCAGCGGCAGAGCGAGCAGCGCGTCCATCGCCCAGGCGTGCGGGAACGCGTGCCCAGCCGCCCGGAGGAACGGCGGAACGATGAGCAGCGGCCACATGCAGCCGCCGAGCATACCCAGGACGATGCCGACGGGCGGCGCGAAGGCCGCCGCCTGCAGCCCCGTCTTGACATAACTGCCCACCAGCATGGCGACCCCGGTCGAGACCAGGCAGAAGGCTGCCACCACGGCCAGCACGCCCAGTGGCGGCCCCCACTCCACTCCGAACAGCAACGCGGTCACCACGACGACGAGCAGGGCCTGCGCGAGGGCGATCAGATAGCGGCTCAGCGCCTCCCCCGCGAGCAACAGCGACGGCCTGACCGGTGCGGCGAGGCTGCGCCGGCTGACACCCAGTCGCCGGGTCTCCACCAGCGCCCCGGCCAGGGCCGCAGAGTTGATGAACGTGAACAGCACGAGATTGGCCGGGCCCGTGTAGGCGAAGCCGAGCCGCAGCGTCTCGGCGCCCTGGACGGTGCGCACTTCGGCGAAGATCGGGTCGGTCTCGGCCACCGCGGCGCCCACCCGCGCCGGGTCGGCGCCGGCTCGGCCGGCCGCCTGCCTGGCCTCCAGCACCGCGCTGTGCCGCCCGAGAACGGCGTACAGGTTGTTGCGCACCACCGCGGCTTCCCCACTGTTCTCCACCATGTAGAACGGCATCCGCAGCGAGGCGACCGAGTCGGCTCCTCCGGGCACCACCAGGCCCGCCACCAGCGAGCCCTGCCCGATCTGCCGGCGCAGCTCGGCCACCCCGGCGACCCGCGTGACGCTCAGGCCGGGGTGCTCCTCCAGTTCCTTGACCAGGTCCGCGGACCCGGACCCGGCCTCCACCAGGCCCAGCCGGAACCGCTGCGACTCGCCCGCGTGCCCGCCCAGCGCCAGGCCGACGACGGCGATGATGACGAACGGAAGGATCGCCACGAAGAACAGCCCGATCCGGTCCCGGCTCTGCCGACGCAGGTTGGCCGCGACCAGCGCAAAGATGATCATGTGAGCCCCTTACGGAAGCGGATGACGACCACACCGGCGAAGGCCGTCGCGATCGCCGCCAGGGCGAGCAACGGGACGCCGAGATCGGCCAGGCCGCCGTCGCCCGCGGTGAGGATGGAGAACCCCCGCGTGGCCCACCCGTTCGGGGTGAGCAGCGAGACCCACTGCATGAACTCCGGCATCCGGTAGAGGCTGATCATGTTCCCGCCGAGGATGGCGAACGTGAACGCCACCACGAGCAGCGAGCCCTCGGACTCCCCGCCCGTACGCGGCCCGGAGACCAGCGCCATCGTGATGCCCGTCGCCGCCAGCGCGAACACCGCGAACAACGCCACGACCGCCACCGGATCCCCCCAGTCAGCGCCGAACAACAGCACGGAGGACAACCAGGTCGTCAGCATGCTGAACAGCGCGAAGACGACACCCACCAGCGCCTTTCCGGTCAGCACGGCCAGCGGTGGCACCGGGGTGGCGCGCAGCCTGGCCAGCGTGCCCTGCCGCCGTTCGGCCAGCAGGCTGCGGGCGGCCGCGGCGACCGCGAAGAACCCGAAGAGCAGCGCCATGCCCGGCCCGTAGTACGCCGCCGCAACCGCGGATCCGCCGGGCAGGTTCTCGTTGACGAGGGAGAACCTGGAGAACTCGGCGTGGTTGCGCTCGACGAAGGACTTCACCTTGTCCTCCGGCATCCCGGCGGCCACGGCGACCTTGGCGGACAACGTCCTGGCGTACACCTCGGCGGAGATCCGTTCCACCACGCCTTTCGCGGCGATGCCGCCGCGCGCGCCCTCGGCCGGGCTGAGGATCCGCATCGTCTGCCCGCCCGAACGCTCCACGTTGCGGCTGAAGCCGCGCGGGAAGACCACCGCCGCGCCGACCTCGCCGGCCCTGAGCGCCTGCGCGGCCGCCTCCTCGGTGGGCAGCCGGCGCAGCTGGACGGCCTTGGTCAGCTCGGGCGAGCGGCCGAGCTCATCGATGATCGTCCGGGAGACCTCCCCACCGTCCAGGTCCACCACGCCGAGCACCCCGCCCAGCGGCGGGTCGGCGCGCCCGAGCGCGAAGCTGAACAGCGAAGCCAGGAGGACGGGCGCGACCAGAATGATCACGAGGGCGGTCCGGTCACGCAGCCGGGCGGTCAGCTCCCGGCCGGCGATGACGAGAATCGTACGCATCGCCTGCTCCGTTCAGTCGCGTAAGGAGGTGCCGGTCAGGTGCAGGAAAACCGTCTCCAGAGTGGGCCTGACCGCTTCGGTGCGGATCACGGTGGCCACCCCGTCCAGCGCGGACAGCACGCCCGCCAGCCGGTCCGCGCCCTCCGTCCAGGAGACCTGGAGCTGCGAGCCGTGGCCGGCGACGGAGACCCCGGGCAACTCGGCGACCGCCGCCGCGGCGATCTTCACGTCGCCCTCGATGTCGATCTCGACCCGGCCGCCCTCGGCCAGATCGGCCACCAGCTCGCGCGGGGTGCCCTGGGCGATGATCCGGCCCTGGTCGATGATGCCCACCCGGTCGCAGATCCGCTCGACCTCCTCCATGTAGTGCGAGGTGTAGAGGACGGTCATGCCGTCGGCCACCAGACGCTCGACGCTCTCCAGGATCGCGTTGCGGCTCTGCGGGTCGACGCCGACGGTCGGCTCGTCCAGGACCAGCACCGACGGCTCGTGCACGAGGCCCGCGGCGATGTTGACCCGCCGCTGCATGCCGCCCGAATACCGGCCGACCAGCTCGTCCGCCCTGTCGGCGAGCCCGATGAGGTCCAGCAGGGCCGTCACCCGGTCCTTCGCCTCGCGACCGCGCAGGCCGTAGAGCCGGCAGAAATACCGCAGGTTCTCCCTGCCGGTCAGGTCGGGGTAGAGCGCCACCTCCTGCGGCACGTAGCCCAGCAGGGTCTTGGCCTGCCGGGGATGCCGGTCCACGTCGTGGCCGTGCACGCGGACGGTGCCGGCGTCCGGGGTCAGCACGCCGACGATCATCGAGATCGTGGTGGATTTGCCGGAGCCGTTCGGGCCGAGCAGCCCGTACGCCTCCCCTCGGCCGATCGAGAACTTCAGGTCGTCGACCGCCAGCAGGTCGCCGTACCGTTTGGTCAGTCCCTCGCACTCCAGTGCCGATGTCAGCACGAATCCTCCTCTACGAGCACCGCGACGGCCACGATGAGATCGGCGTGCTCACCCCACAATGCCGCCCCCGACCTGGATCCGACAGCGCAGGCGGTCGAGTGGAATCGCGTGACGCCGAGAGCCGTCCCGAGCGCGCGCCCGGCCTCGGCCACGAGCGCGGCGGCCGCACCACCGGCCGGGCCGCCGACCCGGAGCGCGTGCCAGTCGAACGGGTGCGGCCGGCCGCCGACCGCCTTGATCAAGCACTCCTTGACGGCCAGGCAGGCGGCCACACGGACCGGGCCGGCCGCCCATTCCGCCCGCTCGGCCGGCGCGCAGATCCGCCCGGAGTAGGCCGCGCCCCAGCGGGACAGGGCGCGTTCGACGCGCTCGGTCCTGAGCGCGTCGATGCCCATGAGCACGTTCACGCGGCGGCCGGGGCGTACTCGTCGACGAAGCCGCGCAGGAGCTCGGTGTACTCGTACGGCTTCTCCACCATGGGCACGTGGCCGCACCGCTCCAGCAGGGCGAGCCGGTGATTAGGATGCGTCTCGACCACGTCCTTCCACACCTCCACCGGCGTGGTGCGGTCCTCGGCGCCCCAGATGTTCATGATCGGGCAGGTCACGTGCTTCAACGCGGCCTTGATGTTGTACCGCCTGATCGCCCTGATGCCGCGGCTGATGCCCAGCATGCTCTGCTTGTCGGTGAAGACGGCCTCGACCCGCTGGAACTCCTGCGCGCTGGAGGCGGCGACGCCTCCGTAGACGAGTGAGTCGGCCAAGCGCGTGGGGAAGTCGTCGGAGAACATGAGGCTGCCGCTGCGATGGTCGGGCGCGATGCCGAGATCGGGATCCGGCGTCAGTCCTGGCGTGCCGGTCAGCACCAGCGCCCGCACTCGGCCGGGCTCGGCCATCGCCAGGTCCAGCGCGACGGCGGCGCCCATCGAGACTCCGCACAGGATCATCTCCGAGATCCCCGCCGACGCGCACGCCTCCTGAAGCGCCGTTCGCACCTTGGCGACGGACCCGGAGATGTCGGGCAGTTCGGCGATCGGCTCGACGATGCGCGCGACCGGCCAGCCGTCGGCCGCGAGCGCTTCATAGGGCATCTCCCAGATCCATGACCCGGCGAACATGCCCGACATCAGGACGACGGCCGGCCGGTCGGCGTCGCCGGGCCGGTGCTCCAGGGTGAAGCCGTTCATCAGTCACTCCTTCGTTCACAGCAGGGGCCGCCCGTACGGGATCCAGCCGCAGGCGCAGGGCTCGGCGGCGGGCACCTGGCTCAGGGCGCCGCACTCGGGGCAGCGGACGTATTCGGATATGCGGATCGGGGTCCAGACGCTGACGGCGCCGCCCGTGCAGAGCCCCGAGTGGAAGAACCGCCGCACCGCCCGCTGGTGCGGTTTCAGGTTGACGGCTCGGGTGGACTCGGGCCGGTCGAAGGCGCTCAGCGTGTACATGCGCCCGCCGACGTTCATGGCGGCCGTACCGAGGAAGCCACGTGCGGCCCGCAGGCTGGCGGCCACCGCCGCGCTCAGCATGCCGACCTGCTCCTCCTCCTGCCGGTCCGCGGCGTCGAGCCGGGTCAGCACGAGCGCTCCCGGATGTTCCGTGCGGGTGGTGACCAGGCGGGAGCCCAGCCCGTTCTCCCATCCGCGCACCGGCACGGGCTGCAGCGCGACCTCGATGCCGAGCTGCCCGAGCAGGGCCATCCGGTCGAAGGCACGCAGCACGCGCACCTCGTCCCCGACGACGCGGACGGTGTCGGTGCCGCTGATCCTGACCGTGGCCCGGGTGGGCGGGGCGCCGAGGTAACGGCCGAGCTGCTCGGCGTCGAGGGCCCACGACAGCACCACGTGGTCGCGTCCCACCGCCTCGTCCTCGACGCCGAACTTCAGTCCCGGAAATGCCTCGAACAGCTCCTCGGCGTGATCGCGCAGCGCCTGGCCGGACACAGGCCCTTCGGTGCCCGGGGCGTCGAACGAATCCGCCGTGGCCACCACTGCGGCGGGGTCATGGCCGTTCCAGGCGTCCAAGTGCCGTGCGGCCGCCTTGTACGCATCCACCGCTCATCCTCCGTCCTTGACCCATGTCACCAGCGCGATCGCGACGGCGATGTCCGAGGTGTGGCTCACCGACACCTGAATCGACCGGGCCCGCGCCGCCCGCCTGGCCAGGGTCCCGGCGAGGGTGACCGCGGGCGGATGCCCGTGCGCGCACTCGTGCGACCGGCGGCACGCCGGTGACGGGCGGGGCAGGATCTCCACCTCGGTCAGCGGCCCCGGCGGGCTGTCATAGCCGAGCGCCCCGACCACCGCCCGCTTGGCCGCCAGCCGCCCCGCCCACGACTCCAGGGCCGTCCCGGCCTTCGAGCGCAGGCGTTCCCGGCGGGTGAAGACGCTTTCCAGGGCGGCCGGGCGGACGAGCTCGGCCGGGTCGCGGATGCCGGCGAAGGCCACCCGCGAGCACGACCACCCACGGCCTGCCGCCGCGCCCATCACGCCTCCGCCCGCGCCGCGGCGCCCGCGTCCGCCCGGACGTGCCGCAGGCCGGACACGAGGCGCGTCCAGGCCGGGTCCGACATGGTGACGCAGCGCAGGCCGGCGGCTCTGGCCAGGCCGGTGAGCGCCTTGCTGTCGCCCACCTCGACGCAGCCGCGCACGCCGGACTCCCCCATGGCGCGCAGCGTCGCCGCCCACATCACGCGGCCGGTGAGCTGCGCGATCAGCGCGTTCCTGATCTCCTCCCGGTCGGTCGAGGGCCGGCCCGTGACGTTGAGCAGGACCGGGCGGACCGGGTCACGTAGCGGTTCGGCCCGCACCCGGTCGGCCCACTCCTCGGCCACCTCGGCCATCAGCGGGCTGTGGAAGGCATGGCTCACGTTGAGCGGCACGATCTTCCTGGCGCCCGCGGCCCTGGCCAGCGGGGCGAAACGCCGCAGAGCGTCCGGCGTGCCGGACACCACGACGTGGTCGGGACCGTTCTCGACGGCCACGGCCAGCGACGAGGCGGGGGCGGCGGATCGGACGAGCGCGCCCACGGCGGTCGGGCCCAGCCCGATGACGGCCCACATGCCACCCTCGCGCCCGACCCGCGCCATGAGCGTGGCCCGGAAGTCGACCAGGCGTAGCGTGGCGGCGAAGTCCAGCACGCCGGCAGCATGCAGGGCGCTCAGCTCGCCCACGCTGTGCCCGGCCACCAGGTCTGGCTCCAGCCCCTGGGCTTTGAGCGCGGCCAGGCCGGCCAGGTTGCACGCGGTCACGGCAGGCTGAGCGTTCTCGGTCCTGACCAAGGCGGCCAGCGGGCCGTGAGCGCACAGGCCGGCCACGTCCCTGCCGAGCACGTCCGCGGCCTCGGCCAGCGCGGCCGCGGCGGCGGGATGCCGGCGGAACGCCTGGCCCATGCCCACGCGCAGCGTGCCCTGCCCGGGAAAGAACCATGCCAGCATGACGTTTCCTTTCTCTTCGTGATCGGCTCCATGCCACCCGTTCGCCCCGCTTCGCGGGCTCAGCGGCGGCGCCGGGGCACGGGCGCCGTCCGGTGGCTGCCGAGGAAGCCCAGCAGCAGGCCGGTGACGAGATCGGGGGCGTCGAGCGGGATCCAGTGGCCGCAGCGGTCGATCCGCTCGTAGCGCCAGGGACCGCGGACGAAACCGGCCGAGCCGGTCATCGTCTCCTCCGTGAGCAGGTGGTCGCCCGACGACCAGACGCCCATGGTGGGGGCGTACACCGGCAGGTCGGGTGGGGCGGGCCCGAGCTCCAGCTCGGGGGCGAGGTTGGCGCGGTACCAGTTGAGTGCCGCGGTCAGCGCCCCCGGCCTGGCAAGGTCGGCCAGATACCGCTCGGCGTCGCCCGCGCCGCCCAGAATGTCCCTGAACAGCCTCCAGTCGTCGGCCCGCAGCAGCTCCTCGCTCACGCCGGCGAACTGGAAGAGCAGCACGTACCACGACCTGGCCCGCTGCTCGGGCGACGGGAAGGCGCGGGCGGCCGGGTGACCCACGGACATCGCGACCAGGTGGTCCACCCTGCGCGGCCGGAGCGCGGCGTACATCCAGGCCACGGCGGCGCCCCAGTCGTGACCCACCACGTGCGCGCGGTCCACCCCGAACGCGTCGGCGACCCCCGCCACATCGCTCATCGCCAGCGCCAGCCGGTACGCCGGCACGCCTGCTGGCCTGTCCGACGCTCCGAACCCGCGCAGGTCCGGCGCGATGACCTGGTATCCGGCGGCCACCAGGGCGGGGATCTGGTGCCGCCACAGGGCCGCGGAGTCGGGGAACCCGTGCAGCAGGATCACCGGCATCCCCTCCCCCGCGACGGTGACCGCGAGACTCAGCTTGTTGACCTCGACCGTGCGCACGCTGCCGCTCATGGCACCTCCTCGGACCCCCATCTGTTCCAGAAGGTGCGTTCGGCGGCCGGAGTTCGCTGGGCCGGCTTGAAGTCGGTGCCGATCGTGTAGGCGACCGGCAGCACGCAGATCGGCGTCACGACGTCCGGCAGCTGGAGCAGCTCCGCGAAGGGCCGCGGGAACATCAGGTTCATGCAGGTGATCGTGCTGCCCAGGCCCCTGCTGCGGAGCGCGAGCTGGAACGACCACACCGCCGGGTAGATGGAGCCGTAGAAGTTGCTGGCCATCATCTCCCCCAGGCGGGCGTGCGAGCGCACGTCCTCCCGCTCGAACCGGGCGGCCCGGCGGCGCCAGTCGCTATCGATGCGCCCGATGTCCGGCGCCTTGCCCATGACACAGGGCACCACCAGCACGGGGACCTTGGCGATGGTGTCCACCAGGGCGGCCACCGACTCCTCCAACCGCTGGATGTCGGCGGTGTGCCGGCGCCGGCCCGAGCGGCCGGAGATCCGCGTCTGGTTGAAGTACCACGCCTTGCGGAACAGCTCGGCGATCTCCAGCCGCACCTTCTCCTCGGTGATCACCATCCAGCGCCAGCTCTGGTGGTTCTGCGAGGTGGGCGCCTGGATGGCCAGCTCCAGGGCCTGCTGTATCACCTGCACCGGCACCGGCCTGCTGATGTCCAGGCGCTTGCGCACCGAACGGGTGGTCGTCAGCAGGCGATCGACCTCGTCGAGGTCGAAGGGCGCTGGTTCCTGTCGGTACACGGTCATCCCAGCCTTCCGAGTAGGACGGCTCCGCGGACGGAGCCGGTCGCGGCGGTCAGCGCCAGGGCTGAGTCGACGCGCGGGACGGAGCGGGACCGGGTCACGTAGCGGGACAGCGCGCCGACCACCGGCTCAGCCAGTGCGTGGATCGGCGGGACCACCCCTTCCTTGACGGCCAGCGCCGCCACCGCGAGGTTCATGGCGCCGGAAGCGGCCTGGCAGTCGCCGCTCAGCGCCGCCGGCGCGGTCACCGGCGCCGCGGACAGGTACATCTCCAGCACCGCGGCCTCCAGGGCGTCCTCCGGGCTGCCGTCGGCGGCGCCGACGACCAGCCCCGGCCGCCCGGCGCCGGGCCGGAGCGCGGCCACCACGCTGCGTCGCACGGCCTCGCCTTCCCCGTCCGGCCCGCACCGGGCGTGGGCCGTGCTCGCGACATGCGCGTACGAGGTCCCGCCGCGCGCCGCGCAGTGCTCGGCCGACTCCACGATCAGCGCGACGGCGGCCGTTCCCGGTACCGTCCCGTCCCTGCCCCGGTCATAGGGCAGGACCCGGCCCCGGGCGGAAAGCCGGCCGCCAGCGGCCAGACCGCCGAACATCAGATCGTTGAAGCTGTCGGCGGCCAGCACCACGACGACCTCGGCTTTGCGGGCCTGGATGAGCTCGAGCGCGCAGTCCAGGGCCAGCGAGGCGGACACACCGCCGTGGCAGATCGTGGTGGTCTCGCCGCGCAGGCCCAACGCCTGGCAGACGGCCCCGCCGGTGGCGTTGAGCACCACGCTGGAGAAGTCCAGGACGGAGGCGTGCCGAGGGTCGGACTCCACGCTGCGGTCGAAGTTCTGCACGCTCTCCATCGACCCGCCGGCCGTGGCGAAGATCAGGCCGACGTCGTCCAGCTCGGACCTGCGCAGCGCGAGCCCGGCGTCCTCCCAGGCCAGCCTGGTGGCGGCGGTGGAGAGCCTGGACAGGGTGTTCATGTGCCGCCACACGCCCCTGGCGGCGTACGTACGGCCCGCCAGCGAGGGTGCCTCCGCCCCCATGCCCGAGGGGAAGCGGGAGGTGTCGAAGGAGGTGATGGGACCTATGCCCGACCTGCCCTCCAGCAGGGCGGCCCGCCACGCGTCCACGCCCACACCCATCGTGGACACGGGGCCGAGCCCGCTGATCACCGCCGGTCTCGGCGGCGGCGCCGGCCGCCCGCCGCCGCGTGGCTTGGAGAGGATCACCGAAACGTTGTTGCCGCCGAAGGCGTAGTTGTTGGAGACGACGACGTCGATGCGCATGGCGCGCGGCGCGTTCGGCACGAAGTCCAGGTCGGCGGCGTCAATGGCCTCCTGGTCGAACCCGGCCGTGGGCGGCGCGGTGTCCTCGTTGAGCGCGATCACGCTCGCCAGCGCCTCGACCGCGCCGGACGCGCCGAGCGTGTGCCCGATGAACGATTTGACGCTGCTCAGCGGCACGGAGGCGGCGCGCTCGGCGAAGACCGCGCGCATCACCTTGCGTTCCATGGCGTCGTTGGCGGGGGTGCCGGTCCCGTGCCCGCAGACGTAGTCGACGTCCTCGGTGGCCAACCCGGCGTCGGACAACGCGCGTCGCACGGCGCTCGCGCCGCCCCGGCCCGAGGGGTCGGGAGCGGTCGGATGGTGGGCGTCGGCCGACAGGCCGTAGCCCGCCACCTCGGCGAGGATCTCCGCGCCTCTGGCCCGTGCGTGTTCCTCGGACTCCACCAGGAGGAAGGCCGCGCCCTCGCCCAGGCTGAGCCCGTCGGACCTGCTGTAGGGCCTGGTGGGCCCGGGGCTGAGCGCCTGCAGGCCGTTGAACCCCGCCGTCACGTCGAACAGCAGCGGGTCCAGGCCGCCCGCCAGCATGACGTCCGCCTCGCCGGTGAGGATCTTGTCGCGGGCCAGGCCGACGGCGTTGCCACCGGCCGCGCACGCGGTCGAGACGAGGACGCGCGGGCCGAATGCCGCGACCCGGCCCGCGATGAGGTCGAGCGAGGCGTGCATCGGCCGGTACTTCCAACCGCCCTGCTCGTCGCGCGCCTTGAGGTTGCGGGCCGCCACGCACCTGCCCAGCACGACGCCGAAGCGGTCCGCGGCCGCCTCGTCCGGGAGGAGGCCGCCGTGCGCGATCGCCTGGCGGGCGGCGACGAGGCCCATCTGCGAGTCTCTGTCGAGCTCCAGATCAGCGCCGGACAACTGGTCGAGCAGCCATTCGTCGGGGATTTGCCCGGC
This sequence comes from Nonomuraea sp. NPDC052116, assembly GCF_040680035.1. Taxonomy (NCBI): domain Bacteria; kingdom Bacillati; phylum Actinomycetota; class Actinomycetes; order Streptosporangiales; family Streptosporangiaceae; genus Nonomuraea; species Nonomuraea sp. NPDC052116. Next base: position 83,577 of record NZ_JBFAWA010000006.1, on the reverse strand, counting down.
GTAGGCGGACTCGAAGACCGCATAGGCCGGGTCGCGGACGGGCGTGATGCTGGTCTCCCCTGAAAGGAGTTGCGACCAGAACTCCTTCGGGTTCCTGCCGCCCGAGCAGATGATCCCGAGGCCGGTCACCACAACGGATCGAGACTCCACGAGTGGCCCTTCCTACACGATGGGGGTGATCCAGCTCTTCGGCAGGACGTACGGGGTGCTCAGCGTCTCGACCTCGAGCGTCGTGCCGTCCCCGCACTCCACGGCGAACGGCAGGCCGGCCGCGGCCAGCGAGGCGTCCATTCTGATGAGGCCGAGCACGGCGCCCAGCCCGAGGCTGTCGACCGCGTGCACCACCGAGCCCACCGCCTGCCCGTCGGCCAGCACGCGCGCGCCCACGGAGGGGAGCCCGCCACCGGACTCGCCGGCGAAGCCGATGGTCCGGATCACGGCCGGGCCCTCGAACTCGGCCATCAGCGCCGCGCGCCCGACGAACGACTCCTTGGCGCTGTCGACCAGCCAGCCCAGCCCCAGCGCGATCACGCCGTGCTCGGCCGACACCTCGCGGTGCATGATCGGCTGGCGGACCTCCAGCATCGTCATCTCCACCGCGGCCATGCCGACCGGGGTGGCGTCCTGGGCCGCGGACCGCCAGAACTCCCTGGCCGTAGCGTGGCCGGTGACCACCTTGTACCCGTACTCGCCGGTCACGCCGGTCCTGGCGAGCAGCACGTCGGCGCCGTCGAGATCGACGTCGGCCATCGACTCGAACGGCATCGCCGTCAGCTCCTCGCCGAAGACGCGGCCGATGATCTTCCATGAGTTGGGGCCCTCCAGGCCGACGACCGTGAGATCGGCGCTCCGGTCGATGATCTCCACCTCGTCGCCGGCCAGCTTGGTCACGTGGGCCCAGAGCCGGTCGCCGCCGCCGGTCGAACTCTCCAGCAGGACGCCCTCGTCGCGGCCGTACACGGTGACGATGTCGACCACCCGGCCGCTCTCGTCCAGGACCAGGCTGCAGACCGAGCGCTCACTGGAGAGGTACTCCACGTCTCTGGTGAGCAGGTTCTGGAGGAAGTCGGTGGCCTCGCCGCGGACCTCCATGACGCGCGAGGCCCCCCAGTCGATGAGGCCCGCGTCCTGGCGCAGGGCCTCGTACTCGGCCTCCGTGGTGGAGAACCGCCAGGCGACCCCCGCGCCGGCGACAGTGCGCGACTCGGCGCCCTCGGCGTACGCCTGCCGCAGCGGCGATACGTCCTTGATCACGATGGTCATCTGCTGCCTCCTTCAGAGGTCATGCTTTGGATGTGGTGGGCGTACTCGGAGTCGGCCGCGGTGAGGGCCCCGGTCACCGCGACGATTCCGTTGACCGTGGCCTCGCCACGGAACTCGCTCACGCCGGAGGCGCCGGCCGTGCGCTCGACGGTGAGGATCATCCGGTCCCCGGGCACGACCAGCCGGCGGAAGCGGAAACTACGCAGGCCCGTGAGATAGCCGATCGTGCCGGGCCGGCGGCCGCGCCGCACGCCTTCGGCCGCGCAGACCAGCAGCGCGAGCTGGGCCAGGGCCTCCACCGCCAGGACCCCGGGCAGGACGACCTTGCCCGGGAAGTGGCCGACGGTCCACGGCTCTCCGTTGGAGACGTTCTTGATCCCCGTGGCCCGGAGGCCGGGCACCACCTCGGTGACGGCGTCCAGCATGAGCATCGGCCACCGGTGTGGCAGCAGCACGGCGATCTGATCGGCGTCGAGAGACTGCACTGTCAGGGTGTCGTTCATGCCTGCGGCTGGGGCTCGGGCTGCCAGCGGCTGCGCAGCAGCTCGGGGTGGACCGCGTTGGCCAGGGTGGAGACGGAGCCGAACACCGAGATCTGGCTCTCGTACAGCGCCACGTCGAACTCGACCTCGACGCCGACGGCGAGCTCCAGGAAGTCGAGGCTGTCCAGCTCCAGGCCGCGGCCGAACAACGACTGGTCGTCGGTGATCCACTCCGGGTCCATGGTCAGGTCCAACCGGTGAACGATCATCTTCTTGATCCGGGAGCAGGTGTCGCGCCGCCGTTCGACCTCGGCGCGCATCTCCTCGATGTTCATGGGTGTACTCCTTGTCTGCGGTGCCTCTACTGGGGTCGCGCTACTGGATGTCGCCCGCCTCGAAGCCACCGCCGTGCACCTCGAAGACAGAACCGGTGATGTACGAGCCGCGGCTGGAGGCCAGGAAGCTCACCAGGTAGGCGACCTCCGCGGGCTGCGCCATGCGGCCCAGGCCGATCCGCGACGTGTATTCCTTGCGCCGCTCGACGGGGAGCGCGTTGGTCATCTCCGTCTCCACGAATCCCGGGGCAACGGTGTTGACCCTGATCCCGCGCCGGCTGACCTCGTGTGCCAAGGTCTTGGAGAAGGCGATGATGCCTCCCTTGGAGGCGGCGTAGTTCGTCTGGCCGGGCAGCCCGCCGTAGATGCCGATGGCGGAGGAGATGGTGACGATGGAGCCACAGCGGCGGCGCTCCATGAGGCGCACCGCCTCCCGGCAGGTCAGGAACGTGCCGATCAGGTTGACGTCCATGACCTCGCGGAACCGGTCCACCCCCATCGTGATGAGGTGGCGGTCGCGGGCGACGCCGGCATTGGCCACGAGCACGTCGAGCCGCCCGTACTCCTGCCTGATCCGCCGGAACATCTCGCTGACCGACTTCTCGTCGGAGATGTCGGCCCGTAAGGCGGTCGCCTGCCCGCCCGCGGCCTCGATGAGACGCACGGTCTCCTTGGCGGCTTCCTCGTCCTGCCGGTAGTTGACGATCACGTTGGCGCCCTCATGGGCCAGGTCCACGGCGACGGCCCGGCCGATCCCTTTGACCGCGCCGGTGACCAGCGCCACCGTGTCCGCTGGGAAGAGCATCGAGACTCCCCTCGATTGCTGGAAGATCGAATGTGCGCCCGGCACGGGCGCCGGGCCGGGGGTGGGTGCAGCGATCGCCCACTGCACCCACCCGGCGAGCCGCAGGATGCCTCGACGGTCCCGGTGCGAGCGCGGAACCGCCTGGCCGGCCTAGCGCCTGTAGATCACGGTGCTGCTCAGCACCGGGCTGGGCGAGGGGAAGCAGCTGGACGGGGCAATGATCGGCGGGTCCGGGTCCAGCGGAACCACCGACGTGACCCGAAGGCCGGGGTCGGCGTAGCTGGTGCCCGCCACCCGCAACTCGACGGTGCCGGTCGTACTGGCGGCCACCGCGTTGATCGTGATGGTGGGCAGGGTGACCCAGGTGCCGGCGGTCAGCGGTCCGGGAACCTTGAGTGTCACGGTGGTGGCCGTGGTGGTCACCGAGGGGATGCCGGGTCCCAGGTTGGCGCCGCCGGAGTAGGACGCGCCGGTGACGCTGGCGGGTCCGGAGAGCTGCATGGTCAACGTGAAGTCACGCAGCTCCCGGTTGGCGATGCCGTTCACCTCCGTGGGCACGTAGTAGGGGTCCGCGGTGCCGGAGCCGGAGAACGCGGTCCCGACACGGACGCGCGACGGCACGTTCGTGGTGATCGTCTGCTCGGTGGCGAAGACGACCGACTCGAACGGCGGATCCGCCCGGCAGTCGAACGTGACGGGGACGGTGGCGGCGGTGAGAGCGGGACTGGCGTCCGCGGCGGACGCTCCGCCGGCCACCAGCGCCATTCCCAGCGCCATGCTTGCGATCATGCGCGATTTGACTATTCGCATTTCTACCTCCTGCGAAGGAGCATGCGAGGGCGAGATCCACGCGGTGTACACACGCAATCCACAAGCGGTCCACGGCCGATACACGCCAATAGAATGCGATTCTGCCGGAGCTAATATGCGCTATGGATATTTTTGAAGCGCTTTACACGACGCGAGCGATGCGCCGGGTCAAACCGGAGCCGATTCCGGCGAAGGTCCAGGAGAGCATTCTCGACGCCGCCGTCCGGGCGCCGAACGCGGGCAATCTCCAGGACTGGCGATTCCTCCTGGTGGACGACGCGGCGACCAAGGCGCAGCTCGGGCCACTTTACCGGGACGCGCTGGCCCGGTTGTTCAACGGCCCGTACCGGGAGGTCAGAACAGCCCCCGCGGAATCGGGCGCACCTGCGATGCTGGCCTCCGCCCAATATCTGGCCGACAACTTCGAGACCTATCCCCTGCTGTTGTTCGCCTTCTCCACCGACCCCTCCGGGGCGTCCGTGATGCCCGCGGTGTGGAGCGCCCAGCTCGCCGCCCGGGCGCATGGCGTGGGCAGCACGTTGACCACCGTGCTCTCGCGCTACCACGCCACCGCGGTGATGCGGATCATGAGCGTGCCGAAGACCGAGGGCTGGCGGCCGGCCTGCATGGTGACCTTCGGCTACCCCTCCGGCCGCTGGGGGCTGGCCGTGCGGCGGCCGGCCGGCGAGGTGAGCTACCGCAACCGCTGGGGCGTGGGCACCGGCCTCGATCTCGCCGCCCCGCGCTGGGAGGAGTTGTGAACCGGCTGGCCGGCGCGCACGCGGTCGTCACCGGGGCGGCCTCGGGCATCGGCTGGGAGATCGCCCGGCTCTTCCACGCCGAAGGCGCCCGCGTCGTCCTGCTCGACGCCAACGCCGAGTCGGTCCAGGCCCGCGCCACGGAGTTGGGCGAGCAGGCACTGGCCCGGACGGTGGACGTCACCGACGAGGACGGCCTGGAAAAGGCGCTCGACGACGCCGTGGCGGCCTTCGGCCCGGTGCGGGTCGCCGTCAACTCGGCCGGTGTGGGCGCCTTCGGCCCGATCACCGAGCTGGCGCTGGACGACTGGCGGCGGGTGGTGGACATCTGCCTGACCGGTGTCTTCGTGTCGGTCAAGCACCAGGCGCGGCGCATGCCCGAGGGCGGCTCCATCGTGAACATCGCCTCGCTGAACGCCCGTCAGCCGGCGGAGGGCTTCGCCGCCTACTGCGCCGCCAAGGCCGGGGTGGAGATGCTGACCCGGGTGGCGGCCATGGAGCTCGGGCCGGCGCGCATCCGGGTCAACGCCCTGGCGCCCGGCCTGGTGGAAACCCCGCTGTCGGCCGCCTTCACGAACTCCTCACTGCGCCGCGAGTTCGAGGACAACATCCCGCTCGGCCGCATCGGCGAGCCCGCCGACGTCGCGGCCGCCGCGCTCTTCCTCGCCTCGGCGGAGTCGTCCTGGATGACGGGCGACCTGCTGATGATCGACGGCGGAGCGCACACCAAGCGTTACCCCGAGCTGATCAGGCACTTCCAGGGCAGGGACCGCAGGCGGCGTAGATAGGACCGCGTGATCGTTTCACCTCTTCACGCCGCAAATCAGCTCTGGGGCAAGGCTGTCATGCGCTCCTGCACGAAAAGAGCCTCTTTCACCCGTCGCTGAGCGTGGAGCAGGTCGAGCGATTGCTGCCAGGCATGGCAGGCGTCGGCATAGTGGCCGAGGGCCGCGTAGACCTGGCCGAGACTGTCAAGGGATTCGGCCTCTCCTCTTGTGTTGCCGACTTCCCGATACATCCCTAATGCTTGCTGGTAGTACGTCATTGCTTGGGCGTGTTTGCCGTTCTGGTGGGCTATGAGGCCGAGGCTGTGCAGGGTGTCGGCTTCGCCGTCCGGGTGCCCGTGTCGGCGAAAGAGGCCCAGGGCGTTCTGACAGTTCGCCTCAGCCTCGTCGTAGCGGTGCAGCTTGGCCTCCAGCCAGCCGATCGCGTTCAAGGCCCGGGCTTCCTCCACGGGGTTGGCGAGACCCTGGAACAGTGTCAGAGCCTGGCGGGCGTGTGGGAGCGCCTGGTGGAGATCGCCGTGTCGTTCCCAGCCGACGGCCAGCGCATAGTGGGTGCGTGCCTCCTCGCCTGTGTCACCGCCCTGTCGAGCGCAGCGTAGAGCCTGGCGAAGGTGGTCGAAGGCGTCGTCGTCGTGGCCTTCCGCCGTGTACGCCTGGCCCAGATACCGGTGTGCGAGTGCCTGCGCGGCCACGTCCTTCGAATCCAGCGCTGCGGCCAGGCCGGCATGCCAGACGGTCAGCTGATCCCGGCTTCGCCTGCGACGCGCGTGGAAGGTGACCAGCGTGCGAGCGAACTGCCAGACCTTCGGATACCACCGTTGTCGCATGGCGACCTGCTGCATCTCAATGAGCTGGGCATGCTCGAGGTCGAACCAGACCATCGCCTGGGCGGCGTCGCCAAGGGGATAGGCCGCGCATCCCGCCTCCGGTGCCTCCAGCGCCACCGGTGGGCGGCGCGGATCCAGCAGCCGGTCCGCGGCATAGGCGGTGTGCAGGTAGAAGTCGGCCAGCCGTCGCAGCGCCGCGTCCATGCGCTTGCGCCGTGACCGCGAATGAGCCTGCTGCGCACTGTACAGGTGGACCAGGTCGTGCATCCGGTATCGGCCCGGCACAGGCTGCTGCACCAGCGAGGTGTCTTCCAGTTGCCGCAGCAGCTCCCGGCACCTGCCCACGGGCGTAGCGGCCAGACTCGCCACGGCGGCAAGGCCGAGATCCACGCAGGGAGCCATGCCGAGCAGGTCGAAAATCATCCCCGCCGGCGACTGCAACGCACGAAGAGACCAGGAGAAGACCGCGCGCAGATCGGTTGTCGCGTCGCCCGCACTCAGGGCGTCGAGCCGGGCCGTGGTGTCACGCAGTTCCGCAGCCAGCGCGTCGAGCCGATGGTCGGGATGCGCGACGGCTCGCGCGGCGACGATGGCGAGCGCCAGCGGCAACCCGCCGCAGTGCTCGATGAGTGCGTCGAGTGCCCGCTGCTGGTCGGCGACGCGGTGCCGGCCCAGACGTCCGGCCAGCAGTTCACGGGCTTCCGCGGCTGAAAGGCGGTCCAGAGCGAGCAGGCGCGCGCCGTGTGTGACAGCCAGGCTGCGAAGCGGATGGCGGCTGGTGACCAGCACGGTGCAGGTCGGGCTCCCGGGCAGGAGCGGGACGACCTGGCTGGTGTCCCGGGCGTTGTCCAGCATGATCAGCATGCGGCGTCCGGCTATGACGCTGCGAAAGAGCGCCGCCTGAGCGTCGAGGTCTCGCGGCATGGAGGCCGGCGGAACCCCCAGGGCCTCAAGGAAGTTGCGCAAGGGCACATCCGGTGGCAGCGGTGCCGGATCCGGACCGAAACCGCGCAGGTCGGCGTACAGCTGACCGTCCGGAAAACGATCGAGGCGCATATGCGCCCAGCGCAGCGCGAGCGACGTCTTACCGATCCCGCCGACGCCACCGATCGCCGAGATCACCACAGTCTGACCTGGCGCGTCCCGGTTCTCGGCCGCCGCATCGAGATGGGCGAGCTCATCAGCCCGGCCCGCGAAGATCGCGGGGCGGGCGGGAAGCTGGCGGGCAACGATCGCCTGCCCGAACGGCGCGTCGCCGGTCCCGGTGTGAGATACCTCGCCTGGCGCGGGTGAGGTTGCGGTGGTCGTGCGAGGCCGCGTGGGCGCCGCCCGGCCTGCGAGCCGGTCTCTGACCTGAAGCCAGGCCTGAACTTCCTCCTCCGGTGCGCAGGCGTGCAGGAAGGCGACCAGCGTCTCAGGCCGTGGCAGTGCCTGCCTGCGCAGCGTGTCGGCGATGGTGCTGCGCGCCAGCACATCGCCTCGCCGCGCGGCGCGTTCCTCCAACTGGCGGTACGTGTAGCCGGATCGTTCCTTGAGCTGACGCAGGAGAGCGATGAAGCCAGCTACATCGTGTGCCCGGCGCGGGTCACCGGTTGCCGCGGTCATTTGCATCATGATCTTGGGCAGCCGGACGGCCGTCAACCGTCTGACACGTTGTCCTGTCCCGGTGAGCGCGAACGATCCCGGACAACGCCAGGACCAGGGCTTTCGCGGCTTCGTGTCCGGGACAATCCGCACTTCTTGTCGCCGCCCCAGGACCACGCGGAAGCTGGCACCTACATGATCGATCGACGTGGGAGCGACGATGGCAGGTCCATGGAAACGAACGGCGGTCTTGGTGGCGATGGTTCTGAGCGTCTACGGTCTGCCGTGGCCGCAGGCAACGCAGACAGGACTGCAATCCAACTGCGATCAGCCGCTGCTGAATACGTTTACGACGGTGCAACATGCGCCAACGTGATTGCAATCGAGCCAATCCGGCCGGGAATCGCCAGGAAGAGCGCCGGTGACGGACACTTCAACCCCTTGACGCCTCCCCATTGGGCCAATATCTTCATGATCGGATGATCATTGGAAAACATTCGACATTACGGCGAATGTTTCTCGGGAGTGGCGCACTATATACCGGCCTTTCCGTTTTGCGCCATTCCTCGGCTCCATCAACCCCTCAGCGGCTCGCCCCCTTCCAGTGGCATGCGTCCAGTCTGGTCGTGGCAGCGAGATATGTGCACAGGGAAGGAGAGGTGCGGTGCTCACACTGCCGTCATCAAACGACCCGAAGAAGCAGCACCCCGCGTTTCCCAGAAAGATCGAGTTCCAGCTGCTGGGAAATCTTGATGTTCGCCTGGACAACGGCGACTACCTGCCGATCTTGCGTCCGAAGCACCGCCAGCTGCTGGCGCTGCTGCTGTTGCAGGCCAACGTGGTCGTGCCGGTCGACGCGCTGATCGACCGCCTGTGGGACGGCACGCCCCCCGCTTCGGCTTTCGGCAATCTGAAGACCTACATTTGGGAACTGCGCAGATCCATGTCGCCGGACGTACCGGCCGACTCTCCGATCGACACCGTCTCCAACGGCTACCGAATCCGGGTGGAGCCCGACGGCCTGGATATCACCCGCTTCAAGCGGCTGGCCAAGGAGGGACATCGGGCGCTGCACCAGAAGGAGCACGAGACCGCGTGGGACCACTTCGAGCGGGCGCTGCGGACTTGGCGCGGGCGGGCACTCCAGGACACCCGGGCGATCAGGACCCTGCGTAACGCGGCCGCGCACCTGGAGGAGCAGCGGATCAGCGTGGTCGCCGAGCTCGTCGAGCTGTTGATCGCCCGTGGCGAGCATGCCGAGGCCATCGAACAACTGCGGTCCGTCATGGATCTCGTGGAAGTCGAGGAGCCCAGGGAACGGCTCTGGGGTCAGCTCATGCTCGCCCTCTACCTCGACGGCCGGCAGGCCGAGGCGCTGAGCACCTACCAGCGGCTGCGGCGGCTGCTCATCAACAACGTGGGGGTCGAGCCCACCAACGCGATCCAGGAGCTCCACCAGCGCATCCTGTCCGCCGATTTCTCTCTTGACGTCACCTGCTGATTGCCTGTACCCAGACATTGGAACACGTTCTATTCTGGATGCCTTCGCTACGAACGGAGTCGTGGGCATGCGTGCCGATCTGGCCAGGTCCATCCGGCTGTTCCGCGCGTTCAGGACAGAGCAGGCCAAGCCGGACGCGTACTACACCACCCTCGCCACCGACACCGCCGCCCAGCTCGCGGACCGCGTGTCCCTGGCCGGCGCCACCGTGCTCGACGTGGGCGGCGGTCCCGGATACTTCGCCGACGCCTTCAGGCGGGCCGGCGCCCGGTGCGTGTGCGTGGACGTCGACGCGGGAGAGCTGACCGGCCAGGGCGCACCGGGCTCCGGCGTGCTGGGCAGCGCCCTGGAGCTGCCGCTCGCCGACGGGTCGGTCGACGTGTGCTTCTCGTCCAACGTGCTGGAGCACGTTCCGGACCCGTGGCGGATGGCGGCCGAGATGGCCAGGGTCACCCGCGAGGGCGGGGTGATCTTCCTCGCGTACACGAACTGGCTCTCCCCGTGGGGCGGGCACGAGACCTCGCCCTGGCACTATCTGGGCGGCGAGCACGCCGCCCGCCGGTACGCGCGGGTGCACGGCAGGCAGCCCAAGAACCGCTACGGACGCTCGCTCTTCCCCGTCTCCGTCGCGCACGGCCTGCGCTGGGCGCGGTCCGCACGGGACGTCGAGCTGGTCGACGCCTTCCCGCGCTACCTGCCGTGGTGGTGCCGTCCGCTCGTCAAGGTCCCCGTCGTCCGGGAGTTCGTCACGTGGAACCTCGTCCTGGTGCTCAGGAAACTCGGGTGACGGCCGCCGTAGAAGGCCCCGGCACCCAGCGGGACGCCGCGCTCGACGGCATCCGGGCCCTGGCCGCGCTCGGCGTCTGGGTCCTGCACGTGGGCGGCAACACCGGGATGATCTACCAGGAGGGCATGTTCGCCTGGATGACGTCCCGGCTCGGCATCGCCGTGCCGATCTTCTTCCTGCTGTCCGGGCTGCTGCTCTACCGGCCGTGGGCCCGTGCCGTGCTGGAGGACGCGCCGTCGCCGCGGGTGGGCCGCTACCTGTGGCGGCGGGCGATGCGCGTGCTGCCCGCCTACTGGCTGGTCACGGCGGTGGCGCTCTGGGCCTGGGGGCAGCTCGACTGGACGGGCTGGCTCAAGTGGCTGTTCCTGCTGCAGAACTACTTCGAGCAGGGGCGGGCGCCCGACGGGCTCTACCAGATGTGGACGATGCCCATCGAGATGGCCTTCTACCTGGTCCTGCCGGTGCTCGCCTGGCTCCTGCACCGGTGGGCGCGCGGCGGCAACCGGCCCCTCCGGCTGCTCGGCGGCATCGCGGTGCTCCCGGTGATCTCGCTGGCCGGCGTGGTCGTCTCGCACGTGCTCGACCAGCCGGAGCTGGCGCTGTGGCTGCCGAACCACCTGATCTTCTTCGCCGCCGGCATGGCGATGGCCGTGCTGTCGGTGTGGATCAAGCGGCGCGAGGTGGTGGACGCGCTGGCTCCGCAGCTCCTGGTGCTGGCGCTGCTGGCGTTCGCAGTGCTGAGCACGGAGCTGGCCGGGCCGCGCACCCTCACGCTGCCCAGCCTGTCGCAGTCGCTGTGGCGGATGATCCTGGAGACAGCGGTGGCGGTGCTGCTGGTGGCCCCGTTCGCGCTGGCCTCCCGGCGCGACACGCTGCCGCACCGGGTGCTGGGCAACCCGGTGACCGCCTATCTGGGACGCATCTCGTACAGCTTCTTCCTGTGGCACGCGCCGGTGATCACGCTCTTCTACAAGCTCACCGGCCGCCCGGTGTTCAGCGGCGACTTCGTGGGCGTGGCGGTGCCCACGCTCGTCGGCTCGCTGCTGGTGAGCGCCTTGAGCTACCACCTCGTCGAGGAGAACGCGCTGCGGGTCAGCCGCCGGTGGCGGTCAGCACCTCCTGCTCGGCCGGAACCTCAGGCTCCGGTGTCGGCTCCGGCGCCGTGACGAGCTGGCCGAACAGCGACCCCATCGCCGCGCACGACAGGAGCTGCGGCACCTGGTCGAGCAGCGGATCGACGTCGACGCCCCGGTTGCGCAGGAACACCCCGGCGGCCAGCGCCACCGTCGCCGCGCCGAACAGGCCCGCCGTCGCCCAGTGCGTGTGCGGCCGGCGTACCCGCAGCCAGAGGGTGGCCACGACGGCGGCGAGCGCCACGAGCATGCCGGGCCAGTTCGCCACCCAGCCGCCGAACGCCAGGCCCAGCACCACGACGTAGGGCACCCGCCAGCGCGACAACCGCGACTCCGCCGCGGCGGCGGTCTCCTTGACGTGCTCGGGGCGGGGTCCGTGCATCACCAGGGAGAGGAGCGCGAGCAGCGCGATCCCGGCCAGGCCCAGCCCGAGCGCGAGCCGGTAGGGCTGGTCGGGCTCGTACGTCAGCCGCACCGTCCCCGCGGTGCCCGCGGGCAGCTGCCAGCCCTGCTTCCACCCGTCGATCCGGATCGGGCGCAGTTGCCGGCCGTCCAGCTCGGCCCGCCAGCCGGCGTTGAAGTTCTCGTTGACCACGAGGAAGGAGTCCTCCGGCGCGCTCACCCGTACCTCGCGCTCGACGGAGGACCAGGCGCCGCGGGCGGCGGAGCTCTCCACGGCCTCGCGCCGGGGCGGGAACGCGCCGATCGCGAGGTTCTCCACCGCGAACGGCTCCCAGCCGGCCGCCCGCACCCGGTTGTCCCCCGCCCGCAGCGTGACCCGGTCGCACGCGGTGATCTGCACGGGCCGCCCCTCCAGCAGGTCGGCATAGACGCCGGTGACCTTGGTCCGCACGGCCGCGCCGTTCACCTGGAGGGTCGGGCCCAGCCCGCAGGCCAGCCGGAACTCCGGCCCGGCCGGCCGGCTCGCCGGGCTGACGCCGGGGATCACCAGCTCGGTGACCTGGAGCCGGCGCGAGGCCGGGTAGAAGCGCAGCTTCAGCCGCGTCGTGGTGAGCGGCTTGAACCGCAGCGTCCCGCCGGCGTCCACCCGGCCGCCGCGGACCTCGCCCTTGGCGCCGGTCACGACCACGTCGAGCGCCTGCCGGTCGCCGCCGGGGCGGGCGACCTGGATCTGCGAGACGGTCCGCCGGCCCTTCCAGCCCAGCGTGAGCGTCGGCTCGGCGTCCTCCGGCGAGGGCACCCACGTGGTGGCGGAGTCGGCGTCGAACGCCGACCTCGGCGCGACCACCGCGTCCTTGCTCATCGCCGACGAACCGGTCACCGTGGTCAGGTCGCCGCTCAGCCGGGTGAACCGGTCGACGAGCGCGACGTCCCGCAGCACCGCCGAGCCCCGGAGGGTCGTCTTCCGGCCGGAGTCCGAGGTGAACGTCCGGTCGAACCCGGCGCCCTCCTCACCCGACCTGACCAGCAGCGGGTTGCACACCCAGCGGGCCCAGTTGCGCATGCAGCGCGGCCGTTCGTCCAGCCCGCGGTCCATGACGAAGACGTCCCCGTCCCGGCCCGGCATTCTGATGGTGCGGCCGGGCAGGACCCCGGGGATCGCGACCTCGGTGATGCCGACCCGCTGCACGAAGCTCCACTCCGCGTTGTACGTGCCCAGCACCCTGATCCGCACCCAGCTCGTCGGCCCGGCGGGGACGCGGAGCGTCTGAGCGTCGTTGGTCTTGGCCACGTCCTGGACCAGCCGGCCGCTCTCGGTCTCCACGGCCACCTTCCTGACCGACTGGCTGATCAGCAGGTTGTTGGTGAAGGTCACCCGCAGCCGGGGGATCTCCCGGGGCTGGCGGAGGTCGATGCGGAGCCATTCGTTCTCCGGCCGCTTCCAGCCGCCGCTCTCCCAGCCGGTGTCCAGGTCGCCGTCCAGCGCGGCCCAGGGGCCGCGGCCGGGGGTGCTGAGGCCGGGCACGGCGTCGGCGTCGGCGACCGAGGAGGAGGCCGTGACGTCGGCGATGCCGTCGTACTCGGCGGTGGCCGTCTCCTCCAGCCAGCCGTCCTCCAGCAGGTCGAGCTCCTTGACGCCGGTGAAGTCGTCGCGCCGGTCCGCCGTCAGGGTGGGCGACCAGTTGGACCTGATCTCGCCGAACTGCCGCTCGCGCAGCCGCAGCCCGTCGCTGACCACGGTGGGCAGGCCGGAGTCGGCCCCGTCGCCGTTCACCAGCGCCGGGCCCTCGCCGAGCAGGCCGAGGTCACCCATCGTCAGCAGCGAGTCCGGGCCGCCGCGCACCTCCAGCGCGTCCGCGGCGGGCTCCACGCTGACCATGTCGGTGCTCTCCGACACCTTGTACAGCTCCAGCGCAGGGAAGGGCCAGTCCACCGACTCGATGGCGTCGTCGGTGCCGGTGTCGCCCACCTCGCCGCCGAACGAGGTGACCTTGGTGATGCCGGGCGACTCGCGCAGCGCCTCGTAGACGCGCGACGGCCAGGCTCCCTGCAGGTTGGCCCGCATCAGGTCGTTCCTGACGAGCAGGTAGTGCACGCCCATCCTGCGCAGCACCTCGGTCAGCCCCACCGAGCCGTGGCCCGCGGTGAGCCGCTGGTCGATGACGTCGAGCAGCCTGGTCATGCCCACGGAGCCGGCCGCCGTGACCTGCCGGGCGGTCCAGCGGACGGCGGACAGCGGCTGCAGGGGGTCGTCCATGGGCCGGCCCCACAGGTACTCGCCGAACTTGGAGCCGGGCACGACGAGCACCCCGTCGTCGCCGGCGTTCTGGTTGAGCCACGTCGCGGCCTGCCGCCAGTAGAGCGGCACCTCCTTGAACTCGCCGGGCGGGGCCAGGCCCTGGTTGAAGACCGGCAGCACCAGCGCGGCGAGCGTCGCCACGGCCACCGACCGGATCGGCAGCCGCGCCCGGGCCGTCACGTGGGCCAGCAGGTGCGCCAGTCCGAGCGCCAGCGGCAGCCGGACGAGGGGGTCGAACTTGCGCAGGTTGCGCAGCGGCGCGAGCGGCCCGTCGAGCAGCCAGCGCACGGGCTCGGCGACGACCGGCTCCAGCGCGCTCATGTGCCCGGCGACCAGCGCCGCCGTGCCGATCAGGAACAGGGTGACGACGAACCCCTTGGCGGGCAGGTCGCGCCGGGCCAGCCCGGCCAGGCCGAGCGCGGCGAGCAGGCCGGTGACCAGGACCATGGCGGCCGCGGTGGCGATCTCGTACCCGGGCGGCTGCGTGGCGACGCCGTTGACGGTCAGGTAGCGCACCCAGTCGGAGGCGCCGCGCAGCACGTTCGTCAGCGAGGTGACCTGCGTGGTGGTGGAGGCGGTCTCGGTGTACGGCAGGAAGGAGAACGCGTAGCGGCCCACCAGGAGCAGCGGCAGCCACCAGAACAGCGTGGCCACCGACACGGTGCCGGTCCACCAGGCGAGCAGCCGCCAGCGGGGCACCGGGCGCGGCCGGGTGAGGATGTAGACGACGGGGGCGACCAGCACGGCCAGCACGGCCACCGCGTTCACGCCGCCGCACAGCGCCACGGCCAGCCCGGACCTGATCGCGCCGCGGGCGCGCTGACCCGTCTCCGCGGCGGTGAGCAGCGGGATCAGGATCCACGGCAGCATCGCCGCGGGCAGCCACTCGATCGAGATCTCGCCGAGGATCGACAGCGTGCGCGGCGCCAGCGCGTACGCCAGCGCGGCGGCGATCGCGGTGCCGGGCCTGCCGACGCCGAGCTGCCTGGCCAGCCGCTCCACGCCCAGGAACGCCAGGCAGAGCAGCGCCGTCAGCCAGAGCCGCTGGATCACCCAGGCGTCCAGCCCGGCCAGCTCGCCGAGCGCGAAGAACGGCCCCATCGGGAACACGTAGCCGGCGGCCTGGTTCTGGAGCTGCCCGAAGTGCTGGAGGTCCCACAGGTGGGCGACCCGCTCCAGCCAGCCGATCGGGTTGAGCGCGAGGTCGAGCTTGGTGTCGGAGATGATGCTGCCGGGCTTGGTGGTGAACGACAGCACGGCGAAGCCGAGGCAGCAGATCGCCAGCCAGAGCCGATGCCTGGCCCGCTCGGTCACCGTTCCTCCCACTCAAGGACGACAGAGGTGGCGGGAGCGCCGGGGGGACGGCGGACGAGGGCGGAGAGCCGCTCGGCGCTGCCGTCCCAGGAGAACTGAGCCGCCCATTCCCGACATTTCGCGCTATAGGTGTCGGAGGTCACCGCGAGCTCGTCGAGGGCCGCGGTGATGCCCTTGGCCAGGTCCCCGCCCTCGGGCAGCAGCCAGCCGGTCTCGCCGGGCCGCACCGCGTCCCGCAGCCCGTCCACGTCGTACGCCACCGTCGGCACCCCCAGCGCGGCCGCCTCCAGCACGCACAGCCCCCACCCCTCGCCTTGAGAGGTGTTGACCTGCAGCCAGGCTGCGGACACCAGCCGCTCCTTCTCCTCCTCGGTCAGGTAGCCGTGCAGGACAACGCCCTCGGGCGCCGCGGCGCGCAGCCGCGCCTCCTCCGGCCCCCTGCCGACGACGTCCACGACCAGGTCCGGCCAGCGCTTCCTGAGCTCGGGCACGGCCTCCAGCAGCAGCTCCACCCGCTTGTGCGCGACGAGCCTGCCGACGCACACGAGCCGCGGCCGCCGGCTCCGCCCGGCCCTCGCGCGCGGCGCTCGCAGCCGGCCGGGCACCCCGTTCGGGACGAGGTGGATGGGCCCGCGCCAGCCGAGCCGCTCCCGCATGGCGCGCACGGTCGACGGCGAGACGGCCACGCACTCGCGCCCCCGGTACGCCCACCGCGACACCGGCCCCTCCAGGAACCGGCCGAGCGCGGCCAGCCACCACGGCAGGTGCACGTCGAACTGCCGGTCGTGCACGTGGTGCACCACGCACAACACCCTGGTACGCCGCCCCACGACCAGCGGCGTGAAGAACGGGATGCCGTTCTGGCAGTCGAGGACCACGTCGAAGCGGTTGCGCCGGACCGACATCCAGAGCAGCACCAGGGGGTAGACGGTGAACGGCCCGCCCATGCGGACCAGCCGCACCCCTTCGACGGTCTCCTCGCGGGCCTGCCCGGGGGCGCGGGCCGTGACGAACCACACCCGGTCCCCGTCGGCCGCGAAGCGCCGGGCCAGCTCCCAGGCGTAGACCTCGGCGCCCCCCGCGGCCGGATGCCACGGGTCGCGCCAGTTGACGATGGCGATGTTCACGGATATCCGAGGGAGTCCAGCGGTTGCTTCACCCTGAGCGCGCCGCGCGACTCCGCGCGCAGCCGCGCCCAGATCCGGCAGAGCTCCAGCACTATGCCCAGGCTGTGCCGGGCCGGGGAGAACCGCGAGCCCGGCATGTCATGCCACGTCACCGGGATCTCCAGGACCGAGGCGCCGTCCGCGACGCAGCGCGCGAGCAGCTCGACGTCGAAGGCGAAGCCGTCGGTACGCAGCCGGGCCGCCATCTCGCGGGCGAGCAGCCCGTCGAAGAACTTGAACCCGCACTGCGTGTCGCTCACCCCGGGCACGAGCACTCTGGCCAGCGCGCGGAATCCGAACGCGCCCAGCTCGCGGATCGGGCTGTGCCGGTGCTCCACCTCGGCCAGGGGATGCGCGCGCGAGCCGATGACGATGCGCTCGCCGGAGAGCAGCAGCCCGAAGGCGCGCTCGACGGCCCGCAGGTCGGTGGCCATGTCGGCGTCACAGAAGCCGACGAAGGGCGCGGTGGTCTCCAGCAGCCCGGCGCGCACCGCCGCGCCCTTGCCGGGCGTGGGGCACTGCGCGAGGCGTACCGGGACCGGCTCCTGCGGCCAGGTACTGACGATCTCCGCGGTGCGGTCGGTGCTGGCGTTGTCCACGACGATGACGGCTGTCGGGAACGGAAGGCGGGCAAGCTTCGCGCACAGCTGCAGGAGCCCCCCAGGAAGTCGCCGTTCCTCGTTGTACGCGGGAACGATGATCTCAAGCAGTGTCGGTCGGCTCGTCCTCTCGTTCCCTTGACGGGAGGGCGGCATGGCCCGTGTTACCGGTCGCCGTAGTTGTAGAGCGGCCGGTTGACCGGTGTCGCCGTGGCACCGGTGAGTGACACGGTCGTGACGGTCGCCACCAGTGCGGCCAGGGCGACGCCAATGATCGCTGCTAAGAGGATCTTTATCACCGGGAATTCCTCCTTTGAGGCGGCAATGACCCGGGCGCACCCAACTTAGAACCAATTCTCCTTACTCGCTAGTAGCCAGGCTGAATTTTCACAAAGTCGCCGATCAAGTAGGGTGATCGTTCCCGGCAGGCGCTTGAATTCTGTACAACCGCAGCTCAGGCCGATCGACGACCAGGGTGGCCCCCTCGGTCCACCGGGCGAACCCGGCACGCTCCTCGAGCGTCCCCGCGTCCACCACGACGTACCGGAAGCCCGCTGCCGCCAGGTCCGGTGAAGATCCATCTAGTACGCGTTCCACCTCGCGCACCCGGCGGTCCTCGGCCGCGACGACCATGCTGCCGACCCGCACGGAGTCGTTGGCCACCACGTCGCGCCCCGGCGCGGCGAAGAAGCGCTGGGCCGGGTCGAGCACCGCCCGCCCGCCGTTCCAGGGGAACCTGCGATAAGACTCGAACGGTAGCACCAGGACGTCCCCCCGTGCCCCGTCCGCCAGGATCGCCGCTCTGGCCTCGTGCCAGCCGCGCGGATACTCCACCGCCTCCAGCCGGCCGAACGCCCCCCAGGCCAGCGTCGGCAGCACCGCCACCGGCGCCAGCACCAGAAGCGACACCGCGTACGGCGCCAGGCGCCCGCCCTCGGCGGTGGCCCGCGCGGCGAGCAGGCCGAGCCCCACGGCGGCCAGCAGCGCGAGCGGCGCCAGGAACTGCTGCGCGTCACGCAGCACCCCGAACCCGCCCCACAGCTCCACCAGCCACCTGAGCGCCGCCCGGCCGGCGGCGGTGACGCCGAGGCAGGCGATCGCGAACCCGGCGGCCGACGCCACGGCGAGCCCCGCCCGGCCGGGCAGGTCCCGGGCGCGCGCCACCGCCGCGATCCCGGCGATCACCAGCACGAGCCTGGCCAGGGCGGCCACCGGTGCGTCGTAGCCGGCGGGCACCGCGCCGGCGTTCCAGATCCCGCCGAGCGACAGCAGGCTCACCACCGCGCCGAAGGGGCCGTCCGCCCGCGCGGCGAACGCGTCCACGCCCACGCCGTCCCCGTTCAGCGCCTCCGGCCGGGCCAGCGCGGGCACCAGCCAGGGCAGGCTGAACGCCAGGACGAGGCTCGCCGCCAGCACGGTGTCCGCCACCCGGCGTCTGTGCTCGGCGGGCGCGCTCCGCGCGTACCAGGCCGAGGGGATGACGGTGATCGCGGTGACGGCCATCGCGGCGAACCCGCCCACCGCGGCCGGCACCATCGCCACGGCCACGCGGCGGCGCGCGCACGCCGCCCGGACCACCCATGGCAGCCCGGCGTACCCCAGGAGCAGCGCCCACTGCCCCATCAGCAGCCGCTCGGCGACGTACGGGTTCCAGACGTAGAACGCTCCCGCGACCAGCCGGGGCCCCAGCACGGCCGACGGGACGAGCAGCCCCGCCCCCGCGCAGCCCAGCGCGAACACCCCCAGCAGGACCGCCTTCTGCACCAGCTCCGCGGGAACCACCGAGGCCACCGCGGTCACGACGGCGTCGCTCGGCACGACCCGCGGCGCCCCGCCGGCCAGCCCGAAGGTGAAGCGCGAGAAACGCGGCTCCGGCACGAACACCATGTCCTGGACGAGGACGAATCCCCACCCCAACCCGGGCCCCAGCGCGAGAGCGCCCAGGACGAGTCCGAGCAGCGCGCAGGCTGCTCCGGCCCTCCTGGTCTGCGGCATCCCGCTATGACATCACAACCCAGCCACAGACATTCCCGGCATGTCCCCCGATTGTTAGTCTTTCCGCAGATCCAGGTGCTCTCTCGGTGACACGACGCCGCGCAAGGGAGCGGCGCGGGACCGATCCACGCGAGCGACGGGGCCAGAGGGACCGGTGACGACGAGCGAGACGACGGCCGAGAGCCGCCCGCGGACGCGTGGCGCCGAAGGTCGCCCGTGGACGCGCGGCGACGCCGTGCTGGCCGCCGGACTGGTCATGGTGGCCGTCCAGCTGGTCTGGAAGTTCGACCTGGTACGGCGCTCCTACTTCAGGCAGGACGACTTCACCTTCATCGCCCGCGGCCTGGAGCACGGCCTGACCTGGGACTACCTCATGCGGGTGGACTACGGCCACCTCGTGCCGGGGCCGTTCGCGATCCAGTGGGCGCTGGGCCGGCTGGGGGTCTACAACGACGTGCTGGCCCACGCCGTGGCGATGACGTTGCTCGGCGCCGCGGGACTGGCGCTCCTCCGGCTGCTACGGCTGCTGTTCGGGCCGCGCCCGGCCATCCTGGTGCCGCTCGCGTTCTACCTGCTGACCCCGATGACGATCTCGTCGCTGTCGTGGTGGGCGGTGCTGATCGAGACGCTGCCGTTCCAGATCGCGCTGCCGATGGCGCTGAGCTCGCACGTCCACTATGCGCGGACCGGCCGCTTCGGGCACGCGCTGGCCGCGGCGGCGTGGACGGCGGCCGGCATGGCCTTCTTCGTGAAGGCGCCGTTCATCCTGGTGCTCGCGCTCGCGCTGAGCGTGGGGTGGCTGCGCCGCCCCCGGCAGTGGCCGGCCTGGGTGCTGTACGCCGGAGTGGTCGCGGTCTACGCGGTGATCTTCTTCCGGCAGCTCTTCACCTCCGTGCAGCTCACGGACGACACCGTGCGGCCGAGCCTGCCGAGCCTGTCGGTCGCGGCCAGGTTCGCCTGGACTCTGCTGTGGGGCTCGCTGGCGCCCGGCGCGTTCGGCGGGCCGTGGAAGTGGCTGCCCATCGGGGACGACTACGCCATCGCCGCCACGCCGCCCGCGCTTGCCTGGGCCGCGCTCGGGCTGGCGGTCGTGGCCGTGGCGGCGTCGATCCGCTACCGCAGGCGGGCCTGGCTGGCCTGGCTGGTCCTGCTCGGCTACGTGCTGCTCGCCGACGTGGTGCCGGTGCTGATCGGCCGCGTGGAACAGCTCGGCCCCGACCTGGGCGGCTACGAGCTGCGCTACATCTCCTCCACGTCCATGGTGCTGGCCCTGGTGATCGGCCTGGCGTTCATCCCGCTGCGGGACGAGGAGCGACCCTGGCTCCGCCCCGCGCCCCGGCTGAGGCTCGTGTGGGTGCCGCTGGCCGCCGTCGTCGCGGCGGGCTCGATCTGGTCGGTGACGGCCTACGGCCGCCTGCCCCTCGGGCAGCACGTCAAGAGCTACGTGGAGACGGCACGGGTGGCGCTCAAGCGCACGCAGCCCGGCGCCGTCATCGTGGACGCGTACGTGCCGCCGAAGGTGGTCGTGGCCACATTCTTCTACCGGTACGCGCTGACGTCCAAGGTGCTCGGCCCCATCGCCGAACACCCGGTCACCTGGACCGGCCGGCTGAACGGGCCGGTCAGCGGCCCGCTCATGTTCGACGACCAGGGCCGCCTGCGCCCGGTGTCCATCGAGGGCGTCGTCGTCCCCGGGCGCTCCCCCTGCACGCGGGTGGGTCCCGCGGGGGTCCGCTTCCGCCTGCCCCTGCCCCTGCCCTGGGGCAAGTGGACGGCCCAGATCGGCTACCTGAACCCGGTGGAGACCACGCTGTCCGTGCGGCTCGGCGGGGCCGAGACGCGGGTGCCCGCGGGCAAGGACCTGGGCTCGACGTACGCGGCCGTCGAGGGCGGCGGGACCGACCTGGTCCTGCGCACCCTGGACGGCCGGTCCGCGTGCGTCGGCGAGATCAGGGTCGGCATCCCCAGACCGGCCGTGAACGCCACCGCCGTCCCCCCGCAGCCCGTGGGGGGATGACGCTCACTTGCCGGGCTCGGGGTCCCTGGGCAGGCCCAGCATGCGCTCGCCGATGATGTTGAGCTGCACCTCCGTGGTGCCGCCGTAGATGGTCATCGCCCTGGTGGCGAGCACCGCGCGGTTCCAGTAGCCCGCGTCGCCGAGCTTCATGTCGGCCCCCACGACCGCCGCCGCGCCCAGCAGGTCCACCGCCGTCTCGGAGACGTGCTGGGCGTGGGAGGTGGACAGCAGCTTGCGTACGGACGCGTCCGCGCCCGGCTCGGCCCCGGCGAGCTGCTTGAGCGTGACCCGCAGCGACAGCGCGTTGATCGAGTGGCCCTCGCAGATCACCGCGGCCACCTGCTGCGCCTCGGCCGGCGTCAGCTCGCGGCCGAGGCGGCCGATCAGGCCCAGCAGGTCGGGTACGGACGCGCCGGTGCCGCCGGAGCCGGACGACAGCGAGACGCGCTCGTTCGAGAGCGTGTTGCGGGCGACCTTCCAGCCGTCGCCGACCTCGCCCACGACCAGGTCGTCGGGGACGAAGACGTCGTCGAGGAAGACCTCGTTGAACAGGTTCTCGCCGGTCATCTCGGTCAGCGGCCGGACCGTGACGCCCGGGGCCTTCATGTCCACCAGGAAGTACGTGATGCCCTGGTGCTTGGAGCCCTCGCTGGAGTTGCGGGCGATGCAGATGCCCCACTCGGCCACGTGGGCGACGGAGGTCCAGATCTTCTGCCCGGTCAGCTTCCAGCCGCCCTCGACCTGCTCCGCCTTCATCTGCAGCGAGGCCAGGTCGGACCCGGCGCCGGGCTCGGAGAACAGCTGGCACCAGATCGTCTCGCCGCTGAGCGTCCTGGGCAGGAAGCGCTCCTGCTGCTCCCGGGTGCCGTACGCGGCGACGGACGGCACCACCCACGCGCCGATGATCATCGCGGGCAGCTTGACCCTGGCGGCCTTGAGCTCCTGGGCGATCAGCACCTGCTCCAGCGGCTTGGCGTCGCGGCCCCACGGCCGGGCCAGGTGCGGCATGACGAAGCCGCGGTCGGCCAGGGCCCGCTTCTGCTCCTTGCCCTCCAGCCGGGCGATCTCCGCGATCTCGGCCCGGATCGACTCGCGCAGCTCCTCGGCGTCCTCGGGCAGGTCGATCTGCATCTCGCGGGCGACGCCCGCCAGGGCCAGCCCGGTCACCTTGGCCGCCCACTCCGACGAGGAGCCGAGCAGGGCGCGCAGGGTGAGCGCGCGGCGGTAGTAGAGGTGGGCGTCGTGCTCGAAGGTGTAGCCGATGCCGCCGAAGGTCTGGATGGCGTCCTTGGCGCACTGGACGGCGGCGTCGGGGGCCATCACGCCCGCGATGGCGGCGGCGTATTCAAGCTCCCTCCCGTCCACCCTGGTGGCGTCCCAAACGGTCGCGCGCGCCTGCTCCAGCGCGACCAGCATGCGGGAGAGCTTGTGCTTGATGCCCTGGAACTGGCCGATCGGGCGGCCGAACTGCACGCGCACCTTGGCGTACTCGGCGGCGGCGGTGACGCACCACGAGGCCAGGCCCGCGGCCTCGGCGCCGAGCAGGATCGCGGCGAGGTTCAGCACGTCGGGGCGCTGGACGCCGCCCAGGATGCCCTCGGCGGGGACCACCAGCTCCGCCAGCTCCACCTTGGCCACCGGCCTGGTCAGGTCCAGCGACTTGATCTCGGTGACGGTGACGGCGGAGGCGTCGACGAGGATCCACTCCTCGCCGTCGTCCGTGGCGACCGGCAGCACGAGCGCGTCGGCCAGCGAGCCGCCGAGCACGGGGTCGGCCGTGCCGGAGACGACCAGGGAGCCGTCCTCGGTGCGGGTGCCGGTCAGCGAGCCGGTCAGGGCGACGGCGCCGGTGAGGGTGCCGTCGGCGAACGACTCGAGGTGCTCGGGGCGCTTGGAGGCGCTGATCACGGCACTGGCCAGCACGGTCGGCAGGTAGGGCCCGGGGGCCATGCGCTCGGCCAGCGCCTCGACGGCCACGGCCGTCTCCAGCAGCCCGTAGCCGGAGCCGCCGTACTCCTCGGGCACGTGCAGGCCGAGCAGCCCCTGCTCGGCGAGGCCCGCCCAGAACGGCGGACGCCCCTCTGTCCCGGCGCGCAGCAGCTCGGACGGGATGTTCCGCTCGGCCCAGCCGCTCACCGACTCACGGAGCGCCTCGTGCTCCTCGCTCAACCCGATCGCCATGCTCATCCTCCATGCCAGGTCCGACCCATACCTAGAACCATATTCTAGAGGATGCTTCTGGCCTAGAGCGGTCGAACCCGTTGGACGAGGGTGTTGATGTCCGCCCAGCGCTTCTTGTTCGGCTCGGGGATGGAGGCCAGGAGCATCGCGGGCTTGGTCTTGCCCACCTCGACGATCGTCACCATGGCCTGGGCGACCTGCTGCTTGCCGTTGAAGGTGTAGGTGACCTGGTAGCCGAGCGTCCAGCCCTTGCCGACCGGGATCTTCTGGGAGGCGGTCCAGGCGAGCGTGGCGCCTGCGGGGTACTGCGTGCGGAGCGACCAGCGGGCGGCCTGGGTGGCCAGCTCACGGTAGTCGGCGTCCTTGGAGGGCTTCGTCGTGGGCGAGTCACCCGGGAACATGGCCGAGGCGACCACCGTGTGCGGGACGGCCACCTTGCCGATGCGCTGCGCGATGGAGAACGGCGGGAACGACTTGGCCTTCCACGGCGTGGCCAGCCTGGGGTAGCTGATCCCGGCGTTCTTGTCGCTGATGATGCCGGTGACCACGGCCGCGGTGCCCGCCAGGGTCGGGTACGCCTTGCTCTTCGGCACCGGCGGCAGCACGATCGGGCTCTCGGTGGCGGTCGGGGTGGCCGACGCCGAAGGGGCGCCGGAGCTCGGCACGGGGGCGACGGAGGCCACCTGCTCGGCCGACTTGTTGGTGGGAACGTCGCCGGAGAAGACCACGAAGATCAGGAACACGGCGAGGACGGTGACAAGGATCGCACCGAGGAGATAGACGACCTTGATCGGAATGTCGCCGACGCCGCGCCTCGGCGGCTTGGGGATGGGCAGGGGCGGTGACGGGGGCGGATACAGCGGCTGCTGCTGCACCGGAGGCTGCGGGAGCGGGCCGGGGAGCGGGCCGGGACCGCCTCGCTGGGCAGGAGGCTGCGGGGGAGGCGCCTGCTGGGGAGGGGCCTGCTGCACCGGCGGGCCGCCCGCCGGGGGCCTGAGAGGGACGGACGGACCCGCCGCCGGCGGGCGGGGGATCTGGACCGTCTCCTCGGCAGGCAGGACGACCTTGCGGAACGGAGTGGTGGGTGAATCGTATGAAGGTCTCTTGTCGCCGACGTCCGCCATGGCCATGAGGTTACGTCACAAGAGAGCTGGATAATTCCTCCAATACCCCTGCAGAATCTAATTCTGTAAGGTCTGCGAACATGAGGGGTTTTTACGAGATCGCAGCCCATGACCCTGAACGTCCCGCGCTCCTCGGTGACACCGGCGCCACCTACGGTGAACTTCTCGCCCGGGTGAACCAGGTCTCCAACGGCCTGACGGCACGTGGAGTCGCCCCCGGCGACCGCGTCGTCACCGTGCTGAAGAACGGGCTCGACGCCCTCACCATGATGCTCGCGACGTACCAGACCGGCGCCTACCTCGTGCCCGTCAACTGGCATTTCACCGCCGAGGAGATCGACTACATCGTGGCCGACTGCGGGGCCGGGATGGTGATCTCGCCGGATGCCCGCACGGTCGCCGAGCTCGCCGACGGGCAACCCGCCACCGCACCGCCGCACCGGCGGGCCGGGTCCATGATGCTCTACACTTCCGGGACGACGGGACGCCCCAAAGGGGTACGTCGGCGGCTGCTGGACCTGACGCCGGAGGAGCTGTACCCGATCCTCGTGCGCAAGAGCTGGCGCCACTTCGGGCTGCCGTTCGGCGGGGTGCACCTGGTGTGCTCGCAGCTCTACCACTCGGCGCCGTACGGGCAGGCCATGATGGCGCTGCAGTTCGGGCACGCGATCGTGGCGCCGGAGCGGTTCGAGGCCGTCGAGGCGCTGCGGCTGATCGCGCGGCATCGGGTGACGAACGCGTTCATGGTGCCGACGATGTTCCACCGGCTGCTGGGGGTGCCGGATCGGGAGTCGTACGACCTGTCGTCCCTCACCCACCTGTACCACGGGGCGGCCCCGTGCCCGCCCGCCACCAAGCAGGCGATGATCGACTGGCTCGGGCCCGTGCTGTGGGAGTACTACGGGTCCACCGAGGCGGCCGTGGCGACCATGGTGTCCTCGCAGGAGTGGCTGGCCAGGCCGGGCACGGTCGGCAGGGCGCTGGACGGGATGTCGTTCACGATCGTCGGGGAGGACGGCCAGGAGGTGGGGCCGGGCTCGCCGGGGCTGGTCTACATCGGCGGGATCAACCGGTTCGAGTACCACCGCGACCCGGACAAGACGGCGGCGGCGATGCGCGGCCAGGCGTACACACCCGGGGACATCGGCTACCTCGACGACGACGGTTACCTGTTCCTGCTGGACCGGCGGACCGACCTGATCATCTCCGGCGGGGTCAACATCTACCCGGCCGAGATCGAGGCGGCGCTGCTCGAACACCCCGCCGTGGCGGACGTGGCCGTGATCGGCGTACCGGACCCGGAGTGGGGGCACAAGGTCGTCGCGCTCGTGCAGCCGGCGGCCGGCGCGGTGGCCGGGGACGAGCTCACGGCGGAGCTGCTGCGGCACTGCGCGCCCCGGCTGGCCAGGCTCAAGCATCCCCGGCTGATCGAGTACCGGGAGTCGCTGCCGCGCACGCCGACCGGCAAGCTGAGCAGGCACAACGTGCGGGAAGCGTATCTTTCGGGCTGAGCTGGGAACAGTCCTCCCATGAGGAGGATCGCCGCGGGACTGGCCACCGCTTCCGTGCTGC
Organism: Nonomuraea sp. NPDC052116; assembly: GCF_040680035.1. Taxonomy (NCBI): domain Bacteria; kingdom Bacillati; phylum Actinomycetota; class Actinomycetes; order Streptosporangiales; family Streptosporangiaceae; genus Nonomuraea; species Nonomuraea sp. NPDC052116. The sequence goes on along the minus strand of NZ_JBFAWA010000006.1, from coordinate 57,838 downwards.
TGCTCGCGGGCTGCGCTCCTCCTCCCACGTCCAGCGCCACGCCGTCGACCGCGACCCCGCACAGCTCGCCGACGGCCTCTCCCTCGCCGCCGTCGCTGCACTCGCTGGAGTCGGCGTACGAGGACGTCATCGCCGACGTCCTGCCGTCCATCGTCCAGATCACCACAAAGGTCGGGCTCGGGTCCGGCATCGTGCTCGACACCGCGGGACACATCATCACCAACGCCCACGTCGTCGGCCAGGCCGGCAAGATGGAGGTCACGATCGCCACCGGCGGCCCGCCGCGCTCGGCCAAGCTGGTCAGGTCCTTCAACGCGGGTGACCTGGCGGTGATCAAGGTGGACAACCCGAACGGGCTGCGGCCCGCGCGGTTCGGGGACTCGTCCAAGCTGCGGGTCGGGCAGATCGTGCTCGCCATGGGCAACCCGCTGGGCCTGTCGGGCAGCGTGACGAACGGGATCGTCTCGGCTCTCGGCCGTACCGTCTCCGAACCTCAGGAGGCGGGCTCCCCCGGGGCCACGATCGCCGGCGCCATCCAGACCTCGGCCGCCATCAACCCGGGCAACAGCGGTGGTGCACTTGTGGACCTGTCGGGCAACGTGATCGGCATCCCCACGCTCGCGGCCACCGACCCCGAACTGGGCGGGGGCGCCGCGCCGGGCATCGGGTTCGCGATCCCGAGCAACACCGCCAGGGACATCGCCACCCAGATCGTCAGGTACGGCAAGGTCACCAACAGCCACCGGGCCGCGCTCGGCATCCAGGGCAGCACGGTGATCAGCACGGACGGGCAGGAGATCGGGGTGGGCGTCATCCGGGTCGAGCCGGGCAGCGGGGCGGACAAGGCGGGGATCGCGGCCGGTGACGTGATCGTCTCGATCAACGGCAGGAACACGCCGACGATGGCGTCCCTCGCGGAGGCCCTCGCCACCCTCAGGCCCGGCGACCAGGCCAAGGTCGGGGTGCAACACTCCGACGGCACCACGAGCACGGTCACCGTAACCCTGAGCCAACTCCGAACCGACTGACCCCGCCCACGGCACCGGCGGGGGTCACTGCTTGGCGGTGAAGACGATCTCGACCCGTCGATTCTGCGCCCGGTTCTTCTCGACCGGCTTCCCGCCCACCATGTTGGGCCGCCGCGGCCGGCTCTCGCCGTACCCCCGCGCCTCCAGATTCACCCCCGCCCCCGTGAGCAGCCCGCGCATGGCCGTCTCCACCGCCTGCGCCCGCCGCCGCGACAGCGCGAGGTTGTACGAGTCGCTCCCCTGATCGTCCGTGTGCCCCTCGATCCTGACCGCCCCGCCCGCCCTGTCGGCGTTCACCTTCGCGGCCACCTCCCGCAGCCGCTGCCTCGCCTTCGCGGTCAGCTGCCACTTGTCCAGCGCGAACAGCACGTCACTGGTGAGCGAGACCGTCACCTGGCGCCCCTGCTTGGTCTCGGTCTCGGTGCCGTCCAGCGACTCGACCTCGCCGATGATGTCCTCGACGGGCAGCACCAGGTCCTCCACCGCCCCCACGGCGTCGGACGGCGCGCTGGGCGCCGGGGTGGGCGACAGGACGAGGGCCAGGGCGACGCTAAGAGATCGGAACATCGGTGAGCACGCCGATCATGGGCATCTCGATGTTGATCTTCGTGACGTCCGCCGGAGGCGCCGCGAAGACCGCGTAGAGCGTGGAGGCATCCCCCTTGTCCAGGAACTGGCCCTGGGTGTCGGAGCAGACGCACTTCGCGTCCTGGTCGGTGCCGTTGCGGGCCACGCGGTAGCGCTTGGCGTTCACCGGGTCGATCAGGGATACGGCCGAGACCGTGTAGTCGAGCGTGGCCGTGCTCAGGCCGTTGTGGACGTTGACCTTGCCGTCGAGCGCGGTGATCGTCCACTGGAGGCTGAGGGTCCTGCCCTGGCGCTTGAGCGCGGTGATGTCGACGCGGGCCTTGCCGCGCTTCCCGGCCCCGTACACGTCGGCCTCGCGGCTGGCGATCACCCTGGTCTCCTGCGGGGGCGCTTGTTCCGCCGGGGCCGTCGCCGGGGGTTCGCTGGTGGTTTCCGCGACGGCCTGGGGCTGCTTCTCCTCGCCGCCACCGCCGGCCTGCCGCCCCGGGAGCGCACCGCAACCGGCCAGCGCGACGGCCGCGACAGCCAGCGCGATCGTCTTTCGCATTCTGAGATCACCTTCGTTGTCGGGGATGTGGCCCTCACCGTAGACAGGCGGCGTTCAGGATCCGCATAGTCCGCTATATCCGCCGACCACGCCGTCTACGGGCCTCCTGCGCGAGCCGGTCGGCCTCGGCTCTGCCCTGCTCGTCACTGAGGCGGTCAAACTCTCCCATAGCACGCGTAAGCGCCTCAACCGCTCCGTCAATGTCGTCGAGGTCCAGCGCGGCCCGGGCGAGCGCCATCAGGGCCTGCGCGGCGCCCCGCCGGTCCCCGTACGCGACGAACGTCTCCAGCGCTTCCCTCGCGGAGCCGGCCGCGGCCCCCGGCGCGCCTTCCGCCCTGGCGACCTCGGCCAGGACGAGCAGCGCCCCCGCCTCGGGCAGCCGGTCGCCCAGGCGGCGGTTGATCCGCAGCCGCCGCTCCACGCACCCGCGGGCCTCCGCGAGCCTGCCCCCGCCCAGGTACAGCCTGCCCAGGTCCAGCAGCGCCTCCGCCTCGCCACGCGGGTCGCCGAGGTCCTGGTACGCGCTCAGGCTCTCGTTGAGCCGGCCCTCGTCCCGGCGCAACGCCCCCAGCGCCCGTAAGGCATCGGCCCTCCCGCGCCGGTCGCCCGCCTCCTCGAAGACCCGCAGGGCCCGTACGAACGCCTGCTCGGCCTCCGCCGGGCGGGCCTGGACCAGCCCGAGCCGGAGCGTGATCCTGGCCAGCTCCAGCCCTTCCACCAGCGGCTGGGCCGCCCGCAGCGCCGCGGCCGCCGACTCCGTGCGCCCTTCGGCCCGGTGCAGGTCGGCCAGGCCGCGCAGCAGGAGCGCCTCGCCGTGCCGGTGGCCCGCCGCCCTGGCCGCGTCCAGCCCGGTCGCCGTGGTGGCGTGCCAGTCGTCGTGGTGCGCGCCCAGCTCGAACAGCGGGGTGAGGTAGAAGGCCAGCCGCCAGGCGGCCTCGTGCAGGCCCACGCGGAAGAAGTCCCCGACGGTCGCCACCAGGAAGCGGCGCTCGGCGCTCAGCCAGCGCGCCTCGTGCCGCAGCCACCCGGTCTCCAGCCGCTCCGCGCCGGGCAGGTGGACCTCGGTGCGGCCGGTGCCGGGCTCGGCGGGCAGGAGGGAGGCTCTGGCCTGCCGGGTCCGTTCGAGGATCGCGCCGGCGATGACGGCCAGCACGCGTTCCGGGCCGCCTTCCTCCCCGGCGAGGCGTTCGGCGGCGTAGAGCCTGGTCAGGTCGTGCCAGCCGTACCGCTCCTGGCCGGCCTCGTCCAGGCCGCGCGACTGCAGCAGCCCGGCCTCCGCGAGCGGCTCCAGGTCCGTGCCGAACACCCACGGCGCGAAGTCGGGCGCCGACAGCGCGCCGAGCCCGCGCAGCAGCCGCCGTTCCGGGTCGGCCAGGCCCCGGTAGCCGAGCGCGAGGCTGCCCCGCACGGCGAGGTCTCCCGCGCTGAGCTCGTCGAGCCTGCGCCGCTCGTCCCCCAGGCGGCCCGCCAGGTGGTCGAGCGTCCAGCCCGGCTTCCTGGCCAGCCGGGAGCCGGCGATGCGCAGGGCCAGGGGCAGGTGGCCGCAGAGCCGTACGATGCGCAGGGCGGCCTCGGGCTCGGCCCGCACCCGCTCGTGCCCGGCCACCTCGCCGAGCATCGCCACCGCCTCGTCCCCGTCGAGCACCCCCATCTCGTACGCCCGCGCCGCCTCCAGCCCGGCCAGCGGCGACCGGCTCGTCACCAGGGTGAGGCTGCCGGGCCCGGTCGGCAGCAACGGGCGCACCTGGGCCTCGTCGGCGGCGTCGTCCAGCACGACGAGCAGCCGCTTGCGGGCCGTCATGCTCCGGTAGAGCCGCACCCGCTCGTCCGGCGCCGGCGGGACCGCGCCGTCCGGGCAGCCCAGCGAACGGAGCAGGTCCTCCAGCACGGCACCGGGCGGGCGGGCGCCCAGCGAGGCGTAGAGCCGGCCGTCCGGGCGTTCGAGGCCGGTGGCGGCGTGCACCGCGACGGCCGACTTCCCGCAGCCGGGCGGGCCGTGCAGGACGAGGTGCACGGGGGCCGACGCGTGCTCGCGGGCCGTCCGGACGATCCAGTCGATCACGGGCGATCGGCCGACAAAATCGGAAATGTCGGGTGGCAGCTCGTCGACCGGGCCGCGGTCGGCACCGGCCGGTGCCGCGGGGCGGTCCTCGCCGGCCAGGACCCGCTGGTGAGCGCCCGCCAGCTCGGCGCCCGGCTCCAGGCCCAGCTCGTCCACCAGCGTCCGGCGCGCGTCCTGGTAGGCCGCGAGCGCCTCCGACCGGCGTCCCGCCTGGTGGAGGGCTTCGATGAGACGCACCCAGGCACGTTCGCGCAGCGGATGCGCTCCGACCAGCGCCCGCAGCTCCCCGATCACCTCCGCACCCCGGCCCAGCCGCAGGTCCAGCTCCACCCGCTCCTCCAGCGCGGTCAGGCGCAGCTCCTCCAGCGGTACGGCGTGCGTCCGGCGCAACAGGGACGACTCGACGTCGGCCAGCGCCTGCCCCCGCCACAGTCCCAAGGCCGCCCTGAAGCCGTCGGCCGCCTCCGCCACCCGGCCCGCCGCCCGGGCCTGCCGCGCGCCGCCGACCAGCCGCTCGAACCGGTGGCAGTCGACGTCGTCCCGCTCGACGTCGATCAGGTAGCCGCCCGGCACCGTACGGATGCCGTCCACGAGCTTGCGCAGCGCGCTGACGTACACCCGGAGCACCGACCCCGCCGAGGCCGGCGGCCGGTCGTCCCACACCACGGACATCAGCCGCTCGACCGGCACCGTCTCGCGGGCCGACAGCAGCAGCGCGGCCAGCAACGTGCGGTGCTTGGCCGGTCCCGGCACCTGATCGGACTCGATCCGCAGCGGACCGAGCACGCCGAAGCGCACGCTCACGCACCTCTCAGCATCACGTGCCCGCCGGCCTGAGCGCGAAGGAGTCGAAGCGGACGCGTGCGGATCCGGTGGCGCCGGAGGCGGCGTGGACGCCGGACTCGCCGGGGCCGTAGGGCGCGTCGGAGTCGGTCGCCTGCGCGACCAGGCGTTCGTTCAGCCACATGCGCAGCGTCACCTTGCCCCCGCTCTCGCCGCACTCCGCAACGACGCGGTTGACGGCCGCGCCCTGCGCGTCCGCCGGGCCGTACAGGGTCGTGCCCCGGGTGCCCGTGCGGCGCTTGACGATCGTGACCTTGCCCGAGCCGCTCACCCCGAACTCGTAACGATCGCCGGAGCGCGCCGAGCCGTGGCACCACACACCGTACTCCCCGCTCCCCTCCTCAAGGGTGGCCTTCGCGCTGACGACCACGCCGCCTTCCGGCTCCTGCCTGGGGGCCGACTTCCACAGCCGCCAGCCCGGCTTGACGGTCAGCTCGTAGCCGGAGCCCGCCTGCCGCGCGCTCCCGCCCTCCGACGCGCCGATCGCCCAGGAGTCGCCGAAATCGGCCTCGTACGGCCAGCTCTCCTGCGACAGCGCTGGCACGGTCACGGCGGCGACAGCGGCGGCGAGCACGAGCCCGGTGGCCCCCGCGACCCACGGCCACCGCCTCCGCTTCGGCTTCGCCCCAGACGCAGGCACAGACACAGACGGAGGCACAGACACAGGCGGAGCGGACGGCATCGCGGGCGGGGGCGGCATACCGGACGCGGGCCGCAGGTCGGGTCCGGGTCGCAGGTCAGGTCCGGACCGCACGTCGGGTCCGGGTCGCACGTCGGCCGTCGTGGTGCCCGTCCAGGTGCGCTCGACCCTTTCGGTGGCCGTGGCCAGGCGGGTGCCGCCGACCAGGTCGGCCAGCAGCCGCTGGGCCGTCGGCCGCAGGCGGGGGTCCTTGGCCAGCGCCCGCTCCACGACCTGCCTGATCCCCTCGTCGAGCCCGTCCAGCTTGGGCCCGTCCTGCGTGATCCGGTACAGCACCTCCGCGGGCGCCCCGCCCCCGAAGGGCAGCCGCCCCGTCCCCGCGAACGCGATCACCCCGCCCCACGCGAACACGTCGGCCGCGGGCGTCAGCGGCTCCCCGCGCACCTGTTCGGGCGCCATGAACGCGGGCGTCCCGAGTATCGCCTGGCTGACCAGGCTGTCGTGCTCCACGAGCTGGGCGATGCCGAAGTCGATCACGCGGGGCCCGAGCGGCGAGAGGAGCACGTTCGACGGCTTGAGGTCGCGGTGGATCACCCCGGCCCCGTGGATGGCGCTCAGCGCGGTGGCGATGCCCACCGCGAGCGCCTCCAGGTTCCCGCCCGACAGCGGCCCCTGCTCATTCACGGCCTGCGCCAGGTCGGGCCCCTTGACGTATTCGGTGACAAGGTAGGCGATATCGCCGTCGATCCCCGCGTCCAGCACGGGCGCGGTGCAGAACCTGGCCACCCGGCGGGCCGCCGCGACCTCCCGCTCGAAGCGCCGCCTGAACGCCGGATCGCGGGCCAGCGCCGGATGGATGACCTTGAGCGCCGCCAGGCCGCCGGTGGGTGTCGAGGCGAGATGCACCTCGCCCATGCCGCCGCGCCCGAGCAGGCGCCGCAGCGTGTACCCGCCAATGACCTCGTTCATCGCAGACAGACTAGCCAGCTCCCGACATTTCCCTGGATCGGGTCACCCGGCCGCCTGGGTCAGCCGGTAGCGCGACGGCGGGATCCCGTACCGGTCGACGAACGCCTGCCGCAGCGTCTCCGCCGTCCCGAACCCGCACCGCACGGCCACGGACGCCATCGGCAGCGACGTGGACGCCAGCAGGTGCGCGGCGGCCTCGGTGCGGGCCTGCCGGACATATCGCCCGGGCGTCAGCTGCAGGTGCTGGAGGAAGAGCCGGGTGAGGTGCCGCTCGCTCACCCCCGCCTCGTTCGCCAGCGCGGACGTGGTGAGGTCGTCGCGCAGGTGCGCGGCGATGTACTCGATGGTCCGCCTGACCAGGTTGTTCGCCGGGACGGGCGCGCTGACGAACATGCTCATCTGCGCCTGGTCGCCGGGCCGCTGCAGGTAGGTGACCAGGTTGCGGGCCACCGTGCGGGCCAGCTCGGGGCCGTTGTCCTCCGCCACGAAGGCGAGCGTGAGGTCGAGGGCCGCGGTGACGCCGGCGGACGTGGCGACGTTGCCGTCGCGGATGAAGATCGGGTCGGCGTCCACGGCCACCGCGGGATGCCGGGCCGCCAGGTCGTGCGCCAGCTGCCAGTGCGTGGTGGCGCGCCGCCCGTCGAGCAGCCCCGCGGCGGCGAGCACGTACGCGCCCGTGCAGACGGAGGCGACGCGGCGGCTCTCGCGGGCCAGCCTGCGGACGTGTCCGACGATCAGCGGGCTGGCCGCGGCGTCGTCATGACCGACCCCGCCGGACACCACCAGCGTGTCGAGCGGCCCGTGGATCCGCTCCAGCGCCAGCTGGGCCTGGACGGTCAGCCCGGTGCCGCAGGTGACGGGGTGCCCGCCCGGCGTGGCCACGCGCACCTCGTAGCAGGGCGCCGCGCCGTGCCAGTTGGCCTCCTCCAGCGTCGAGGTGACGCAGGCGACGTCGAGTAACCCCACCGCCTCGTACGCCACGACGACGACCCGTCGTACCTCCATGGCCATGACTGTAGGGCCGAAGGACAGAGAGCCCAAGTTTCCGGACCTCCCCGGCCCACCTCCCTTGGCACGCGGCGGCCCTCCGGCAACAGTCGAGGCATGACAACGACAAACACCGGCACCGGCCGCCGCTGGGGCAGGTTCGCCGTTCACTATGTCGAGACGCCACAGGTTCGTCGGGATGTTCGCGCTCGGCATGCTGCAGTCCGCCCTGGGGATCGGCTTCTCCCACGAGCAGCAGCCCGAGCTCGCGTACCTGCTCATGGCGGTCGACATGTCGATCGGCATGGCCGCGTGGATGCGGATCCGCGGGCACGGCTGGGCCTCGACGCTGGAGATGTGCGCCGCGATGTTCGTCCCGGTGGTGCCGTTGTTCCCCTTGCTCTGGCTGGGCGCCATCGACGCCGGGGCCATGATGACGGCGGCGCACGTGGCGATGCTCCCGCTCATGCTGGCGGCGATGCTGCGCCGCCTCGACGAGTACGCCGGCTGCGCTCACTGAGCGCCTTGCGGTAGCCGTCCAGGACATCCTGACGCAGCAGGTGCCCGAACCCGGCCCGTTCCAGCCGCAGCCCCAGCTCGGCGGCGCTCACCCGCAGGCTCTCCGCGGCGGCGGGCAGGCTCCAGTCGTGCTCGGCCAGCGTGCTCAGCAGGTGACCGCGCCTGACCTGCGCCTCCGACAGCCTGAACGTCTTCAGGTAGGCCGTCCGCCCGTCCCCGTCGGTGATCGTCTCGCCGATGTGGTTCTCGCTCTTCCGCTCGAACGCGGGCAGGAACCGGCTCAGCGTGAACCCGCCCATCCGGTAGACCTCCTCCACCCGCGCGGGGGCGCGGAGGAGGCCCGCGGCCATCACCGAGTCGTGGAAGCCGGCCCAGTCCCGCTCGGCGCGTACGGCCTCGGCCCGCAGGTCGGACAGCGAGGCGACCACGCTCTCGTCAATCACCGCGGGGAAGTCCCTGGCGGGGTAGAACAGGGCATAGTCGTGGATCAGCTCGCCGTACATGTCGCGGACCAGCGTCGGGTGCAGCGCCCGGTAGTCCTCCGGGTGCGGCACCACGAAAGCACTGGCCAGCGTGTCACCGGCGTACAGCAGCAGCCCGCACTGCCCGGGGTAGATCTCGAAGATCTTGAGCGCGTCCTCCAGCCCGCGCACCTCCGCCCCGGCGTAGGCCTCCTCGGAGCGGGGGGAGAGCCCGTGGACGAGCGCCTGCCGCGACCACTCCTCCCACGCGACCACGGGGCCGCCGAAGTGCAGCGCGAGGTAGCCCTCCACGGCCAGGTGCAGCGGCAGGAACCGGAGCCGGTTCTTGTCCACCCGCCGGGCCATCCTGCGCCTGGTCCTGATGCACATGTGGCGCAGCGGCTGCCCGAGCTGCGTGCCGTAGGCCGCCGCCGGGGTCCCGTCGCCGGTCCACGACGCGACGAAGGCGTGCGGGATGTACGCCGTGTAAAGGGTCTTGTCCGGCAGGTGGACCATGGACAGCTCGTCGCCGTACACCTTGGCGTGCAGCCGCAGGTCCTCGATGGGCTCGCGGCGCACGAGCGGCACCAGCCGCAGCCCTCCCCAGGTCTGCGCGGGCCGGGTGTCCAGCCCCGTGAGGTCCGTCATCGGCGTGCCGCCCGATCTTCCAGGTACGTCCTCAGCTCTCCGAGCCCGGTGCGCCCCTCCGCGAACCGGGCCAGCTCCACCAGTGCGGGCAGGTCCTCGGCGTCGCGGATGCCGGCCGTCGGCACCATGGGCGACAGCCGCCGCACGTCGAACCGGTCGGCGTCGTAGACCGGATTGATGTGCACGATGCCCACCTCGCCTCCGGGATCGAGCTTGCGCCGCCAGACGCGCAGCACCTCGCCCGCCAGTCCCGGCGGCGCGTTGTCCCAGCCGTCGGAGACGATGACGAGCAGGCCGGGCCGGTGTTCGAGCGCGTCGAGGATCCGCTGCCCCAGCGGCGTGGGCCCGTACGGCCGCACCTGGAGCGGGTCGGTCCGGCGCGACAGCCACAGGCTGCGGTAGTCGCCGGCCAGGGCCTCCAGCAGGTAGTGGCAGGCCAGCGCGACCGCCAGCGGCCGGCGGCGCTTCACCGGCGAGCCGAACGAGGAGAAGCTGTCGTCCAGCACCGCCGCGACGCTCCCCCACGTGCCCGCCCGCGCCCCGGCCACGCGGGCCGCCGCCGCCCGCAGCGCGCCCACCAGCTCGGCACGACGGCTCGCGCGCGCGTCGGCACGCAGCGACAGGATGTACGAGGCCAGCCTGGCCAGCGGCATCGCGGCCAGATCCGGCTCGGTGTCCACCTTGTCCCGGCTCGCGGACTCCGTCAGCCGCAGGCGCTCCAGCCTGGTCAGCCGGGGCGCGATGCGCTCCAGGAAGATCTCCCTCCCGATGCCGTGGCGGGCGGCGAACCCCTCGGCGACGGTGTACGGGAGGTCGTACAGGGCGCTCTTGTCGAAGTGCGCGCGGCGCCACGCCTCCAGGACGGGCGTCTCGTAGCGGGCCCGGCTGAACGGCGCGAACAGGAAGTCGCCCAGCTCTCCCGGCAGTCGCAGGTGGGCGTGGCGCACGGCGGACTTCACCTGCGCGCGGTACTTGACCGCGTCGAAGGCCAGGTCGGGGCGGCCGGTGAGCCAGTCGCGGACGACGGCCCTGGCGCGCCGGTTGTTGACGCCGTCGCGGCGCAGGCGCCGGAAGAGCCGGTAGACCCTCGGCGGGCTCATCCGCTCCAGCCGCCAGGCGATCAGCCGGCCGTCGCCCGCGCGCCCGCTCAGCAGGTTGGCGATGATCAGGGCGGCGTTGTGGTCGTTGATGTCGAGCGCCAGCGCGGCGGCGTACAGGTCGGGATAGTTGCCCTGGACGTAGCGGTGCAGGAAGTCGAGGGAGAGCCGCTGCTCGCCGGCCGTGCCGTGGAACTCGCGCTGGCCGGTGGAGGTGATGGCCGCGTTCGCGAAGATCAGGACGTCCTCGCACTCGATCAGGTCGGCGTAGGTCTCCATGGGCTCCCCCGGGGGTCGGCGGACTGGCCGGGGAATGGGGGCACGAGCTGCGAAGCATCGCTGTACAGGCGGGTTCCGGAAGTCGTACCTGAGTCCCGCGGCCAGTCTGGTCCGGACCTTACCGGGCCTTTCGCACCGATGCGACGGTATTTACCGGGCTTCGGTGCGCGCCGAGCGGGCCTTGATCTCGCCGAGCGTGGTGTGGTTCTCCCGGATGACGGAGATCAGCACGTACGAGACCAGCATCAGCCCGAGACAGAGCGCGTCGGCGGCCCACCAGGGGATCTCGGCGAGCAGCAGATAGCCGTCGCCGTCGCTCAGCGACCTGATCACCGCCGTGACCACGGCCACCACCAGGGTGACCAGCAGCCAGCTTCGCAGGCGCGGCAGGTTGCCCTTGTTCCACAGCCGGATCCGCCAGTCCATGAAGACGGCGAGCACGCCGAGCAGGGCGCAGAACCCGATCAGCCACCAGGGCAGCGCGAAGGCGGTCTGGTCGGCGATCTGCCGCTGCGTGGTACGCAGCTCCGTCTCGGCCTTCCGCTTGGCCTCCACGGCCGCGTCGAGCTGCTTCTTCAGCTGGGCGACGCTCCTCTCCTGGCGCGGCGGAGTCGCGGGGGTGTCCGTCGGGAGCATCCGCGCCACGACGGTCAGCATGATCGCGACGAACGACAGCGCCAGGACGATGGCCATGAACAGGTCGATGAAGCGCAGATCGAGCGGCGGGGCGAACGCTCGGGCGGGCCGCCGCCTCACGGCTCCCTCACCAGCGTGTACTTATGCGGGCGGCTCTCGGCCGCGCTCAGCCGCTCCACCGCCGTACGCAGCGCGTCCAGGCCCTTGACGAGCTCCTCGGTCCGGCCCCTGGACTGGGCCAACTCCTGGGTGAGCCCGTGCATCGCGGGGGCCGCCTGCTTGGCGGGCAGCCGCGCGATGTAGATCAGGAACACCTCGTCGGCGGCCACCACGTTGGCCCGCTCGCCCCGCTCGACCAGGGCCATCGCGCTGAACGCCAGCACGCTCAGGAACAGCGCGATCAGCGTGACGCCGAACGCGGAGGCCAGCTCGGGCAGCACGTGCTGCTTGAGCGCGGCGATCAGCACCCCGGGGTCGCCCTCGCGGTCCAGGGCGTTCGAGAACGAGTTGACCATCGCGCCCATCGTCAGCGCGGTGCCGATGAACCCGAAGACCGGCAGCGCCCAGATGAGCGCGTGGTCGAGATGGTGCTTGTTGGCCATCTCGCTCTCGTCCAGCGCGGACCGCGCGCTCAGCACCGCCTCGCAGTCGTTCCCTGCCTCGGCCGCCTCCCTGAACAGCTTGAGCCGCCGCGCCACCAGCGTGTCGTCGGTCGGCTTCACCGCCTGGACGTTCGACACGGCCCGAGCAGTCGCGGCGTTCTCACGCCGGATGTCCGGAACGGCCCTGACGATCCTGAGCACCGCGGTCAGGAACACCGCGATGATCAGCGTGACCACAAGCTCCGCTGCCACGGGGGCCGTGGTCGCGCCCACGGACACCAGCAGAGCCTCCACCATTCCGGCCGCCATCAGCAGCGCGGAGAACACCACACCCAGCACAGGCGCGAACACCGAGTGACGCCAGCCGTACCTTGACACCCTTTACCCTCACTCCGGCCCGCAAAATGTCAGAGACCCACCTAAGCACATGTAAAACACGCGTTGGTTACGGTCTGCGGTGTCAGCGGTACCAAATGTTGTCAGCGAAGGTGAGCGCCGGCGCTCCGCGGGCGCCTTCTCACAACCAGAACCACCGGACCTCCGACGTACGCCGCCGCTCGTCCAGCCACGCCCGGAACGCCGCGTCCCGCGCCGCCTCCAGCACCTCGGGAGCCTCGGGATCGGGCGGGACGACCTCGTGGACGGCCCCCGCCAGATAGCCGCCGTCGTACGGGACGGGCCCGGCCGACGCCTGTTCGGGCAGCGCCCGCAGGGGCCCCTCGGCCCTCCGGGGGCCTGTGGCATCCTTGAGGACCCTGAGGCCCTTGGGGCCTCTGAAGGCGCGGGGCGATCGGGCGCCGACGGTATCCGCCGGCCCATGCCGCCGCGAACACAAAAAACCGCCCCTGCCTGCCGAGGTCTCGGCAGATCAGAGGCGGTCTGATAGGGGTTCCAGGGGGTTCCCCTGGACAGCACAAAGGCCCGCGGGAGGAAGCGCAGCTTCCGACCACACGGGCCTTCCAGTGGAGGTGGCGGGAATCGAACCCGCGTCCTTCAACCCCAAGTCAGGGCTTCTCCGGGCGCAGCCTGCTGTGCTTTTCTCAGCCCCGGCGATCACGCAGGCGAGTCGCCGACGGGCTCAGCCACTGTTAGATTTCCCGCTCTCCCCCGTGGCCGGGTCGAGCGGTTGAGCCTTCTAACGATGCCAGACACCGGGCCGAAGGCACTCCCGGGCTGACAGTGGTTTCGCTACTTAGGCAGCGAGGCCCAGGGAATCCTGGGCAGCCACAGTGCGCTTGGAATTGGCACTTGTTGTTTGCGGTCACAGGATTAACGAGGTTATGTCCGCAGTCCTCGGCCCGCTTCACCTGGCTTGCAAAGTCGAAGTCGAAGCCAGTCACCCCCTGTGCAGTTGTCAACACACCTCCGCGGAGGTGAGCAACAAGAATCTACAGGGAACAACGCCCCCAACGCCAACTTGATTCCCCATGACGAAACCCCCGGGAGCGCGGCTCAGCGGCTCGCGCTCCCGGGGGCCGACCGGCAGGGTCGAGCCGGTCCGGACGGCAGGACTTCCCCCGAGATGAAGTCCTGATCTCATCACGGCGACTGGATCCGCAACCCCCCGAGCGGGTCCAGTCACTCAGTAAGACGCAGCCGGACCCTCGAATGGTTGCTCAGAGTGACGACAATTTCACGGAGAGTTGCGGAGGGCCGAGAAGAAGCTGCCCGCGACCGCTCCGGCGTCGTGGTTGCGTGCCAGCACGGCGACCGCCACGTCCCCCTGCCAGCCCACGAACCACTTCAGCTGGTTGCCTGCCGTGGCCGTCACGCCGTAGACCCTGCCCTTGCCCGCCTGGGCGGGCGTGCCGGTCGCCCCGGCCGCCATCATCCGCTTCAGCGTCGCGAGGACCTTGGGGTCGACGGGTACGGGGGCGGGCTGCGGGGCCTGCGCGGCCTCCACCGTCGGGTCGGGCGACTTGGGGTCGGTGACCAGCACCGGCGGGCGCCAGGTGCCCGACGCGACCGCGGCGGCCACCAGCGCCATGCCGAGCGGGCTGACCTCGACGTTCTGGCCCGCGATGGCCTTGGCCTTGTCGGCGTCGCCGGCCAGCTGCGGCAGCGCGCCGCTGAACGACTTGAGCGGCAGCCGCCACGGCTGGCCCACGCCGAACGCCTTGGCACTCCCGGACAGGTCGTCGGCCGTGACGCGGCGGGCCAGCGAGGCCAGCGCGGTGACGCAGCCCTTGGCGAAGTTTTCCTGGAAGGTGGCCGAGGGTGTGACCCCGGTGGACTCCGCGGCCTGCACGAACTTGGCGCCGCCGACCGTGCGCTCGTCCGGGCAGGCCAGCCGCAGCTTCGGGCTGACGTCCTTCTTGAGCAGCGCGTTCGCGGCCACGATCGAGAACGCCGTGCCCGCGGGGAAGCGGCCGGCCAGCGCGCCCATCTCCTGGTTCAGGTCCTTCTGCCGGGTCAGCTCGCCTTGCGATCCGACCGCGAGGATCTGACCGGTGTCGCGCTGCACCGCCACCAGCAGGCTGGCCTCCGTGTCGCCCAGCGCCTGCTCGGCCGCCGCCTGGACGGACCGGTCGATGGTGGTCTTCACCGAGACGTTCTCCCGGCCCAGCCACTCCTTCAGCAGGGCGACCTGCTTGCCGGTCTTCAGGTCGAGCGTGATCACCTTGGTCTGCGTCGAACCGGTCAGGTAGTCCTGGTAGGCCTGCTGGAGGCCGCTCCTGCCGACCGAGTCACCGGCCCGCTCGGGCCCGCCGAGCTTCTGCTCGGTCTCGGGGGTGAGCGCGCTGACGCTGCCGACGATCTGCTGCGGCGGCTCGGGGTTGACCGGCTGATCCTGCTGCACGGTCTCGATCCCGTCGATGGCGTCGAGCTTCGACTGCATCGTCTGGTAGCGCGAGCGGCCGAACGTGACCAGCGGCACGAACTTGTCGGGCGGCGACGACCTGATGCGGCTCAGCAGGCGGTCCTGCGCGTAGTCGGTGATCTTGGACAGCTTGGCGGCGACCTCTTCCGCCTTGTCGCCGAGCTTGGCCGGGTAGACGCCCGCGCTGTAGAACACGGTGTTGCCCTGCAGCGGCTCGCCCGTGCGGTCGACGATCGGCTTGCGCGGCCTCGGGTCGGTGTCGACGGCGAACCGCTGCCCCTCCTTGAGTTGTGGATGCAGCACCGAAGGCGACCAGCGCACCTTCCAGGTGCCGTCCACGAGGTGGAGCGGGAGCAGCCCGTCGTACTCCCAGAGGGGGTTGTTCTCCCCCAGGTCGACCTCGGCGCGGAAGTCGGCCTTCGCCTCCTCGCCCGTCATGCTGAGGCTCTTGATCTTGAAGCGGAAGGAGGCCGCGTCGAGCTCCAGCTTGGCGTCGGACAGTGTCTTGCGCACGGTGGCCTGATCGCCGTCGGTGCGGCCGGCGGCGAGCTCGTAGTCGCCTGACTGCCAGCCCACGAGGAAGTCCCGCACCGCGTCGTGCGGTGAGGGCTCCTCGAAGCAGCCGGTCAGGGTTGTGCTCGCGACCGCCAGGGTGGCGGCCGCGGAGAGGATGCGGCGAGCGCGTGTCATGGGGTGCGGTGCCGCCGTCTCATCGGTTGCGGTGCCGCAGGGCCCGGGCCATCTCCCGCTTCGCCTGCTGCTCCGCCAGCGACTGCCGCTTGTCCCAGTCTTTCTTGCCCCGGGCGAGCGCGATCTCGACCTTGGCCCTGCCGTCCTTGAAGTAGAGCGTCAGCGGCACGATCGTGAGCCCGCCCTCCTTCGTCTTGGCGGCGAGCTTGTCGATCTCCTTGCGGTGCAGCAGCAGCTTGCGCTTGCGGCGGGCGGCGTGGTTGGTCCACGTCCCCTGGGAGTATTCGGGGATGTGGACGTTGAGCAGCCACGCTTCGTCGCCGTCGATGCTGGCGTAGCCGTCGACGAGCGAGGCGCGGCCCTCACGCAGCGACTTCACCTCGGTGCCCTGGAGCACGAGACCCGCCTCGAACGTGTCCTCGAGGAGGTAGTCGTGCCTGGCACGCTTGTTCTGGGCGATGACCTTACGCCCGGTCTCACGTGGCATGCTTCGACTTTACCGGCGATCCCTAGACCCTCAGGTAGCGTCGGAGCGTCACGAACGATGCCAGCACACAGATGACCACACCGATGACCATGGTGATGGTGATGGTCTGGGCCACATCGTTCCAGCCCAGCTGCGCCGTGGCGTCGCCCAGGTACTTCCCGAGCTCCTCGAAGAGGAAGACCTTCGTGACGATCAGGATGACCGCCGCGAACACCCCGCCGATCAGGCCGGCGATGACGCCTTCCATGACGAACGGGAGTTGGATGTAGAGATTGGACGCGCCGACCAGGCGCATGATGCCCGTCTCTCTACGCCGGTTGAAGGCCGAGAGCCGTACCGTGTTGCCGATCAGCAGCGCCGCCGCCAGCACCAGGATGATGGCCACCGCGAGCGCGTAGAACGCGAGCTTGTCGAGCATCTCGAAGAACGGACCGACCAACTGGGCCTGGTCCAGCACCTGCGACACGCCCGGCTGCCCCTGAAGGGCCTGCACGACGGCCTTGTAGTTGTTGGGGTCTGCCACCTTGATGCGGAACGACTGCGGCATGTCCTCGACCTTGGCGGTGCTCACCAGGGCCTTGTTGGTCGCGTACAGCTTCTGGAAGTTCTGGTACGCCGCCGACTGGTCCTCGAAGAACACCTCCTTGACCCCGGGGGTGCCCTTGATCAGGGTGTTGAGGGCCTCCTTCTGGGCGTTGGAGACCTCCTTGCCCTTGCAGGACTCCATGGCCGAGCCCTTGGTGCACAAGAAGACCGAGACCTCGACCTTGTCGTCCCAGTAGCCCTTCATCATGCCGACCTGGGCGTTGATCATCAAGCCGACGCCCAGCATCGCCATGCCGACCGCCACGGTGATCACCACCGCGATCGTCATGGTCAGGTTGCGACGGAGGCCGATCCAGACCTCGGAGAAGATGAAATTCGCCCGCATGTTCTGTCTGCAGCTCCCTGTCAGTACGCCTGGCCGTACACGCCACGCGACTGGTCACGGACGATCTTGCCGTCCTCCAGCTCCACCACGCGCTTGCGCATGGAGTCGACGATGGCCGCGTCGTGCGTGGCCATGACGACCGTGGTGCCAGTCCTGTTGATGCGGTCGAGCACCTTCATGATGCCGATGCTCGTCGCGGGGTCGATGTTGCCCGTGGGCTCGTCGGCCAGCAGGATCATCGGCCGGTTGACGAACGCGCGGGCCATGGCGACGCGCTGCTGCTCGCCGCCGGACAGCTCGTCGGGCATGCGGTGGGCCTTGCCTTCCAGGCCGACCAGCTCGATGACCTCGGGCACCACCTTGCGGATGAACCGCCGGGGCTTTCCGATGACCTCGAGGGCGAACGCCACGTTTTCGTAGACGTTCTTGTTCGGGAGCAGCCTGAAGTCCTGGAACACGCAGCCGATGCGGCGGCGCAGGTGCGGCACCTTGAAGTTGGAGAGGCGGGCCAGGTCCTTGCCGGCGACATGGATCGCACCGGAGTTGGGCCGCTCCTCCTTGAGGACCAGACGCAGGAACGTGGACTTGCCTGATCCCGAGGGACCGACGAGGAACACGAACTCGCCCTTGTCCACGTCTACGGACACGTGGTCGAGGGCGGGCCGGTTCTGGTTCGCGTAGACCTTGGTGACATTATCGAAATGGATCACGAGAGCATCACGGCATGCCAGTCTAGGGGTCAGGACGGAAGCGAGGGTGGCACATGCCCACTTCCCGCCACCGGCCGATCGGGTTACGCGGTCTTTACTGTTGATCGACGTTCCGATTGGCCAGACGACAGTCTAGGGGGAAGACTGGCATGGAAAGTCCATAACGGAAACAAAACGATTGTGCGGCTAGACTTGGGGCTGTCATGAGTTGTGAACACCTCGTATGCGCGCAGTGCGCCCACCCTGTGATCGAGGGACGCTGCCCCACCTGCCGAGCCAGCAGGGAGCGGATGCACCAGCACGGCTTCGCCGGGCTGTCACCCGCTCTGATCGCCCTGCTGCTGCTCGTCCTGCTCTTCGTGAGCCTGGTGCTCAAGCACCTGAGCGGGCTCTAGTCGGCGGTCCCCGACTCCTGGCGGCGCATCCAGCGGATCTCGGACTCGATGAACTCATCGAGGTCGCCGTCGAGCACGGCCGACGGGTTGCCCGCCTCGGTGGCCGTGCGTAGATCCTTCACGATCTGGTACGGGTGCAGCACGTAGTTGCGGATCTGCGTGCCCCAGGACGTCGTGGTGGCGCCGCGCAGCTCCGACATCTTCTCCGCCTCCTCCTGCCGCTTACGCTCCAGCAGCTTGGCCTGCAGGACGTTCATGGCGGTGGCGCGGTTCTGGAGCTGCGAGCGCTCGTTCTGGCAGGAGACGACGATGCCGCTCGGGAGGTGCGTGATGCGCACCGCCGAGTCGGTCGTGTTGACCCCCTGGCCGCCCGGGCCGCTCGACCGGTAGACGTCGACGCGGATCTCGTCCTCAATGATGTCGATGTGGTCGGTCTGCTCGACTACCGGCACGACGTCGACCCCGGCGAACGAGGTCTGCCTGCGGCCCTGGTTGTCGAACGGGCTGATGCGGACCAACCGGTGGGTGCCGTGCTCGCCACGGAGCGTGCCGTACGCGTAGGGAGCCTTGATCGTGAACGTGGCCGACTTGATGCCGGCCTCCTCCGCGTAGGAGGTGTCGTAGACCTCGGTCGAGTAGCCCTTGCGCTCGGCCCAGCGCAGATACATGCGCAGCAGCATCTCGGCCCAGTCGGCGGCGTCGACCCCGCCCGCCTGGGAGTTGATCGTGACGAGCGCCTCACGGGCGTCGTACTCGCCCGAGAGCAGCGTGCGCACCTCGAGAGCCCCGATGTCGGACTTGAGCGTCTCAAGCTCCTTGTCGGCCTCGGCGCGCGTGTCGGCGTCACCCTCCTCGGCCGCCAGCTCGTAGAGGACGTTGAGATCGTCGAGGCGGCGCGCGACGCCCTCGACGCGGTTGAGCTCACCCTGGAGGTGCGAGAGCTTGCTGGTGACCTTCTGCGCCTGGTCGGGGTCGTCCCACAGGTCCGGTGCGGCAACCTGCTGCTCCAGCTCCTCGATCTGCTTGCGCATCGCGTCGAGGTCGAGCACGTCCTGGATGCTGCGGAGCGTGCCCGCGAGCTCGTTGATCTCTTCTGCCGGATCGATGCCTGCCACGTCTCCCAAGCCTACTTCCCCCGGAGGGCTGCGCCCCCCATCCCGCCCACGTCGTCAAAAGGCGGCTTCTGTTCGGGCACCGGAGGGCCCGTCGCCCCGCGGTCGCGAATAACATGGCGAGGTGCGTGCATACGGTCGGCGGAAGGTGCTGGCGCTCGCCGCCGGCGTACTGGCCGCGGCGACCGCCTGCACGGGCAATGCTCCGGCCGAGCCGTCCAAGGCGGCCGCGACCTCGTCGGCGTCTCCGTCCCCCTCGCCCTCCGCGCGCGCGACGGCCGTCACGCAGGCCGAGGCCGCGGAGGAGTTCTCCAAGTTCACGGCCACCGACGACACGCTGCGGGCTCCGAGCGAGCTCCAGGGACGCCTGGACATGGAGCTGAAGGACGTCGTGACGGGCGGGCAGTTGCCGATCACCGCGGCGGCGTTCCTGTCTCATGACTTCGCGCCGCCCCGCTACAGGTGGGGGACGCCGAAGCTGTTCGTGCCGAGGTTCGCGCCGACGGAGCAGGCGCCCTGGTTCAGCGTGCTGGCGACCCGCGACGGCAGCCCGACCCTGCTGACGTTCGCCAAGTCCCCCGACCGGTGGCGGCTCAGCTCCGCGGCCGAGCTCCTGCCCAGGCAGGAGGTGCCGGAGATCCAGCTCGACGCCGACGGCTACGCGACCGCCGTGGCGCCCGACGACAAGTCGGTCACGATCAGCCCGCAGTTCATGGGTCCGGTGCACGCCAGCGTGGCCGAGACAGGGGCGGCCGGGCCCACGGCCGGGCTGCTCGCGCCGGGGCCGTACACGACCGAGGTGGCCGCGCAGATCGCCCATCTGCGGGATGTTCTCAAGAACAGCACAGAGCAAGGCGGTTACAGCTACGACTCGATCTTCAGCGCCGACAACTTCCCTGTGTACCCGCTGCGGACCAAGGACGGCGGGGCGCTGATCCAGTATTCGCTGTCGCGGACGTCGACCACGACCGCCGTGACGAAGGCGGCCGAGGACGAGGGGATTTCGGTGCCCGAGCCGGCCCAATGGGCGCTCGGCAAACCGAAGGTGCGGAAGACGCTGCGACTGATCGAGACGCACCAGTACGCCACCGTGGTGCCTCCCCTGAAGGCCCCGGCCGCCGCCGACGTCATCGCCCACGACGGCGCCCTGACGCGCACCTCGGGCCAATAGCAACTTGAGTTGACTAATTCGCCTGTAGGCAACTATGGTTGCTTGCATGCCGGCCGACATTCCCGAACCCCAGGAGCCCGCTGACGCGCTGGCGGCCGTGGTCGCACTGCGGCGCCTGGCCGATCAGCTGGAGGACGCCGCCGTCGAGCAGGCGATGCGGGCCGGCTGGAGCTGGCCGCAGGTCGCCGAGGCGCTCGGAGTCACCCGTCAAGCGGTGCACAAGAAGCACGTCAAGCGGCTCATCGCCGCCGGCGTCACGCTGAGGAGACGACAGTGAGCGCGATCGACCACTACATCCAGGCCGTCATCCTGCACGGCCAGACCGAGGCCAGGCAGGACGGGTCCGCCGCGATCGAGGCGCACCACCTGCTCCTGGGCATCGCCGCCCAGGAGGGCACCGCCGCCCGCGAGGTCCTGACCTCGGCGGGGCTGGACCGCCAGGCGATCCGCGACGCGCTGGACCGGGAGTTCGAGCACAGCCTGGGCACGGCGGGGGTGTCGGCCGCCTCGTTCGGCCTCCCGGCGCCGACCCCTGACCCGGACCGCCGCCTGAACCTGGGGGCCTCGGGACGGCTCTGCCTCGAACGCGGCTTCGCCACCGCCACGGGCAAGAAGGACCTCAGACCCGGCCACCTGGTGCTCGGGATCCTGGAGGCCGAGCTCGGCACCGTGCCCCGCGCGCTCACCCTGGCAGGGGTGGACCGGGCCGCGCTGGCGACCCGCCTCCGGGAGGTACTGGCGGACGGGAGCTGGTGACCCCCTGGAGCGCCCTGGAAGGCGCCCCACGCCACGCGGCGCTCCGGCCGCACCACCGGGGCACGGCCGGGCCGCCGTAGAAACAGCGGCCGGGCTCAGGCCGCCGTAGGCACTGCGGCAGGGCCCAGGCCGCCGAAACCACGGCGGCCGGGCTGTCGCCGCGGCGCGGCCTGGCTACGCCTCCGTGTGCGGGAGGTTGCTGGCCGCCACCAGGGTGCGGATCGCCCGCAGCGCGACCGACAGGGTGGCCAGGTCGAAGTGGTCGCTCTCCCAGATCTCCGAGAGCGTCTGCCGCGCCCTGGAGACCGCCGCCGAGTTGGCCTCCGACCACCGGGCCAGCCGCTCCTCCGGCGGCAGCCCCGGCGTGCTGTGGGCCAGCACGTCGCGGGTCAGCGAGGCGTGCGCGGCGTAGAGGTCGTCGCGCAGGGCGGAGCGGGCCATCGAGTTCCAGCGGTTGTCCCGGGGCAGCGCGATGATGCGCTCCCGGAGGCGGGCCAGCTGGAGCCGGTCCGCCAGGTCGAAGTAGACCTCCGCCACCTCGGCGACCGGGCGGCCCGTCAGCGACGCCACCTCCACCAGGTCCAGCATGGAGTACGCGGGCACCATGGCGGCCGCCCGCTCGGCCAGCTCCAGCGGCACCCCCCTGGCCACGAACGAGTCGCGGCGCTCCTCGTAGGCGGCCAGGTCGGGCCCGGTCAGCAGCTTGGGGATGTGGGTCAGCAGGCCGTTGACGCCCTTCACGAAGAAGGCGACCGACCCCGCCAGGTCCAGCGGCGGGCGGCGGTTGACCAGCAGCCAGCGGGTGCCGCGCTCGGCCAGCTTGCGGGCCTCCAGCAGCATGGCGATCTGGGTGGCCGTGTCGACCTTGTTGTCCAGCGCCTCCACGGCCCGGTGGAAGCTGGGCAGGTCGAACACCTCGCGCGCCACGAGGTAGGCACGCACGATGTCGGGGGTCGAGGCCCCGGTCTCCTCCCCGAAGCGGTACATGAACGTGGTGCCCATGGAGTTGACCAGCTCGTTCACCACGCAGGTGGTGATGATCTCGCGCCGCAGCGGGTGGGCGTCCATGTAGGGGCGGAAGCGCTCGCGCAGCGCGGACGGGAAGTACGACACCAGCCACGAGGCCAGGTAGGGGTCGTCGGGCAGGTCGGAGCCCAGCAGCTCGGCGTCGGCGACCAGCTTGGTGTAGGCCAGCAGGACGGAGAACTCGGGCGCGGTCAGGCCGAGCCTGGCCTGGCGGCGCTCGGCCAGCGTCTTGTCCGAGGGCAGGAACTCCAGCTCCCGGTTGACCAGGCCGTCCCGTTCGAGGCGGCGCAGGTAGCGGGAGTGGATGTGGAGCATCTCGACGGCCTGGGTACGGGTCGCGGCGAGGACCACGTTCTGCGCGTAGTTGTCACGCAGCACCAGGTCGGCGACCTCGTCGGTCATCGAGGTGAAGACCTGGTTGCGCTGCTTGTCGGTCAGCTCGCCGTCGCGGACGACCTGGTCGAGCAGGATCTTGATGTTCACCTCGTGGTCGGAGGTGTCGACCCCGGCCGAGTTGTCGATGAAGTCGGTGTTGACCAGCCCGCCGTTCAGCGCGAACTCGATGCGGGCGAGCTGGGTGAACCCCAGGTTGCCGCCCTCGCCGATGACCTTGCAGCGCAGGTCCGCGGCGTTGACCCGCAGCCCGTCGTTGGCCTTGTCGCCCACGTCCGCGTTGGACTCGGAGCCGGCCTTGACGTAGGTGCCGATGCCGCCGTTCCACAGCAGGTCGACGGGGGCCCGCAGGATGGCGCTGATCAGGTCGTTGGGGGCCAGGGAGGTGACCCCGGCGGGGATGCCGAGCGCCTCGCGCATCTGCGGCGTGATGTGGATGGACTTGGCCGTACGGGGGAAGATGCCGCCGCCGGCCGAGATCAGCTTGGCGTCGTAGTCCTCCCAGGAGCTGCGCGGCAGCTCGAAGAGGCGCTGCCGCTCCGCGTACGAGGCGGCCGCGTCGGGCGAGGGGTCGACGAAGATGTGCCGGTGGTCGAAGGCGGCCACCAGCCGGATGTGGCGGGACAGCAGCATGCCGTTGCCGAACACGTCGCCGGACATGTCGCCGATGCCGGCCACCGTGAAGTCGGTGCTCTGCACGTCCAGGCCCGTGGTCCGGAAGTGGTACTTGACCGACTCCCAGGCGCCGCGGGCGGTGATGCCCATGGCCTTGTGGTCGTAGCCGATCGAGCCGCCGGAGGCGAACGCGTCGCCCAGCCAGAAGCCGTACTCCTTGGCCACGCTGTTGGCGATGTCGGAGAAGGTCGCGGTGCCCTTGTCGGCGGCGACCACGAGGTAGGTGTCGTCGCCGTCGTGCCTGACCACGCCGGGCGGCGGCACGACCTTGCCGTCCACGAGGTTGTCGGTCACGTCGAGCAGGCCGGAGATGAACGTCCGGTAGCAGGCGACGCCTTCGACGAGCATCTCCTCCCGCGTTCCGGACACAGGCGGCTGTTTAACGACAAATCCACCTTTAGACCCAGTGGGGACGATGACGGTGTTTTTCACCATCTGTGCCTTTACCAGGCCGAGAATCTCCGTACGGAAGTCCTCCATCCGGTCCGACCACCGCAGCCCGCCTCGCGCCACTTTCCCGAAGCGCAGATGCACGCCCTCGACCCGAGGCGAATAGACGAATATTTCGTACTTCGGCCGCGGCAGCGGCAGCACGCTGATCGCCTGCGGGTCGAACTTGAGAGATATGTACGGTTTGCGGTGCCCATCGACCGTTTGGAAGTAATTCGTGCGCAATGTCGCCTGAATCATCTCCAGGTACGCCCGCAGGATCCGGTCCTCGTCCAGCGAGGCTACCTCGTCGAGCGCGCCCAGGATCTCCTCGTTGAGCGCCTCGGCGAGATCGAGCCGCACGTCCTCGCCGCGCCGCGGATCGAGCTTGGCCTCGAAGAAGCTCACCAGCAGCCGCGCCAGCCGCACGTTCGCGGCCAGCACCCGCTCCATGTAGGTCTGCGAGAACGTGCCCCCGGCCTGGCGCAGGTACTTGGCGTACACCCGGAGGATCTCGACCTGCTCCCAGGTCAGCCCGGCGCTCAGGATGAGCGAGTTGAAGTCGTCGGCCTCGACCTGCCCCTTCCAGAGGGCGCTGAGCCCGTCCTGGAACAGCCGCTTGAAGTCGTCCCTGCCGACCTCCTCCGTCGGCGTGTACCGCAGGCCGAAGTCGTAGATCCAGGCGTTCTTGGTGTTGGGGTCGTTGTCGCGGTCGATCTCGTACGGGCGCTCGTCCACGACCTCGACGCCGAGCCGCTGGATCAGCGGCAGCGCCTCGGAGAGCGAGATGGGCGAGCCGACCTTGTAGATCTTGAGCCGCCGCTCCCCCTCGGCCGCGTCGTACGGCTCGTAGAGGTTGATGTCCACCTCCGCGCCGTCGCCCACGGCCACGAGGTCCTCCAGGCGGCGCAGGTCCACGACGGCCACCTTGGGCGGGAAGTCCGCCTTGTAACCCTCGGGGAACGCGGAGGCGTACCGCCTGATGAGCGCGGGCGCCTCGTCCTCGGCAGCCCTCCGCCCCAGCTCGGTGGCCAGGTCGTCCTCCCAGGAGCGGGTCAGGGCGGCCAGCCGCGCCTCCAGCTCCTCCACGTCCACGCTCGGCGGCGGGAGCTGCTTGCCCCGCTCGCCCCGCACGACCACGTGCAGCCGGGCCAGCACCGACTCGCCGATCATCGCACTGTAGTCGAGCGACTTGCCGCCCAGGGCCTTCAGCAGCACCTCCTGCATCTTCAGCCGCACCTTGGTGGTGTAGCGGTCGCGCGGCAGGTAGATCAGGCAGGAGATGTAGCGGCCGTAGTCGTCGCGGCGCAGGAAGAGCTTGACCTGCTTGCGCTCGCGCAGCCGCAGCACGCCCAGCGCGATCGGCAGGAGCTGGTCGATCGAGGTCTGGAAGAGCTCGTCGCGCGGGAACGTCTCGAGGATCTCGATCAGGTCCTTGCCGTCGTGGCTGTCGGGCGCCAGCCCGGCCCTGTCCAGCACCTCCGCCAGCTTCCGGCGGAGCACGGGGATCCTGGAGATCGACTCGTTGTAGGCGACGTGCGTGAACAGGCCCAGGAAGCGCCGCTCGCCGATCACCTCGCCCTCGGGCGAGAAGATCTTGACGCCGATGTAGTCGAGGTAGGTCGCCCGGTGGACCGTGGCCCTCGAGTTGGCCTTGGTGGTGATCACGAGCTGCTTCTCGCGCGCCTTGGCGCGCACCTCGGCGGGCAGCGCCGAGAAGCTCTCCGAGCCGACCTTGTCGTCACGAAGGATGCCCAGCGCCGCGCCCGGCAGCGCCCGCAGCGTCTCGCCCTCGTCGGTGTGCTCGAGCCGGTACTCGCGGTAGCCCAGGAAGGTGAAGTGCCCGTCGGCGAGCCAGCGCAGCAGGTCGATGCTGTCCTCGACCTCCGCGGGCTCCAGCGGCGGCGGGCTCATGCCCAGGTCCTCGGCGGTCTGCACGGCCAGCGCCCGCATCTTCCTGAAGTCCTCGACCGCGTGGCGCACGTCGGTGAGCACCCGCTGCAGGTCGGCCTCGAGCTCCTTGAGCGCCTCGGGGTCGGCCTGCCGGTCGACCTCGATGTGCATCCACGACTCGACCAGCATCTGGCCGGTGACGTCCTCCTGGCCGCGGCCGAGCATCCGGCCCGTCATGTCGCGGCGCACCCGCATCTGGGGGTGGACCAGCAGGTGGATGCCCAGGTCGTGGCGGTCGAGCTCCATCGTGACGGAGTCGACGAGGAACGGCATGTCGTCCGTGACCACCTCGACGACCGAGTGGCCCGGGTCCCAGCCGTTCTCGTCCAGCGTGGGGGTGTAGGCGCGGACGACCGCCCGGCCCTGGGGGCGGACCTCGGCCAGCTGCCGCTGCGACATCGCGGGGCCGTACACGTCAACGGGGTTGCGGTCGAGCAGGTCCTCCGGCGCGACGTGCCGGTAGTAGAACCGGAGGAAGGACAGGGCCTCCTCGGGGCCCACATGTTCGCTGCTCGCCGCGCAACTTTCCGCGGCTCGCTGGAGCAGCTCGTCCTTGGCCTCGTCGAGGGGCATTTCGGTCTCACTCCTTTGTGAGGGTTTGCCAAAGCTGTTCATAGCCAGGCCCTTAGCTCCCACAGCAGCGGGAAGTAGTGCAAACGCGTTCTGCCGCGTAGATAGGGGGCGCCTGTCGAGCCGCCGGTGCCCGACTTGGTGCCGATTTGGCGTTCGACCATCTGGACATGACGCGTCCGCCACTGCGCGGCGGTCGCGTCGTGCGTCAGCAGGTCTTCGGCCAGTTGCCACAGGTCGTCGTACGACCCGCGGTCCCTCGCCACGGCCAGCAGCGAGCCCATGATCTCGTCGTCGGAGACCGGCAGGCCACGCTGGGAGAGGGCGGTGAGGTAAGCATCCCACAGCGTGGGCTCCTCCAGCCTGCGGCGCAGCCGTGCGAGCTCCGTGTCGCTGGCGTGCCTGAAGCTGCCGAGATAGCGCTCGTCCTTCAGCCCGGACAGGAACTCCAGCTCCCGGAACTGCACCGACTGGAAGCCGCTGGCGGGCGCCAGCTTCTCCCGGAACATGAGGAAGTCCTGGGGCGTCATCGTCTCCAGCACGTCCACCTGCTCGATCAGCACCTTCTCGACCGCGTGCACCCGTCGGAACAGGTGCCTGGCCCGCCAGAGCTCGCCGGCGAACATGGCCTCGCGGGCGTTCTCCAGCTCGTGGAGCAGCAGCTTGAACCACAGCTCGTAGACCTGGTGGATGGTGATGAAGAGCAGCTCGTCGGGCGCTTCCGACTGCGGCCGTTGCTGTGCGAGCAGCGCGGGCAGGCGAAGATAGCCGCCGTACGACAGCTGGCCGCCTTCCTCGCCGAACCGCCGCTGCGGGGGAACGGGCGCATCTCCGTCGATGCCCACCGAACACCTCCCCCTGACCGTCCGGTCACGCTACACCGGACGCAACGCCTCGCCGTACCGATACCACCCGAAAAGGGCACAGACGTCAACGTACAGACGTCAGCGTGACATCGACCTCGGGGGGTCGTCATCGGAGGCTGCGGGAGCGTTCTTGAGCTCGTCGAGCTCTTCCGGAAGCTCGGCAAGCTCAATCAGCTCCGCCTGGCATCTCTTACACGTATCGAGGTGGCGTTCGAAGGCCTCGTGCTCGTCCTCATCGAGGACTCCGAGGACATAGGCAGCCACCTCGTCATGCATCAGCCGGCTACCCCCTTGTCCCGCAGCAGTTCGCGGAGAGCCCGGATCCCGTAATAGAGCCGGGACTTCACCGTGCCCGGAGGTATCCCCAGTATCTCCGCCGCTTCACTAATCGTACGGTCTCGGAGGTAGGTCTGCTCTATGACTTCGCGGTGTTCTTCAGAGAGGCTGCGAAGGGCGTCGGCGACGACCATCCGCGACAGAGCTCGCTCCGAGCCGTCGGGTACGGCCATCATGTCGACTTCGGGCGGCTCGACCTCTTGAGGCCGGACGCTCTTCCGTCGACGTCCATCGATAACGATGCGGCGGGCTACCGTCAGTAGCCACGCCCATATAAGGCTTGGTTCCCACTGCAGTCTTGCCGAGTTTTTCCAGGCTCGGACGAGCGTCTCCTGCACCACGTCTTCGGCCCATTGAAGGTCGTTACCTGTCGATTTGCGTACGTGGCGCAGCAGAGGGCCGCCGAACTCCTGGTAAAGCACCGCGATGCGATGCTCCGCCTCGGCATCCGCACTCTCGAACCTGCCGTCGAGGTGACCTAGCACGGGGCACATCTTTACACCTTCGTTATCTCGGCGGTAGCCACTCCGATAACTCCAGTCATTTCTAACTATCTCCGGCCATGTGCTGAACCAAGCCCGAGAGACCCGCGTACCTCCGACCATGCACAGGCTTTTGCGCGGTGGCGAGCTGTTCATGCTCGGTGGCTTCGTCGTGGCGGCCGCGGTGACGATCGTGCTGGTCATGCCACCTTCGATCGATCCCGCCGCCACTGCGGCGACCCAGACATCATCGGGGCCCGTCACGGCCGCCGACCGTGACCTGCTCATCAAGGTGCGGCAGGCCGGTCTCTGGGAGATGCCCGCGGGCGACTATGCCCAGACCCGCGCCGAGTCCCAGCGCGTCAAGGAAGTCGGCAGGCTGATCATGCAGGACCACCAGAGGCTGGACCTGCTGACACGGCAAACCGCCAAGAAGCTCGGTGTGGCACTGCCCAGCGAGCCCAACGCCGACCAGCAGAGCTGGATGGCCCAGCTCGCTGCGGAGCGCGGACCCGCCTTCGACCAGGACTTCGCGAACCTGTTGCGTGCCGCGCACGGCAAGGTCTTCACCGTCGTGGCGGCTGTACGGGCCGGTACGCGCAACGCGGAGATCAGGAAGTTCGCCCAGGAAGGCATCAACTTCGTCATGCGCCACATGACGCTCCTGGAGTCCACCGGCCTGGTCGATCACACGCAGTTGCCCGAGCCTCCGACGCCCTCACCAGCTCCACCCGTCGCGATGGCGGTTGAAAAGAGGAGAGACGCATGACGAGATCTAGACGCATGGCCTCGGCCGTGTCCGCATTGGCCGTGGTGGCCGGCGGATTGGTGTCCGCGGCCGTCATCGGCGTCGGCCCCGCGCGCGCCGACCACTGCGACCCGGCAAAGGCCTCCCAGGAGCAGCAGCAGGGTCAGCGGAACCGGAACAACAACCAGAACCAGAACCAGGATCAGCAACAAGATCAAGATCAGCAGGGACAGGATCAGAACCAGCAGGACCAGAACCAGAACCAGGATCAGAACGGGCAGAACCAGGACCAGAACAACAACCAGAACCAGCAGGACCAGAACAACAACCAGCAGAACAACAACCAGCAGAACGGCCAGCAGCAGAACAACCAGCAACAGGGCCAGCAGCAGGACCAGAACGGCGACCAGCAGCAGAACGCCGACCAGCAGGGCCAGAGCGGCGGGCGCGCCGTGCTCGACCCGGCCCAGAACCCCGACGCCCAGAACCCCGACCCGGAGCAGACCGCCGAGACGTTCGGCCGCCGCAACCGGCCGACCCAGAACCCGGGTCAGGGCAACAACGGAAACAACGGCAATAACGGGAACAACGGCAACAATGGGAACAATGGGAACGGAAACGCCTCCCCCAGCCCGTCCCCCACGGCGTCCGAGGAGCACAACGAGAACGAATGCGCCGACCTGGGCCCGTTCGTCCAGGACTTCGTCGACATCCGCCAGGTAGCGCCGCGTCAGCTTGACGCCCGCATCGGCAGGGGCGGCTCGCGCGGCACCTTCGTCTCCGCATGCGGGACGAACCGCAACGGCCACAACAACCCGGACAACTTCATCGTCGCCCCCGGCGTGAGCAACGGAGCCCACCACCTCCACGACTACGTGGGCAACCTGTCAACGGACGGCTTCTCCACGGACGAGAGCCTGGCCGCCGCCGGCACCACGTGCCGGCTGGGCGATAAATCCACCTACTTCTGGCCGGTCCTCAGAGACCGCAAGGTGGACGTGAACACTCAGGACGCGGACGGCAACGTCGGCCAGGTGCTGCGTGCACGCTCCGTGACGCTCCAGTTCCGCGGCAACGCCAGCTCCCAGGTCGTCGCGATGCCGAGGTTCCTCAGGCTGATCACCGGTGACGCCAAGGCCGCCACCAACGGCGCCGGCAACGCCAGGGCCGCCTGGAGCTGCACGGGATTCCAAAACCGCATAAGTCCCGACAAATATCCGCTTTGCCCGCGCGGCAGCCAAGTCGTTCGTATTCTGGACTTCCCTAGCTGCTGGGACGGCCAGAACACTGATAGCGCCAATCACCGAACGCACGTGGTCTTCCCTGGACAGGGTGGCGCCTGCCCGCAAGGAACTAAGGCGGTGCCGGCTTTGCGCATGACCCTCACGTACACCGTGCCGCAAGGCCCGTCATTCGCCGTGGACGCCTTCCCTGAACAGAAGCACAACCCCATCACCGACCACGCGGACTTCGCGAACGTGATGCCCGACCGGCTGATGCAGTTCGTCGTCTCTTGCATCAACCGGGGCCGCCGATGCTGATCTGCTGAAAGCCCTCGCGGGCTACCCAGCCTTCCGAGTCGCACCCTCACCCGACCTTGGAGGGAACCTTAGATGCTCCACAGACGACACCCCCGGCACACTCCCACCAAGTTAGACACCCGCAGTGTCCGACTGGGAGCCAGCGCCATGGTCATGGCAGTCGTGCTGTCGGCGTTCGCGCTGACCAGGACAGACCGTGGCATAGCGATCCTCGGCCGGGTGGTCGGCTTCCTCGAGTTCTACGTGGGCGTGATGGCCCTGGTGACCTTCACCGCGACCGTCGCGCTCGGCATCGTCACCACCGAGCGGGTCTTCCTGTCCCCGGTCAACCGGGTCAGGTCGCAGCTCGCCCACAAGGCCTTCGGCCTTCTCGGGATGATCTTCCTGATCACGCACATCTCCCTCATGATCAGCCTGGGCCACGTGCCACCGGGCGCGGCGGTCGTCCCGATCGCCGGAATCAACAAAGGTCTCGGCATCCTGGCCTTCGACATGATGATCGTGGCCGTGGCCACGGGACTGCTCAGGAGGCGCTGGGCGGCGAAGGCCAGGCCATGGATGTGGCGGGTGATGCACTCGGTCGCGTACCTGGGCTGGCCCGTCGCCATCATGCACGGCCTGACGGCCGGCCGTCCGCCGGCCGGCTGGGTGGCCTGGTCCTACGTGGCCAGCATCGCGGCGGTCGGCGGAGCGCTGGTCATCCGCGTGCTGGCCACGGCCTTCCGTCCGCCGGTCACGCTCGAGAAGATCCAGGGGCCGGCGGTGACCAACCCCGCCGCCATGGGCGTACCCGCCGAGCAGCCGCAGAAGGTCGCGGCGGGGAACGCCGCCGCCGCGGCAGCCGCGGCAGCGGCCGCGGGCCCGGGCCCGGCCCAGAGAAGGAACGCACCGGTAAGCCTCGCCGAGCGGCGCAGGTATCGGGAGGCCGGATGAGACCGCCTCAGGAGACCCGGTTGACCCCCGCAACCCGACAGGAGCGATCGTGATTCCGGCCCGAGTGCCGCGGGTCTTACGGATGGGTCCGGCCCGGCTGACCGCCGGGCTGGACCAGACCCGCCGACTGGACCTGCCCGCCCACCGCACCCTCCACGGTTCCCCCAAGCCGCGCGACCTGGATCAGCTCATCTCGATGGCCAACGAGGTGGACATGCGCGGCCGGGGCGGCGCGGCGTTCCCGTTCGCGCGCAAGCTGCGGGCCGTCGCCGACGCGGTGGGCTCGAGCGGCGAGTGCGTCGTCCTCATCAACGGCGCCGAGGGCGAGCCGGCCAGCTCCAAGGACGCCATGCTGCTCACCCGCAACCCCCACCTGGTCCTCGACGGCGCCGTGCTGGCCGCCGAGGCGCTGGGGGCCCGCGAGGTGGTTCTCGCCACGGCCGGCGGCGAGGTCGCCGAGGCGTCCGTCAACGCCGCCGTGGACGAGCGCCGGGCCGCGAACGTCGCCGGCGGCGCGGAGAGCCGCATCCCGATCCGGGTGGTCGGGATCAAGGAGCGGTTCATCTCCGGCGAGGGTGGCGCGCTCGTCAACGCCGTCAACGGCGAGATAGGCATCCCGCCCGGCCGCAAGAGGCGGGCCGCGATCAGCGGCGTGGACGGGCTGCCGACCCTGCTGTCCAACACGGAGACGTACGCGCAGCTGGCGCTGCTGGCCGAGCTCGGCCCGGAGAGGTACGCCGAGGTCGGCACCCCCAAGGAGCCCGGCACCATCCTGCTCACCGTCAGCGGCGGCGCGGCCAACGGCGCGGTCATCGAGGCGCCGACCGGCACGTACCTGGCGGACGTGCTCGCGCTCACCGAGGCCGAGATCGGCGACGGGGTGCTCATCGGGGGCTACCACGGCGCCTGGCTGTCGGCCGAGGTGGCCCAGACGGCCGTGATCTCGCGCGAGGGCATGAAGCTCGCCGGCGCGACCCTGGGGGCCGGGATCATCGTCCCGCTCGGCGAGTCGACGTGCTCGCTGGGCGAGGCCGCCCGAGTCACCTCCTACCTGGCGGGCGAGTCGGCCGGCCAGTGCGGCCCGTGCCGGCTCGGCCTGCCGGACCTGGCGTGGGCCATGAACGCGCTGGTCGAGGGCAGCGGCTCCGTGGACGCCGTACGGCGCTGCGTGCGCGGCGTCGAGCGGCGGGGGGCGTGCTTCCACCCGGACGGCACGGCCAAGTTCGTGCTGTCGGCGCTGGACGCGTTCGAGAGCGAGATCGCACTCCACCTGGAGCACGGTTCGTGCGGCCGGCCGGTCCGCGGCGCGCTGCCGATGCCCGAGCCCGAGAAGGACTACGTGGAGTACCGGCTGGAGGTCGACTGGTCCCGCTGCGCGGGACACGGACTCTGCGCCCATCTGCTGCCGGAGTTCGTGGAACTGGACGACTACGGGTTCCCGTCGTTCAGGACCGTACCGGGCTGGATGGCCAAGGAGGCGCGGCGCACGGTCGAGATGTGCCCCGCGCTGGCCCTGCGGATGGTCCAGACCACGGGAGACGGTCACGGTGGTCCGGCTCCGAAGCCGGCCGCCTCGCCGCTGCGGCTGGTCAAGGACGGAGCCCTCAAGAAGTCCGAGAAGAGCGGCCCGCCCCGGCTCACCCGGGTGGGCGGCGCCACCCCCAGGAGCGCGTTCGGAGGAAGCGCCGGCTGAGCCCTGAAGTGATGGAGATGTGACCAAACCTGGCGGGTCATCCGGACGTCTCACCGAGCGGCTCAACACCGATCACACGGAGGCGTCCATGGACCGCCGGGACTTTCTGCATGTCGCCGCGCTCGCCCCGCTGGCCGCCACCGCGCGGTCCACTGGGCGGTCTACCGGCACGTCCGGGCTCTCCGCGCCGCCGCCCAACTGGGCGAGGCTGCGGAGACAGCTGAAGGGCACGCTCGTGCTGCCGGGCGACGCCGGGTACGACACCGCGCGCCGCCTGTACAACCCCGCCTACGACCGGATCCGGCCGGGCGGGGTCGCTTACTGTGCGAGCGCGGCCGACGTGTCGGCGTGCCTGACGTTCGCGCGCACCGGCGGCGTGCCGGTCACCACCCGTTCGGGCGGTCACTCCTACGCGGGCTGGTCCACGGGCCCCGGGCTGGTGATCGACGTGTCCAGGATGAGCTCGGTCGCCTATGCGGGCGGCCGGGCCACGATCGGCGCGGGCGCCAAGCTGATCGACGTCTACGACAAGCTCGCCCGCCACGGTGTGAGCATCCCCGCGGGCTCCTGTCCCACGGTCGGGGTCGGCGGTCTCACGCTCGGCGGGGGCATCGGCGTGGTGTCCCGGAAGTACGGGCTCACCTGCGACAACCTCCAGTCGGTACGCGTCGTCACGGCCGACGGCCGGACGCTGGACTGCGACGCCGCGCGCAACGCCGGCCTCTACTGGGCCTGCAGGGGCGGTGGCGGCGGGAACTTCGGCGTGGCGGTGTCCTTCACGTTCAGGACGTTCGCGGCACGCGACGTCACTGTGTTCTTCCTGCACTGGCCGTGGGCCAAGGCGGGGGCCGCGGTCAAGGCGTGGCAGTCGTGGGGGCCTTCGGCGCCGGACGAGCTGTGGTCCTCGCTGCACCTGGGGCGCTCGGGCGGCGGCCTGGACGTCGCGATCGTCGGCACGTACGTGGGCGGCAGGCCCGCGCTCGACCGGCTGCTGGCCCCGCTCGTCGGCAAGATCGGGCAACCCTCCTCCCGCTCGGCCCGGACGGTCCCCTATCTGGACGGCATGAAGATCATGGGCGGCTGCGCGGCCATGTCGATCGCCGAGTGCCGGCGGATGCCGCGGGAGGCGTTCGCGGCCAAGTCGCACATGGCGTACCGGAAGCTGCCGGCGGACGGCGTGCGGGCGCTGGTGGACGGGGTGGCGCGCGGCGGGCGGCACTCGGTGCTGCTGGACGCCATGGGCGGGGCCATCGGGCGGGTCGGTCCGGCGGACACGGCGTTCCCGCATCGGGCGGCGCTTTACAGCGTGCAGTATTACGCGGAGGGGACGGATCGGCGGTGGCTGCGCGGGCTACATTCCGACATGTCCCCATTTTTCGGGGATCATGCTTACGTTAATTACATCGACCCCGATTTGAGTAATTGGCGGAATGCGTACTACGGGCCCAATGCAGCCCGGCTGGCCGAGGTGAAATCCACGTACGACCCCGGCCGGCTGTTCCGACTGCCCCAGGGCATCTAGATCTGTCCGCGTACGTACACCGGCTCCCCCTCCTTCACCATGTTGAACACGCGCACGGACGTCGACAGCGGCATGCGTACGCAGCCGTGCGAGGCGGGCCTGAGCGGCACCTCCGTCGAGCCGTGCATGGCGATGCCGCCGACGAAGTAGAGCGAGTTGAACATCGAGCCCAGCAGGCCCGTCGTCCAGCCGGGCGCCTTCCTGGTCACCCGGAAGTCGCCCACCGGCGTGACCGCGTTGCCGCAGTGGCCCTTCTCGCAGTACTGCACCTCGGCGCCGGTGGAGACGTGAGTGACCAGCACCGGGCGGTTGTCGCGATAGATGGTGAGCAACTGGCGGGTCAGGCTGATCTCGATCCGGTCCGCGCCGCCCTGCGGCACCAGCGGGCGCAGGCCCTTGCTCCGCCTGAGCGCCGCCCACGTCTTCGGCCCCACCTCGCCCCTCGGCACCATCCCCCTGCTCTTGTGCAACCCCCAGACCGCGTACCTCGTCTGCTCGTCATAGACGCCGTGCGCCTGGCCGAAGTAGAAGCCGCCGTCGTGCAGGCGCCGCTGGAGCTGCCTGACCATCTCGCCCCGGTCGCCCGGCCGCAGCACACCGATCTTCCCGGCGCGGGCGCCCTTGACGCCCTTGACCGCCCGGACCTGCTTCACCGGCTCCGGCACCGTCTCCACCACCGGCACCGCCTCCACCGCCGGGAGCGGCATCACGTCCGGCACCGCCTCCACCGCCGGAACGCCCGTGTCGGTCTGGACGCCCGGGTCCCCCTGCGGGAGCTCGTCCGCCAGGGCGGGCGCCGCGGCCAGCAGCGGCAGAAAACATCCCGCGGCCAGCGCCGCCATTCCCCTTATCCTCATAAATCGACGCGTACCCAGATCGCCGATAATTCACATCCAACGGGAGGTTTTGTCAAGCAAAGTCCGCGAGAATATCAATTCCGGTAAATACCGGCATTTCAGCTTTATTCGCTATTCGATCACGCATCGCGGTACCGGAGGAGCAGACCGCCTCCCACGAGGGAGGCGGCGGACCACGCGGCGAGGACGCCGAGGCCCGCCCACGGTCCGATGGGGAGGGACGCGAGATCCACGGTCGTCTGGACGGCCAGCCCGGCGTTCGTCGGGGACAGCGTCCACAGGAGCCGCCGCGCCTCGGGGTCCGCGACCATGAGGATCACGACCGGGAACACGTACAGGAGCCCGATCACGGCCCCGGCGGCCGCGGCCGAGTCGCGGACGGCGGTGGCCAGGCCGAGGCTGAGCAGCGCGATCAGCACCAGGTAGAGGACCGAGCCCACGGCGGCGCGCAGGGTCGGCCCGTCGGCCAGGGACAGCGGCGGGTAGCCGTGCGCGGCCGTGAAGCCGCTGCCCGGCAGCAGGAGCCGCCCCGCCAGCACGGACCCGAGCACGGCGAGGGTCCCCGCGCCCAGCGTGAGCCCGCCGACCACCACCGCCTTGGCGGCCAGGGCGGTGGTCCGGCGCGGCATCGCGGTGAGGCTGGTGCGGATCATGCCGGTGCTGTACTCGCCGCAGACCGCCACCACGGCCAGCAGGGCCACCATCGCCTGGCCCAGCTGGACCCCGACGAGGCTGATCCTGGCCGCGTCCTGCCCGCAGCCCGCCGTCGCGCAGGACACGACGGCCGCCGCGAGGGCGCTCAGGGCCACGGTCAGCACGACGGCCCCGGCCAGCAGCCACGCGGGCCCCGCCACCGTCCGCAGCTTGGTCCACTCGGCGTGTATCTCGCGTCTCATACGTCCCTCCGGCGCAGCCGGTGGGCGGCCAGGGCCAGGGCGAGCGCGGCGTACGCGCACAGGACCGCGAACCCCGCCCAGGGCGGCAGCGGGAAGAAGCCCTCCGCCGGGGCGAACCGGGCGGTCATCTGCTCGTACGTGACCGTGCTCTGCTGGATCGCGAAGCCCGCCGCCGGGGTGAGCCGCAGCAGCCACCGCGCCACCTCGTCGGGCAGCAGGGACGCGGTCGCCAGCAGGTACGGGACCACGATCGCCACGATGGCCGCGATGACGGCCACGGCGCTGCGCCGGAACAGCGACCCGAGAGCGAGCGCGAAGACCGCCACCACGGCGAGCAGCGCGGCGGTCCCAGCGATCACCCGCAGCCCGGTGAGCGGTGCCAGAGGCGCGAGGACGTTGCCGTTGCCCGCCAGAAGAGCCCGTCCGACCGGCACCGTGACGGCGGCGGCGACCAGCCCGAAGACGAAGACGGCCACGGAGATCACGACGGCCTTGGCCACCAGCGCCCGGCCGCGCCGCGGGGCGGCCAGCAGGGTCGTGCGGATCAGCCCGCGCCGGTACTCCGCGGTGACGAACGACACCGCGACCACGATGACGACGACCAGCCCCGCCAGCACCCCTGTCAGGACGCGCTCGGCGGGCATGCCCTCCAGGGCCGGCGCGATGTCGCCGACCCCCGTGATCCGGAACGTGTCACCGGAGCGCACGAGCCCGCCCGGATGGTGCGGGGTGCCGTCGGCCTCGAGCGTGACGCCGATGTCGTCGCGGGTCCACGAGCCCCCGGGGGCCACGCCCCGCACGCTGACCTGGTCCATGTCGGCGGTGACCTCGGCGAAGCGGGAGGCCGTCGCGGCCCCGCCGATCACGTTGGAGGTCACGGTCAGGTCGCCCGGAGAGGCCGCGAACAGCCCGACGCGGACCCTCCCGGTCGCCATCCGGGCGGTCCCCACCCTGGTCCACCGCGAGCCGTCGGCCGACTCCTCGCCGACGATCGTCTCGCCGGTACGGGTCAGCCGCAGCCACCGCGGAGCCCCGCCGGGCCGCCCCGCCACGTCCTCGGTGAAGTCGTGCTGCATCCGCACCCCGTGGCTCCCGGTGACCATCACCGCCGCGTACGCGGCTCCCTGGCGGACGCTCTGCTTGATCATGACCCCCGCCTTGGCCCACGGCGTGACGCCGGGGACGACGTTCCGGACCCCGGGGGTCACGTCGGGCTTGCGGAGCTGCCCGGTCAGGTTGTTCACGCGTACGGTGATGCTGCCGTCGTCGTCGAGCTGCTGGTGCACGAAGTAGAACCGGTCCTCCACGGCCTCGCCGCCGGGCCCGGTCGGCGGCGCGGGACAGGGCACCTCGATCGGCCCGTTCATGCAGGAGGAGCGGCTGCCGGTCGCGAAGAGCACCCCGAGCAGGACGATGAGCAGCGTCGTCAGCGTCAGGCCCGCCATCCAGCCGCGTACCGTGCGGAGCTTGGTCCACTCGGCCCGCAGCAGCTGCGCGAAGCCGTCGCGCCCGGCCCGCAGGCCCGAGCGGTAGGGGGTCACGGCGGTCATCGCGCCGCCCCCTTGAACTCGACCGCGTCCCTGGTCAGGTCCAGGTACGCCTCCTCCAGCGAGGCCCGGTGGGCCGCCACCTCGGAGAACGGCACCGCCCGCGAGGCGAGCAGCCGCACGATGTGCTCGGACGCCAGCCCGGAGACGACCAGCGTGTCGCGATCGGTGACGGTCACGGTGCCTCCGGCCGCCGCCAGCACCGACATCGCCTCCGGACGCGCCTGCGTACGCAGCGTGACCCGGTCCCGTGAGGCGGTCGCGATCAGGTCGGCCACGCTGGTGTCCGCGACGACCCGGCCCCTGCCCACCACCACGAGATGGCCGGCGGTGTCCTGGAGCTCGCTCATCAGGTGGCTGGACACCAGCACGGCCCGCCCCTCCGCGGCCAGCGACCGCAGGAACCCCCGGATCCACACGATGCCCTCGGGGTCGAGGCCGTTGAACGGCTCGTCCAGCATGAGCACCGGCGGGTCGCCGAGCAGCGCGGCGGCGATGCCGAGGCGCTGGCGCATGCCCAGCGAGTAGCCGCCCGCCCGGCGCCGGGCCGCCGGCGTCAGCCCGACCTGCTCGATCACCTCATCCACCCGCCCGGCGCCCAGCCCCTGGGAGTGGGCCAGCCACAGGAGGTGGTTGCGCGCGGTGCGGCCCGGCTGCAGCGCGGCCGCGTCCAGCAACGCGCCGACGTGGCTCAGCGGGCTGCGCAGGCTCGCGTACGGGCGCCCGCCGACCAGGGCATGGCCCTCGTCGGCCGCGTCCAGGCCGAGCACCACCCGCATGGTGGTGGACTTGCCCGCGCCGTTCGGCCCGACGAACCCGGTGACCTGGCCGGGCAGCACGGTGAACGTCATCCCGTCCAGCGCCCGGGTCTGGCCGAACCGCTTGCGCAGGCCGTTGACTTCGATGGTTGCTTCCACGGCAGGCAGACTAGGCAGCGGGCCCGGCCCGGGTCGTCACGCGGCGGAGCGATCTGCGGCGTCACTGGCGCCAGCTACGCCTCGTCCCTCTTACGAGGGATGCCACAATTGCCCGCGCCCGGGACAATGACCTGGTGGAACGAGTGCAGGACCGGAGGTGGAGCCGTATCGTCGCGGTGCCGCTCGCATGGGCGCGCCGGATCGGGGCGGCCGTGCCGTACGGTCCCGCCGCCGCCCGGCAGCTGCCGGTCGTGCTCGGCGTGGCCCTGGCGGTGCTCGCGGTGGCCGAGTCGGTCGTGCAGTCCGGGAG
Source organism: Nonomuraea sp. NPDC052116 (assembly GCF_040680035.1). Taxonomy (NCBI): domain Bacteria; kingdom Bacillati; phylum Actinomycetota; class Actinomycetes; order Streptosporangiales; family Streptosporangiaceae; genus Nonomuraea; species Nonomuraea sp. NPDC052116. Next base: position 19,165 of record NZ_JBFAWA010000006.1, on the reverse strand, counting down.
CGCGCCCGCGCTCTCGGAGACCGTGAGCGCGCCGGTGGGCGGTCAGCCCGTGAGCCCCGATGCGCTGCCGCCGGCCGGTGACGGCACGGCTCCGCTGCTCCTCATGGTGTTCCCCCTGCTCGCGCTGGCCACCACGCTGCCGCTGCCCCTCCTGTGGGCCCAGCCGTCCGTTGCCGCGCTCCTGGCGACCGGGGCGGGCGCGCTGTCGGTCCTGGCCTTCCACACGCTGACCGTGGCGGGCGCGGCGGCGCAGCTGATCGCCGGCTACCGGGCCGGCCGCCACGGTGCGCCGGCGACGGCCGTGCTCGTCGCGGTGCCGTACCCGGTGCTGGCGGTGGCGATCGGGCCCGGCGAGCGCGTGCGGGCGCTCACGCTGCTGCTCGCCTGCCTGGCCCCGGCACTGGCGCTGGCCATGATCGCCGTACGGGCCCGCCGCCGGGCCCGGGCCGACACCGCCGCCCGGCAGGTCATGGCCGACAGCCTGGTCGAGCACACGGCCCGCGGCGAGCGCGCCCGCATCGCCCGCGAGCTGCACGACGTGGTCGCCCACCACATCTCCATGGTCGCCGTCCAGGCGGAGACCGCCCGGCTGGCCGTCCCGGGCATGCCGGAGGCGGGTGCGGAGCGACTGCTGGCCATCGGCGACACCGCGCGGGCGGCACTGACCGAGATGCGGCGGCTGCTCGGCGTGCTGCGCGAGGACGCCGAGGCCGACTCGGCCCGGCATCCCCAGCCCGGGCTGCGCCTGCACGAGCTCAACGAGCTGCTCGACGAGTCGCGCGAGGCGTCGGGCACGACCACCCGGCTCGTCCTGCGGGGCTCGCCGGTGGAGCTCGATCCCGGCGTGGAGCTGGCCGCGTACCGGATCATCCAGGAGGCGCTCACCAACGCGCGCCGCCACGCGCCCGGGGCCGCCGTGGACGTGGAGCTCGACTACACCGGCCCCGACCTGCGCCTGCTCGTCCGCGACAACGGCCCGGGGCCGTCGGACACGGAAAAGGGAGGACACGGCCTGTCCGGGATGCGCGAGCGGGCCGCGGCCGTCGGCGGCGAGCTCCGCACGGGCCCCGCCCAGGGCGGCGGGTTCCTCGTGGAGGCCCGCCTGCCCGGACGGGACGAGGAGGGCGGATGAGCGAGCCCGGCAGGCTCAGGATCGTGATCGCCGACGACCACCTGGTGGTGCGGACGGGGTTCGCCGAGTTGCTCGACACCCAGCCGGACTTCGAGGTCGCGGGCACCGCCGCCGACGGGGCCGAGGCGGTGCGGGTCTGCCGCGAGCTATCCCCCGACGTGGTGCTGATGGACGTGCGCATGCCGGTCATGGACGGCATCGAGGCCACCAGGCGCCTCGACGGCGGGCCGAGGGTGCTCATCCTGACCACATTCGACCTGGACGAGTACGTCTACGACGCCCTGCGCGCCGGAGCCAGCGGCTTCCTGCTCAAGGACGTCACCGCCGAGCGCCTCTTCGACGCCGTACGCGTGATCGCCGCCGGCGAGGCGCTGCTGGCCCCGGCCGTCACCCGCCGCCTCATCAGCGAGTTCGCCCGCATGGGCGGCCCGAGGCCGGCGGCGGAGGCGCTGTCCGCGCTGACCCCGCGCGAGACGCAGGTCCTGCGCCTGGTCGCCGAGGGCCTGTCCAACCCCGAGATCGCGGCCAGGCTGGTGGTCACCGAGGAGACGGTCAAGACCCACGTGAGCCGGGTGCTGAACAAGCTCGGCCTGCGCGACAGGACCCAGGCCGTCGTCATGGCGTACGAGACGGGCCTGGTCGTGCCGCGCGGCCGGACGTGAGCGTCAGAAGTCGAACTTGTCGATGTTGTCCTTGTTGAACACGGTCGGCTTGCCCAGCAGCACCTCGCCCTTGGCCCCGATCGTGTACTCGCCGAGCTTGCCCGCCTTGAACTTCTCCCCTTCGGCCCCGGTGATCTGCCCGGACGCCAGCGCGGCCGCCGCGTACGAGGCCAGGTAGCCGAGGTCGGCCGGGTTCCACAGCTCGAACGCCTCGATGGTGCCGTCCTTGACGAACTTCCTGAGCTGGTTGGGGGTGCCGAGCCCGGTCAGCTTGACCTTGCCCTTGGACGGCGAGTCCGACAGGTAGCGGGCCGCCGCGGCGATGCCCACGGTCGTGGGCGAGATGATGCCCGCCAGGTCCGGGTACGAGCGCAGCAGCCCCTGCGTCTCGGTGAACGACTTCTGGTCGTCGTCGTTGCCGTAGGCGACCTTGACCAGCTCCATGTCCTTGTACTCGGGCTTCTTGAGCTCGTCCTTCATGAAGTCGATCCAGGTGTTCTGGTTCGTCGCGTTGGGGGTGGCGGAGAGCACGGCGATCTTGCCCTTGTGCCCGATCTGCTCGGCCAGCAGCTGCACCTCGGTCCGGCCCAGGTCCTCGGGGCCGGCCTGGTTGACGAACACGTCGCGGCCCTCGGGGGCGGTGTCGGAGTCGTAGCTGACGACCTTCACCCCGGCGGCCCTGGCCTGCTTGAGCGCGGGCACGACGGCGTTCGGGTCGTTCGCGGAGATGACGATGGCGTCCTGCTTCTGCTGCATCAGCGTGTTGATGTAGGAGACCTGCGAGGACGCGCTGGCGTCGGACGGCCCGACCTCCTTGCCCTCGCCGCCGAACTCCTTGGCGGCCGCGATCCCGCCGCCGTCGGCGATCGTGAAGTACGGGTTGTTGACCTGCTTGGGCAGGAACGCGATCTTCAGTCCCTGCTTGAGCGGGGCGTTGGGATCCACGGCCGGGGCCGAGGAGGCGGCGGCCGTGGCGGAGGCGGAGGACTGTTGTGCCACGTCGCTCTTGGTGGTGCCGCCGCAGGCGGCCGTCAGCAGGACGAGTCCGGCGAGGAGCGCCGTCGGCCGCCAAGGGGTGCGCGTTGTCATGAAACGGACTTCCCTTCCACTTGTGGTGAGGTGCGCCGCCGCCATACCGCCCCCAGGTTCGGCGCCAGCACGGATGCGACGAGCAGCAGGCCCGTCACGAAGTTCAGGACCTCGTTGGCCACGTCGGCGAGGATGAGCGCGTTGCGCACGACGCCGAGTAGCAGCACCGCCATGAGGACTCCGGGCAGCGTGCCGCGCCCGCCGAAGATCGACACGCCGCCGAGCAGCACGGCGGCCACCACGGCCAGTTCGAGCCCGACGCCGTTGTCCGCCCTGGCGCTGGCGTAGCGGAACGTGTAGACGAGCGAGGCCAGCGACGCCATCACCCCGGAGGCCACGAACAGCCAGAACTTGATCCGCTTGACCCGGACGCCCGCGAAGTAGGCGGCCTCCACGTTCGAGCCGAGCGCGACGATCGAGCGGCCCAGCCCGGTCGCGTGCAGCAGCGTGGCCGCCACCACCGCCAGCACCCCGACCAGCACGGACGCCAGCGGGATCGGGCCGATGGACGCGGTGGCCAGGCTCGTGTACGCGGGCGGCAGGTCGGCCACCGCCTGGTCGCCCAGCATGACGTACGCCAGGCCGCGGAACAGCGCGAACGTCCCGATGGTGACCGCCAGCGAGGGCAGGCCGAGGCGGGTGACGAGCAGCCCGTTGAACGCGCCGCACAGGGCGCCCACCAGCAGGCAGATGGGCATGATCGCCTCGATCGGCAGGCCCGCGTTCCACAGCCGGCCGAGCACCGCGCACGACAGGCCCAGCGTGGAGGCCACCGACAGGTCGATCTCGGCCGCCACGATGACCAGCGTCATGGTCAGGGCCATGAGGGCGATCTCGGTGGTGTCGAGGAGCAGGAAGGAGATGTTGGACCCGTTCGCGAACCCGTCCACGCCGAGCGAGGCCCAGACGCTCACGCCGACGAGCAGCACGAGGATGAGCCCCTCCCAGCGGCGCGCCGTCCGAGCGAGATCAGCTGCCATCGGCGGTCCTCCCGGGAGCGGGATCGGCGGGGTCTGGGCGGTCGGCGGGGTCGTCCGGTTCGGCGGGGTCGTGGAATCTGCGGCGGCGCAGGGCCGCGGCGACCCGGAGCGCGAGCGCGCGGTCGAGAACGATGGCGGCCAGCAGCAGGGCGCCGTTGATGGCGGTCTGGGCGAGCGCGTCCACCCGGAGCACGGCCAGCGCGCTGGTGATGCCGGTCAGCAGGAGCGCCCCGAGCGCCGCCCCGTACACCGTGCCGCTGCCGCCGAAGATGGCCACCCCGCCCACCACGACGGCGGCGATCACGTCGAGCTCCTTGCCGGTCGCCACGGTGGCGTCCACGGTGCCGAAGCGGGCCGCCCACATGACCCCAGCCAGCCCCGCCAGCGCCCCGTTGGCCACGAACGCCGCGACGATCCTGCGCCGCACCCGGATCCCGGCCAGCACGGCCGCCTCGGGGTTGGAGCCGATGGCGTACAGCTCGCGGCCGGCGCGCAGGTTGCCCAGCATCCACCCGACCGCCAGCAGTACGACCAGGGCGACCAGCGCGAGCAGCGGCACGCCGAGCACCGAGCGCGTCCCCAGGGACAGGAAGCCGTCGGGCATGTCGGCCGCGTTCACCTGGCGTCCGCCGGCCCAGGCGAAGTCGATGCCGCGGAAGGCGTACAGGGTGCCGAGGGTGGCCACCAGCGCGGGCACCTTGGCCGCCCCGACGAGCAGCCCGTTGACCGCGCCGCACAGGGCGCCGAGCACCACGCAGCCCGCGATCACGACCGGGATCGGCACGCCCGGGTGGTCGGCCAGGATCAGCGCGCCACCGAACGCCGACAGCCCCACCACGGAGCTGACGGACAGGTCCACGTTCCTGGTGATGACCACGAGCGTCTGGCCGACGGCGAGCATGGCGACGATGGCGGAGTTCAGCAGGATGTCGCGCAGGCCGGCATAGGTGAGGAAGGACGGGTTGACGGCGCCGGTGACGCCGAAGAGGAGGCCCAGCGCGACCACGATGCCCAGCTCGCGCACCCGCGCGACGCGGTCCACGAGCCGCCGCCCGCCGTTGCGCCGCACGGCCTCGGTCCTGGTGGCGGTGGCGGTCACGCGCGGCTCCTTCCGGTGGCGGTCACGCGCGGCTCCTTCCGGTGGCGGCGGCCATCACGCTCTCCTCGGTGGCGTCCGCGCGCGGGATCTCCGCGGCCAGCCGCCCCTCGTGCATGACCAGCACCCTGTCGGCCATCCCCAGCACCTCGGGCAGCTCGGACGAGATCATCAGCACCGCCACCCCGCTCCCGGCCAGCTCCGACAGCAGCCGGTGCACCTCGGCCTTGGTGGCCACGTCGATCCCGCGGGTCGGCTCGTCCACGATGAGCACCGACGGCCGGCGCGCCAGCCACTTGGCCAGCACGACCTTCTGCTGGTTGCCGCCGGACAGCACGTTCACGGCGTCCGTCAGCCGCGCGAACTTCAGCCGCAGCCGCACCGCCCAGTCCCTGGCCCGCTCCCGCTCGGCCGCCCGGGAGACCAACGGCCCCCGGCGCACGTCGGCCAGGCCGGCGAGCCCGATGTTGCGCTCGATGGACAGGTCCATGACGAGGCCCTGCTGCCGCCGGTCCTCGGGCACGAGGGCCAGCCCCGCCGCCATGGCCGCCGTGGGGCTGGCGGGCCGCAGCCGCCTGCCGTCCACCTCGACGCTCCCCGCGTCCCACCGGTCGATGCCGAACACGGCCCTGGCCACCTCGCTGCGCCCGGCCCCGACGAGCCCGGCCAGCGCGACGATCTCGCCCCGCCGCACCTCGAAGGAGACGTCGGTGAAGGCGCCCTCGCGGGTGAGCCGGCGCACCTTGAGCGCGACCTCGCCGGCCTCCGTCTCCTGCTTGGGGAACAGGGCCTCCAGCTCCCTGCCGACCATGCGGCGTACCAGGTCGTCGGGGGTGATGTCGGCGACCAGGTCCTCGGCCACGTACGCGCCGTCACGCAGGGTGGTGACCCGCCGGCACAGCTCGAAGATCTCTTCCAGCCGGTGCGAGATGAACAGCAGCGCGCAGCCCTGCGCGCGCAGCGTCCGGGCCACGCCGAACAGCCGGGCGACCTCCGTGCCCGACAGGGCGGCGGTGGGCTCGTCCATGACGAGCACCCGCGCCTGCCGCGAGAGCGCCTTGGCGATCTCCACGAGCTGCTGGTCGGCGATCGACAGGCCGCGGGCCGGCTGGTCGGGGTCGAGGGGCACGCCGAGCCGCTCGAACAGCTCGGCGGCGCCGGCGCGCATGGCCCGCCGGTCGATGCCGAGGCGGCCGCGGGGCTGGCGGCCCATGAAGATGTTCTCCATGACCGACAGGTCGGGAAAGAGGGTCGGCTCCTGGTAGATGACGGCGACCCCGGCCCGCTGCGCGTCCGCGGGCCCGCCGAACTCCACCGGCTCGCCGTCCAGCAGGATCCGGCCCGAGTCCGGCCGGTGCACGCCGGACAGGATTTTCACGATCGTCGACTTGCCCGCGCCGTTCTCCCCCGCGAGCGCGTGCACCTCGCCGGGGAAGAGATCGAGAGAGACCTCGCGTACGGCACGCACCGCACCGAACGCCTTGCTGACCTGGGAAAGGGATAGAACGGGAGTCTCATTCATTGCCGCACTCCCGGCAAAATCGTTTTAAGCGGTGGGAGGACGGTAAATCAGCGAGTGGCGAAGCGTCAATGCCTGGCTATTACAAGATTCCCAAGCACCCTAAGTCGTTCGGAAATTGTTACGTTTTAACCTATTTATGCAGGGGCAAGAAGTCAGGCCGGACAGATCTCGCGGCGATATCTGCCGGGCGCCACGCCGTACTCCCGTTTGAAGGCGTTGGCGAAGGCGAACTCCGAGGTGTAGCCGACCCTGGCGGCGATCTGGCCCAGCGGGGCGTCCGACGCGCGCATGAGGTGGGCCGCCGTGGCCAGGCGCCACCAGGTGAGGTACGCCAGCGGCGGCCGGCCGATCAGCTCGCCGAAACGGCGCGAGAAGGCCGACCTCGACAGCCCCGCCCGCGCGCCCAGCTCCTGGACCGTCCACGGGTGGGCGGGATCCCGGTGGACGGCGTCCAGCGCGGCGCTGATGCCGGGATCCGCCAGCGCCTGCGCCCACCCGCCGACCGAGCACTGGCCGTGCTCCCCCTCGAACCAGGCCCGCAGGATGTAGAGCAGCAGCAGGTCCAGGAGGGACGACACCACCGTGTCGGCGCCCAGCCGCGGGCGCTGGATCTCCGCGCCCAGGGCCTCGACGGCGGCGCGCAGCTCGGTGTGGAGGCCGACGCCGGCCGGGAGGTGGATCAGGTCGGGCAGATCACGCAGGATCGGGTGGGCCCGGCCCGGATCGAGGCGGTAGCCGCCGCACAGCAGCACCGTCGCCGGAGGCCCGTCAATCGACGCGGAGGCGAACAGGCCGGGGCCGTCGTCCAGCGGGTCGCAGTCGGGCTCGGCGAGCGGGGTGGACGGCGAGTCCGCCATGGCGTAGCCGTGGCCGTGGGGGAAGAAGACCACGTCGCCCACCGACAGCGCGATCGGATCGCCGTCCGGCCGGATCAACCAGCCCGACCCCCGCAGGACGACCTGGAACCCGGCGGAGCCGGGAACCGTCGGGAACCGCTGACCCCAGGGGGCACGCCATTCGACGCGGGCCGATCGGGGGCTGCCGGTGCGCATGAGGGCGATCACATCACTGAGCACGTCCACAGAGGAAGCTTAAGGGAGGACGATCGCGTATGAAATCCGGCCCGATGACGCATTGGTTGTCTCGCGGACGGCCCATACGGTGGCCTGCATGAGAACAGTGTTGGTGACGGGCGCGACCGGCACGGTCGGCAGGCTGGTGGCGGCGCGGTTGGCGGAGGCGGGGGCCGAGGTCAGGCCCTTCGGCCGGGCCCAGGGCAACCTGGCGGACCCCGGGTCGCTGCCGCTCGACGGGGTGGAGTCGGTGTTCCTGGTGTGGCCGTTCGCCACGGCGGATGGGGCGCGGGCGGTGATCGACGCGATCGCGCGCCGGGCGCGGCGGGTGGTCTACCTCTCCTCCGCCGCGGTACGCGACCACGAACGCGAGGTCGAGCGGCTGATCGAGAAGTCGGGCCTGGAGTGGACGGTGCTGCGCCCGCACGCCTTCGCGGCCAACGCGCTGCGGTGGGCGGCGCGGGTGCGGGCGGGGGTGGTGCGCGGCTCGTACGGCCGCGCCGCCATGCCTGTGCTGGACGAGCGGGACCTCGCCGCGGTGGCGGCACGGGCACTGCTGGAGGAGGGACACCACGGCACCGTCTACGACCTGACCGGCCCGGAGTCGATCACCCAGGCCGACCAGGTCCGCATCATCTCCCAGATCACGAAATTTCCGGCGCGCTGGGAGGAGGTCCCACCCGACCGGACCCGTACGGAGCTCCTGGCCACGGGCTGGCCCCCGCCGGCGGTGGACGGCGTGCTCCAGGCCCAGGCGGACCTCGTCCGCCACCCGGCCCCCGTCACGCCGGCGGTCGAGGAGGTCACGAAGGCCGCACCCCGCACGTTCGGCGCCTGGGTGGCCGACCACGCCGAGGAGTTCCGCGTTCCCGGCGAACCGCCCGAGACCATGCGTGCCGCCCGCATCCACGAATACGGGGACGAGATCCGCTTCGACCGGATCCCCACGCCGCGCCCGGGCCCGGGACAGGTCCTCCTCGAAGTGGCCGCCACCTCCTTCAACCCGTCGGAGGTCGGCCTGCGCGCGGGTCTGCTGCGCGAGGTGCTCCCGGTGAGCCTGCCGTACACGCTCGGCGCGGACGTCTCGGGCACGGTCGTCGCGCTCGGCGAAGGCGTGACGGGCCTGGCCCCGGGCGACCGCGTGTTCGGCCTGGTGGACGGCGCCGCCGCCGGATACGCGGCCGTGCCCGCGAGCGTCCTGGCCAGAGCGCCGCGGAGCATCCCGCTCGCCCACGCGGCCGCCGTCCCGGTGGCCGGGCTCACGGCCTGGCAGGCGATCCACGAGCACGCCCGCCTCGCCCGTGGCGAGCGGGTGCTGATCAACGGGGCGGGCGGCGGGGTCGGCATGTTCGCCGTCCAGCTCGCCAAGCTCGCCGGCGCGACCGTGTCCGCCACGGCGAGCCCGCGCAGCGCGGCGGCGGTCGAGCGGTACGGCGCCGACGAGGTGATCGACTACACGACCACGCCGCTCCCCGGCGGCATGGACGTGGTGCTGAACCTGGCCGCGCTCCCCCAGGAGGACGCCGCCGCCCTGGCCGGGCTCGGGCGCAGGACGATCACGATCGCCACCCCGATCGAGGGCGGCACCCACTTCGTGGCCCGCAACGACCCGGCTCAGCTGGCCGAGCTGGCCGAGCTCGTCGACCGGGGCGAGCTCACGGTCGAGGCGGCCGGGTATCGCCCCCTGACCGAGCTGGAGGAGGTCCACCGCGCGGCCGGGCAGGGCCGGACGCGCGGCAAGATCATTCTGCTGCCGGACTGAAGTGGCGCAGCACCTCGGGGTTGGCCATGGCGTCGGGATTGGCCGCCTGCTCGACGGGCGTGCCCAGCAGGATCTTGCGTACGGGCACCTCCAGCTTCTTGCCGGAGAGCGTACGGGGGATGCCGGGGACGGCGTGGATCTCGTTGGGCACGTGGCGGGGCGACAGCTCCTTGCGCAGGGCGTCGCAGAGGGTCCGCTGGAGCGACTCGGTCAGCGTCGCGCCCTCGGCGAGCGTCACGTACAGCAGCAGCCGCCCCTCCTGCCCGAGCTGCCCGGTGTCGATCACGAGGCTGTCGGCGATCTCGTCGAACCGCTCGACGACCCGGTAGAACTCGCTGGTGCCCATCCGGACGCCGCCCCGGTTGAGGGTCGAGTCGGAGCGGCCGTAGATCACGCAGCTCCCGTCCTCGTTGATCTTGATCCAGTCGCCGTGCCGCCACACCCCGGGGTAGACGTCGAAGTAGCTCTCGAAGTAGCGCCGGCCGTCGGGGTCGTTCCAGAACATCACCGGCATCGACGGCATCGGCGCGGTCAGCACGAGTTCGCCCACCTCGCCGACGACCGGCTTGCCCGCGGGGTCGTACGACTCGACCTTCGCCCCCAGCGACCGGCACGGGATGATGCCCGCCCTGATCGGGTGGAGCATGGTCGCCCCGACGAACCCCGTGCACACGTCCGTGCCTCCGGAGAACGACCCCAGCGGGACCCCGGGCAGCTCCGAGGCCACCCACGAGAACCCCTCCGGCGGCAGCGGCGACCCGGTCGAGCCGACGCCGCGCAGCCGCTCCAGCCCCTGGGGGTGGATCCCGGCCTTCAGCGAGGCCATGATGTACGGCGCCCCGACCCCGAAGTAGGTCACCTTCTCGGAGTCGGCGATCCGCCACAGCGCGGCCGGCGACGGATAGGTGGCCGCGCCGTCGTACAGCACCGGCGTGGCCCCCACCAGCAGGGCGCCGATGAGGTAGTTCCACATCATCCAGCCCGTGGTGGTGTACCAGAAGAACACATCGCCTTCGCCGATGTCCTGCTGGAAGGTGAGGGACTTGAGGTGCTCCAGCACCACGCCGCCGTGCCCGTGCACGATCGGCTTGGGCAGCCCGGTCGTGCCGCTGGAGTAGAGGATCCACAGCGGGTGGCCGAACGGCACCCGCTCGAACTCCAGCGGCCCCTCCTCGGCCCGCAGCCCCTCCCAGCCGATCACCTCGCCGTGCGGCACCTCCCGGGTGTGCGCCTCGGCGGGCCCGGCCTGCTGGGGCGCCTGGCCCTCGTCGAGCGCCGCCAGGTAGGGGATCCACACGGTCGCGCGCAGCGTGGGCAGCTGGGCGGCGATCTCGTTGACGGCGTCGGAGCGGTCGTAGGTCTTGCCGTTGTAGTGGTAGCCGTCGACCGCGATGAGCACCTTGGGCTCGATCTGCTTGAACCTGTCGACGATGCTCGGCACCCCGAAGTCGGGCGAGCCGGCCGACCAGATCGCGCCCAGGGAGGCGGTCGCCAGGAAGGCGATCAGGGCCTGCGGGATGCTCGGCAGGTAGGCGGCCACCCGGTCGCCGCGCCGCACGCCGAGGCGGGCCAGCCCCGCCCGGACGCGGGCGACCTCATCGCGCAGTTCGTCCCAGGTCAGCTCCTGGCGGGCGCCGTCCTCGGACACGAACACCACGGCGGTGCCCTCGGCGCGGCGCAGCGCGTTCTCGGCGTAGTTGAGCGTGCTCCCCTCGAACCACGTGACGTCCGGCATCGTCCCGGAGAGCACCGGCCCGTCGCCCCGGTCGCCGACCACGTCGAAGTAGTCCCAGATCGACGTCCAGAACTCGCCCGGGTGCTCGACGGACCACCGCCAGACGTCCTCATAGGGTCCCGGCCGTCCCAGCCACTCCAGGTAGCGGGTCAGCCCGGCCTTCGCGATGACCTCTTCGCTCGGCTCCCAGAGAAGCTCGCCCTCAGCAACCATGTGCCCATCCTGTCGCCCGTCGGGGGGAAAGTCATACCCGGACCCCCACATAACTTGCTATCTCCGTAGGTGGTCCACCGCCATACGCGCCGCCGTGCCGATCACCGCGTCGGCACGCGGCTGGTTGAGCGCGGTGCTGAACGAACGCGTGCACACGGCCACGGCGTAGCGCCGGCCGTCCGGATACTCGACGACCCCGGACTCGCTGCGCAGCGTGGGCAGCGTGCCGGTCTTGCCGCTGACCGCGACGTCGTCGTACGGGAAGCCGGAGGCCAGCCGGTGCGGCCACACCTGCATGTTGAACACGCCGCGCATCCAGGCGCACGACTCCTGCGAGGCCGCCTCGTCCCGCCAGATCATCCCGAACAGCGCGGCCAGCTCGCGCGGGGTGGACCGGTTCGCCCGCGCGGGGTCGAGCACGCTCAGCCGCGCGATGTCCTCCGGATCCACGAACGGCCACGCGTGCCCGGCGTCGATCGCCATGCTGCCGAGGAGCTCCCGGGCGCTCTGCGTCACCCGCGTCCCGTCGAGCCCGAACCCGGCCAGCATGGTGTTGATCGCCTCGAACCCGACCCGGCCCAGCAGCACGTCGGCCGAGGTGTTGTCGCTCACCGCGATCATCAGGTACGCCAGGTCGCGCAGCGAGATCGTCACGTCGTCGAGCATCGCCGAGAGCCCGGTCGGCCCCGAGACCCTGTCCCTTGCCGTGACGGTCACGCGTTCGGAGAGGTCCAGGAGCCCGGCGTCGGCCTGCCCGCAGAGCGCCACCAGCAGCGGCACCTTGAACATCGACGCCGTGGGCACCGGCTCGTCCGGCCCGTGCCCCACCTCGCGCCCCGAGTCGATGTCGGCCGCGCACAGCCAGCCCCGCACCCCCGCCGCACGGAACAGCGCCTCGAAGTCCGGCGTGCTCATGCGAGCATCCCCGGCCTGCGGCTGATCCGCCGCACGGACACCGCGCCCTCGTCCGTCATCCCGGCGCTCTCCTTCAGCGTGCGTACGGCGACGGCCGAGAAGTCGTCGACCAGTTCGTCGATCGGGGCGGCCACCGCCTGGCGCCAGGCGGTGGAGACCCGGCACGTGATCGGCGAGCCTAGCAGCGGCCGCCAGACCAGCCCTGGGAGCTCCACCTTCGGCCCGAACGCCACCGCCGCGCCCGCCAGCACCAGCCCGAGCCCGGCGCCCTCGTGCACCTGTACGGGGACGTAGCCGTGGCGGCGGCACTCCGAGAGCATCTCCGCGTACAGCCCCGGCTCGCCCTCCTGGGGCGGCATCAGCAGCTCGCGCCCCGCCAGGTCGGCCAGGTGCACCTCGCCGACGCCGGTGAGCGGGTCGCCCTCGGCCAGCAGCACCCCTTGCGGCTGCGCCAGCACCTGGCCGAACCGCAGGCCGGGCGCGGCGACCGGATGGCGGACGAGGCCGACGTCGATCGTCCCCTCGGCCAGCGCCGTCACCTGGTCGGCGGTCCAGATCTCGGCGGGCGCGAGGCGTACCGCGGGATTGGTCTCGCGGAAGCCCGCGACCAGGGCGGCGATGGCGGCGGCGGCCAGGTCGGGCGGGAGGCCGACCTTGAGCACCGTGCCCTCGCCCTGCCTGGCCAGCTCGTGCAGCCGGTCCACCCGGGCCACGATCTCGCGGGCCTCGCCCAGGAGCAGCCGGCCCGCCTCGGTGAGCCGCACCTGGCGGGCCGAGCGGTCGAACAGCCGCACGCCGAGCTCCTCCTCCAGGCGCTTGATGCGCTGGCTGAGGGGCGGCTGCGCCATGCCGAGCCGGATGGCGGCGTTGCCGAAGTGGAGTTCCTCCGCGACGACGGTGAAGTAGCGAAGGTGCCGGACGAGGTCCACGACCAGCCACTATATCCAGATTTATATACGTAAGGCGCTCATATCAGTATTGGACACCCTTGCCGTCCCTCTGGTGTCCTCTGCTCCATGGCACCGCAAACGGGGACAATATACGCACGGCGCCGCCGCTGGCCGTGGATCGTTCCGGGGCTCCTGATCCCGGTCGTGGCGGCGGGAGGCGTCATCTGGGCGCTGCGCACGGAGGGCTCGCCGGAGGAGACGGCCGACAAGTATCTTTCGGCCTGGTCCGCCCAGGACTATGCGGGGATGCGCGCTCTGGTGGCCGATCCGCCCGCCGACTTCGAGGCCTGGCACCGGCGCTTCCGCACCGACCTCAAGCTCACCGAGGCGTCCTTCAACCGCCCCAGGCCGACGGGCGTCTTCGCCTCCTCCTCGGGGGACGAGGTCGGCTTCCAGGCCAGGCTGCTCGGACAGCAGGACTGGACCTACGACGGCGAGCTCAAGCTCGTGGAGCGCGACCGCAGGTGGAAGGTCGCCTGGACGCCGGCCGCCATCCACCCGCTGCTCAAGAAGGGGCGCTCGCTACGGGTGATCTCCCAGCAGGGCGACCCGCTGCGGGTCCTGGCCGCCGACGGCACCGCGATCAACACGCCGTCCGCGCCCGGCTCGGTGCAGCAGCTCGTGGAGGGCATCAGGCAGACGTTCCCCGACCGCTTCAAGAAGCCCGCCCGCTCCCGGATCGATCTGTACGAGGGGGACAAACCCATCCAGACGGTCGTCCGCGCCAGTGGATACCGCCCGCTCCAGACCACCATCGACCTGAAGGTCCACAGCGCCGGGGCCAAGGCCCTGGAGGACGTGTCGGAACCGGCGTCCCTGGTGGCGCTGCGCGCCTCGACCGGCGAGATCCTCGCGGTGGTGAACAAGCCGGGGGGCTTCAACCGGGCCCTGCTCGGCAAGTATCCGCCCGGCTCGACGTTCAAGGTGGTGACGGCCTCCGCGCTGGTCGCGGACGGGGTCGAGCCGTCCCGCCAGGTCACCTGCCCCGCCGAGAAGAACATCGGCGGCTTCCCGTTCCACAACGCCGACTTCGAGGACTTCGGCACGCTGTCGTTCCAGGACGCGTTCGCGCATTCGTGCAACACGACGTTCGGGGAGATGAGCGTGGGCCGGCTGAACGGCGGCCGGCTGGCGCAGGTCGCCCGCAGCTTCGGCTTCGGCACCCCGATCACCCCCGGCGTGCCCGCGGTCCGCGCCGAGTTCCCGGACCCGAAGGACGACACGGACCTCGCCTCCGCCGGCATCGGCCAGGGCCGCGTCCTGGCCAGCCCGCTCAACATGGCCTCGGTCGCGGCCGCCATCGCCTCCGGCGCCTGGATCTCCCCGACCCTCGTCAAGGAGGAGCTGATCCCGGACGCCCAGCCCACCAACCCCCGGCCGCTGGAGGACGGCGTGGTGGCGGCCCTGCGCAAGCTGATGCCGGCCGTGGTGACGGACGGCACCGCCCACGCCGTCCAGTTCCCCAAGGGCACGGCCGGCAAGACGGGCACGGCGGAGTTCGGGTCGGGCAAGGAGCCGCCGACCCACTCGTGGTTCATCGGCTACCGCGGCGACCTGGCCTTCGCGGTCATCGCCGAGGGCGCGGGCACCGGCGCCGGCGTGGCCGCCCCGGCCGCCGCCCGCTTCCTCAACGCTCTCGGCGGCGGCGGCACGTGATGCTAGGCGGTGCGGCCGACCGGGGAGGTGAGGCCCGCCACGGCGGCGACGACTTCGGAGGCGTTGGAGAGGTCGGGCAGCACCACGTCGGCCCCCGCCTCGCGCAGCTCGGCCGCCATGGACCGGCCCGAGGCGACCCCGATCATCGCCGCACCGCCGATCTTGGCGGCCTGGACGTCCCGCGTGGAGTCTCCGATCACCACGGTGTTCGCCGCGGTGAACGGCGTGCCCAGGCGCTCCTTGGCCCGGGACTGCGCCACCTGCAGCAGCGTCGCCTTGGGGTAGACCTCCTCGCCGTACCCGCCCAGCGTGAAGTCGATGTGCTTGTCCAGCCCGAACGCCTTGAGCTTGTGCACGGCGTTGCTCCTGATGGTCCCGGTCAGCACCGTCTGGATCACGCCGTCGAGCCTGGACACCGACTTCAGCGCGTCCTTGGCCCCCGGCAGCGCCCGCCCCTCCTTGGCCAGCCGCCCGCGCCGGTCGGCGAAGGCCACGGCCAGCGCCGCCAGGAACTTGGGCAGATGGTCGTCCTCGGCCAGGATGCCGTTGACGGCGAGCGTCTCGAAGACGATCTCGGAGTCCGGGCGCCCCAGCGGGGGCACGAGTTTGACCAGCGGTCGCCCGGTGACGACGCGGAACGCCTCCGCGTAGGCGTCTCTGGTCACGATGGCGACGTCGACCAGCGTGAGGTCGATGTTCCACAGCACAAGGCGATTGATGGCAGCCTCCTGGGGGGTGACCCTGCATAGGGTACGGCGGGCGCCGCCGTTTGTGTTCACATACGGTACGGCCGGCGCGATACGCGGGGCCGACGCCTTGGCGATTCGGGCATGAAGGTTTTACGCGAAATTCAGCGCGTCCGACAGCGTGTCGACCACGGGAAAGCCGATGCTCGCCAGCTCGGCGCGGGTCGTCATGCCGCCCGTGTACAGCACCGCCCTGGCCCCCACGTGCCGCGCGGCGAGCCCGTCGTCCACGCTGTCGCCGATCACGAGGACCTCGGCGGGATCGATCCCGAGGGCCGTGATGTGCGCCGTCATGTGCGCGGCCTTCTCGCCGCCCGTGGTGCCCAGCAGCCCGTCGATGCGGGTGAAGTGCCGGGTGATGCCGAACGAGTCGACCTTGGGCACGAGGTGCGCGTGCGGCGCCATCGAGCAGAGCGACTGGGTGCCCGTCCAGTTCGCGAGGACCAGCTCCGCGTCGGCGGCCAGCGCGCAGGCGTCGCTCAGCCGGAAGTAGTGCTCGTGGAAGCCGTCGTCGAGCAGCTCCCACTCCCCCTCGGTCAGGGGGCGGCCGAGCATGCGCTCGTAGGCGACCCAGATGGGCCGGGTGTAGACCGCGCGGAATCCGTCGGCGGTCATCTCAGGAAGCTCGTACGGCCTGAAGACCTCGTTGGTGGCCCCCACCACGGCGTCGATGTCGTGGAAGAGCGTGCCGTTCCAATCCCAGATGATGTGCTTTGTCATGTTGCGACAAGCTTAGACGGCACGTGTGACGTTTCGATGAACGCCCAGAACAGGGGCCGCGACCATCCGGCCACGGCCCCCGAGGAACTACTTGCAGGCCTTGCCGGTGGTGCCGGCGCCGTTCTGGCCGCCGCGGCCGCCGTTCCACTGGACCGAGGCACTGCCCCAGGCGCACATGTTGTTGGCCCAGATCATGTTGCCCCAGTGCCGGCCCTTGTTGCCCTTCTTATAGCGGAACTGGTCGTACCGGCCGTCCTTCGCGGTCACGGTGATGATGCCGCTCCCCGAGGTCGGCACCCGGACCTCGACCCAGTTGGTCTTGCACTTGAAGGACCACCAGAGCTTGATCGTCCCGACCTCGCCGTCGACGCGGCCCTTGATGGGGGCCGTCCGCACCACCTTGGCCGAGTTCCAGCAACCCGACTTGGCCGGGTCCTGGTGGTCGTACGGCTTGGCCTGAGCGTTCGCGGGCCCGCCCGCCAGCAGGACCGCTGCCAGGGCGCCCACGGCGGTGGCCACGACTCGAAGCTTCACTTGGACCGACTCCTTGCGTAAACAACACTTGCTAGATCGGGACCCTAGCGAGGTTCGGCTCGAAACGGTCAAGGAAGTGTGATCGATGTAACGCCTCCGTTATGTGCCCAGAAGGTCGGGAACCTCCTGTGTCGCGTACCACATGAGCTCGTGCGCCTCGGCCCCGTCCACGGTGAATCTCGCGTCGTCGTCACCCTCGTCCGCGGCCGGCAGCGCGGCGACGGCGGCCTCGATGTCGGTGATCGCCTCGTGGTCGTCGATGTGCACCGCGGCCACCTTGGCCAGCGGGATCGGGTCGGCGAGGCGCACTCTCGCCCGTTCCTCCAGATCGACTCCGGCGGCGACCGAGCGCTCCGGCACCTCGGCGGCGACCACCACGCGCCGGAACGCGGTCTCGGCGCCGTCGGCGCGGTCGGCGGCCAGCATCCGCAGCGACGCGCGGGCCGCCTCGGTGAGTGCCACGTATTCGAGCTCCTCGGTGTCGCCCGAGGCATACCACTCGGTCAGCGCGGGGGTCACCGCGTAGCCGGTCAGCGGGGCCGGACCCAGCTCTCCCGACTCGACCGCCTGGGCCAGTGCCGGGAGAGTGCACGGCAGATAGACGCGCATGACGAACCTTTCGTGCTTTCTTTCTGGCCGAGCTCAGCTCGGCGTGCCGAGATGGAGGTCCGCACTCGGCGGCGGCCCTGTCTCGGCGTACAAGGGCTCTATCATGCCCGTCGCAGCGTGAGACGGAGGAGAGACTCGAGTTCCTCGATGGTCGAGTTGGCATCTTTGTGATGGATGCCGGCGATGCCGAGCGCGCGGGCGGCCAGGATGTTGGCCTCGATGTCGTCGATGAACACGCACTCCTCGCAGGCCAGGCCGATCAGCTCGACCGCGTGGTGGTAGATGCGCGGCTCGGGCTTGCGCATGCCGACCTCGCCGGAGATCACGACCGCGTCGAAGAGCTCGTCCCAGTCGGCGCGGGGATACTCATTTGACCAAGAGTTAGATACCAAACACGTTTTGACACCATTTTCCCGTACGTCGCGGAGCATGTCGTACATTGCGTCAACGCGTTCGAATCCCGCGAACATCCGCTCCAGCAGCCCCTCGGCCACGGGCGGCACCCCGTCGACGGTCAGCAGCCGGGCGGCGAGGTCGCGCTCGAAGGCGGAGCCGTCGATCTCGCCCCTTTCCAGCGCGTGGACGACGCTTTCGCCGACACCGTCGCCGTAAGCGTGGTCGACCATCTTCCGCATCACCTGGCGGTAGTGGTCGCCGTCGATCCTGTCCGCCGCGATCCAGCGCGCGATGGAGTCGGAAAGGCTGGTCGTCAGCACCCCGCCCCAGTCGATGAGTACACCCGTAAGCACCGTTCCAGAATAGAACGTCATCGCCACTTATAAACCGTTAAAACCCTATAAAAAGGTCGCCCGATATATCCGGTTAAGGTGTGCTTCCAGCGATAGTCGCTACCCAGAAAGGACCGCCGTGCGGACGACGATCCTGATCACCTCCAATGGCCTGAACGCCTCCCCCGACCGATGGACCGCCCCGGGACTGGAACTCTTCGAGTTCGCGCCGATCTTTCCCGGCGGCCCGGAATGGTTCACCAAACCGGTCCTCATCGCCCTGCTCAGCTCGGTCATCGCCATCGCCCTGTGCTGGGCCGCGTTCGCCAAGCCGAAGATCATCCCACGCGGCTGGCAGAGCATCGGCGAGTACGCGTACCTGTTCGTACGCGACCAGATCGCCCGCCCCAGCCTCGGCGCCGACTCCGACCGATGGATGGGCTTCCTCCTCACGATCTTCCTGACCGTGCTCATCTGGAACCTGATGGGCATCGTCCCGCTCATCCAGTTCCCCGTCGCCGCGCACATCGCCTTCCCCCTGGTGCTGGCGCTCATGGTGTACGGCATCAAGGTCTACCTCGGCGTCCGGCACCACGGCGTGCGCGGCTACCTGAGGGGCATCGTGCACCTCCCGGGCCTGCCCGGCTGGGCGTACGGCCTCTATGCCCCGCTGATCCTGGCCGAGGTGTTCATCACGTCGCTGTTCACCCACTTCGTGCGGCTGTTCGCGAACATGTTCGCCGGCCACATCCTCGTGGCCTTCTTCAGCTCGGTGGGCTTCTGGTTCCTGTTCGAGCGGCTCACCCCGCTGGGCGCGGGGCTCGGCGTCCTCGGCGTGCTGATGACGATCGTGATGACCGCGTTCGAGATGTTCATCCAGTTCCTACAGGCGTTCCTGTTCGCCATGCTGGCCGGGATGTTCATCGCCAGCGGCCTGCGCGGCGCGCACTAGTGGGCCGTCCCGGAACGTTGACCGGGTAATTGATCTCGGCTGGTGAACCCGTCAGGCTGGCTGCCTCTGAAGCTGGGAGGTAGTCGTGGCT